>JAZQPD010000032.1:0-4170 GCA_045628285.1 Bacteroidaceae bacterium
TACACCCATTTCCAGAATGATGACAATGGTGATGCGTACCAGTGCTCAATGGAGAAAAAGGATATTGACATTACCATCCTTACAAAGACAGACGAGGAACTGGAACAAGAGAGGAAGGACTTTGTACGCCCATTTGCTTTACAGGATGGACCACTCTTCCATCTGGAAGTTGTAGAGGCTCCTTCTGGAGTATATCTCTTGGCAGACTTCCATCACCTCATCATGGACGGTGGTTCGTTAGACATATTCTATCGTCAGCTGTGCCAGTCAATTGATGGACAACCATTGATGCCAGAAAACTATAACTACTACCAGTTTGTGGGCGACCAAAAGATAGAGGAATCCACAGAACAATTCTTTGCAGAGCAACTCGGCCAGATAGAGGAGGCTTCAGCACTAATCACTGATAAATATGTCAATGATGAGAGCCACCATCAGGGCGAGATAAAAATCCCGACTGACCTGAAGGGTGCGCAGGGTAAGTGTAAGCGACTGAACATAACACCAGCTTCACTATATCTTGCAGCTGTGACAATTGCAGTCAGTAAATATACATTTGAAGATACTGTAGGAATCTGTACTGTTTCGAACGGCAGAAGTAACCCACGTATATCCGGCACTTTCGGCATGTTTGTAAATACATTGCCATTAGTATGCAATGTGGATTCCGCCATGTCTGTCGATGAATACCTGAAAAAGACGGCTGATACGTTCATGGAAACCTTGGCCCATGAGGATTATCCTTATGGAAAGATAGTTGAGAACTATGGTTATATGGCGAATATCATGTACGCTTATCAAGTCGGTGTTCTCAACAAGTATCATTGTAAGAATGGTGAACTGAAAATTCAGAAGCTTGAACTGCAAAAGGCAAAATTCCCGCTTTCCGTGCTTATAGAGGGGGACATGGAACAAGGCTTTATCAGAATACAGTATGACGAGAGTTCCTTCTCTGATTTTATGATGAAAGGCTTCGCTTCTGCCGTTCAGCATATAACAACAGAATTACTGACATGTGAAAAGGTCTGTGATGTTAGCCTGTGTGACGAACAGATGACATCCATACTTGACTCATTCAATATAAAGAATAATCCTGTGTCTGCCGATGAAGATGCCGACCAGACAGTGTTGTCGCTCTTCCAGAGGACTGCAAGGCAATATCCCGACAACATAGCAGCCGTATATAAGGAGAAGAAATATACCTATCGGGAACTGGACGAACTGACAGACAGGATTGGCGGCTATATATATGACAAGGTACTTCGTCAAGCTCAGCAATCAGGCTGTGCCAAGAAAGAGCCTGTCGTATCCATCCTCATTCCAAGAAACGAGTACATCTTCATTCTGCCACTGGCAACCATGAAGGCAGGATGTGCCTATCAGCCACTCGACCCGAGCTATCCTCAGGAACGACTCAACTTCATGGTTAAAGATGCTGATGTTGCCCTGCTCATTGCAGACGACGAACTCAGTTCCATTATCAACGAATACGACGGAGAAGTGCTCCTGACCTCAGAACTCTCAACGATAACGAAAACGAAAGCTTTCAACCCTCAACACTCAATCCTCACCCCTCAAAGTCTATTCATCCTTCTCTACACATCAGGCTCCACAGGTGTGCCAAAGGGCGTGATGCTTGAGCATCAGAATCTCGTGGCATTCATCAAGTTCTATCGTAAGTACTACGACCTTAAGGCAGAACATAGAGTTGCTGCATACGCTTCGTTTGGCTTCGATGCCAACATGATGGATATCTATCCTGCACTGACAACTGGTGCTACGGTTCACGTCATTCCTGAAGAAATCCGTCTCGACCTCGTCGCCATCAATGACTATTTCGAAGCCAACGGCATCACCCATGGTTTCTTCACCACGCAGGTGGGCGTGCAGTTCCTTCAGAACACCGAGAATCACTCGCTTAGACATCTCAGCGTAGGTGGCGAGAAACTCGTAAGTGTCGATCCTGCCGTGGGATATACATTCCATAATCTTTACGGTCCTACTGAATGTACTGTCTTCGCAACAATCACTCCTGTACTCAGAAAGGAGTCGAACATCCCGATTGGCAAGCCGACAGACCTGGTGAACTGCTACGTCATGGACAAGAATCTGCATCGACTTCCAGTAGGTGCCACTGGCGAACTTATCATAGTCGGCAAACAAGTCGGCCGTGGATATCTCAATCGTCCGGACAAGACGGCAGAGGCATTTTTCGTCATGGATGGAGAACGTGCCTACCATACTGGTGACATCGTGCGCTACCGTCAGGACGGAAACATCGAGTTCGTCGGACGTAAGGATGGTCAGGTGAAGATTCGTGGCTTCCGCATTGAACTGAAGGAAGTCGAGGCCGTAATCCGTGAGTTCAAGGGCATCAACGATGTTACTGTTCAGGCATTTGATGACCCTAACGGAGGCAAGTTCATTGCTGCGTATGTGGTCAGTGACGAGACTCTGAACATTGATGACCTTAACCAGTTCATCCTCGAACAGAAACCTCCATACATGTTGCCGGCAGTCACCATGCAGATCGAGAAGATTCCTTTGAACGTGAACCAGAAAGTGGACAAGAAGGCACTGCCGAAGCCTGAGTTGAGGGCAAGGACAGCAGAGGGCAATACTCCCGCTGCCCCTCTCAATGCGCTGGAGATAGAACTTAAGACCATCATCGCCTCTGTAGTTAACACCGAAGACTTCACGATTACCGATATACTCGGCTTTGTCGGCCTCACATCAATCTCAAGCATCAAGCTTGCAACACTCATATACAAGAAGTACGGTGTTCAGGTCAATTCGAAGTCCCTTGTAAAGACAGGCTCGCTGCAGAGCATCGAGAATGCAATACTTGAGATGTGGATGAGTGGTAGGAACGAAAACGATAACGATAACGAAAACTCTAATCTCTCACCCCTCGCCTCTGCTCCGTTGACATATTCGCAGACAGGTGTCTATTTCGATTGTCTGAAGAACCCTGACACTACACTCTACAATGTGCCTATGCAGCTTACGTTTTCACGCAACATCACAGCAGAGGAACTTCTGGATGCAGTGAAGGCTACAGTGGACAACCACCAGAGTTTCCGGCTGATATTCGGTACAGAGGAAGGTGAAGTCAGACAGTTCCTTGACAAGGACATGCTTGTCGAGATACCTGTCAGCGAGATGCCGGAGGAAAGTATCGATGCCTACAGGCACGACTTCATCCGTCCTTTCAATATCACACAAGGTCCATTGTTCCATTTCGAAATTGTCAGGACAGCAAGCAACTTGCATCTCTTCATGGATATCCACCATCTGGTGACCGACGGAAGTTCCATCGACATGATTGCAAAGGAAATCTCTGCACGTCTGAATGGTGAGGAAGTAGACAGGGAGGACTACACCTATCTCCAGTTCGCTGCCGATCAGAAAGTCGCAGAAGGTGGCGAGGAATATATGGCAGCCAAGTCCTTCTTCGATGTACGTCTTGCCAACTGTGAGGGTGCCAGCGAGATTGTACCCGACAAACCTAAGGACGATACGGCCAGCCATACCATCGGCTATTGCATATATCCGACAGACATGGCTCATGTAGAACATCTTGCCAGAAAGTTCAGCGTGACACCGATGAGTGTGTTCCTTGCTGCTGCATACTATACCGTCAGCCGCTTCGTTAATAACAAGCAGGTTTACCTCGGTACCATATCCAATGGCCGGAGCAATCTGCGTACCTACAACACTATGGGTATGTTTGTCAACACACTTGCACTAAGTAGCGAGATAAACGACCAGACTGTAAGTGGCTTCATCCAGGATACAGACAGGAATTTCTCTGACACAATCAATCACGAGCAATATCCGTTCGCACAGATTGCAGCAGACTATGGCTTCAAGCCAGAGATAATATTCGAGTATCAGGTAGGAGTCCTGACTGACAACATAGTCCGTGGAGAAAAGGCATTGCTGAAAGGCCTTAGCCTCGACCTTGCAAAGTTCAAGATGAAGTTTGTCATAAACAGCACTCCTGATGGTGGTCATGTAATAAAGATTGGATATGACGAAGCTTTCTATACATCGGAACTTGCAGATAGTCTGGCGAAATCCATGAGTGCCGTCGTAGAACACTTTGTCAGCAATCCTGACGCACCCGTCAGGAGCGTGTCGATAATGAGCAGCGAGCAGGAAGCGGAA
>JAZQPD010000033.1:0-11108 GCA_045628285.1 Bacteroidaceae bacterium
GATTTCCGCTGGTGGTGTTCAGGATTCTTCCCTGGCGTGTTGTGGCAACTGTATGCCGACAAGCCCGACAACAGTTTGCGCCGCTATGCCGAACTCTTTACCGACCGTACCGAACCTGTGAAGAAGATGACTGACACCCACGACCTGGGATTCATGCTCTACTGCAGTTTCGGTCAGGGCTACAATATCACTGGCAACAAGCGCTATCTCGACATAATCAAGGAGGGTACGGCAAGTCTGCTGACACGATATGACGAGAAACTCGGAGTCATCAAGTCGTGGGAATCAAGCAGGAGATGGAAATACCCTGTCATCATTGACAACATGATGAATCTTGAGATGCTGTGTTTCATGACACGCGAGACCAATGACCGCCATTTCGTCCGTGTGGCTGAAACTCATGCCAACACCACCATGAAGAACCACTTCCGTGAGGATTTCAGCACCTATCATGTCGTGTCGTACGATCCTGCCACTGGCAAGCCTCATGCCAAGCAGACGGCACAAGGGTTTTCCGACTCCAGTGCATGGGCACGCGGACAGGCATGGGGGCTCTATGGCTACACGATGATGTACCGCGAGACCCTCAACCCAAGATACCTCGAACAGGCTCGCCGCATTGCACGGTTCGTCTGTACCCACCCCCGTATGCCTGAAGACGGCATACCATACTGGGACTTTGATACTCCTGATATTCCCAATGCACCGCGCGATGCCTCTGCGGGTGCTGTGATGGCAAGTGCCTTAACCGAACTGTCGCAACTTGACCCGTCGGCCGATGCCTCACTCTGGCTGCAGATGGCTGAGAAACAAGTCCGTTCGCTTTCCTCTCCGGCATACCTTGCCAAGGCTGGCGAACAGGGGGGATTCATCATAAAACATTGCGTGGGTTCATTGCCTGGCAAGAGTGAGGTGGATGTTCCGCTCACTTATGCAGACTATTACTACATAGAGGCACTGCTCCGCATGAAGAAACTTATTGCAAATCCTTCTCCGCAGGATGACCGGAAGGAATGGGTGGATGCCCTCGTAAGGATTGCCACCCCTGTAATGAAGAACTTGGCAGAGGGAACACTGAAGAAGAACTTCCCGTTTGAGTCGCTGTCAAACGACCCTGACCGTCGCGAGGTGTCCTATCTCGAGGCAGTAGGCCGCACCGTCTGCGGTATCGCTCCGTGGCTCGAACTCGGACCTGACGACACACCAGAGGGCAGACAGCGTGCCCAGATGATCGACTATGCCGTGCGAGGTCTCAGGAATGCCGTTGATCCTCAGTCGCCAGACTATCTGCGCTTTACTGCCAACCGCCACCGTCAGCCACTTGTCGATGCCGCATTCCTGGCAGAGGAACTTCTCCGTGCCCCTAAGCAGTTGTGGGGAAAATTAGACAAAACCACCCAGCAGAACATGATAAAGGAGTTGAAGGCAAGCCGTTCCATACAGCCGTACGAAAGCAACTGGCTGCTCTTTGCCTCAATCATCGAGGCAGCATTGCTGGAGTTTGACGGCCAGCGTGATGAGGCTCGTATGATGAACGGTGTGGAGAAGTTCAGGAACAACTGGTACAAGGGTGACGGATGGTATGGTGACGGCAGGGACTTCCATCTCGACTACTACAACAGCCTCGTCATCCAGCCGATGCTCACCGAGGTACTGATGGTGTGCAAGAAACACAATCTCAGGAATGCCGATTTCCTCCCTACCCAGCAGAAACGCTTGGGACGGTATGCCGAACAGCAGGAACGCATGATTTCACCTGAAGGGTCATACCCTGTCATCGGACGCTCCATCACGTATCGGTTCGGTTCCTTCCATGCCATGAGCGATGCAGCGTTGCTCCATCTGCTGCCGGCACACGTCAACCCTGCACAGGTACGCTGTGCCATGACTGCCGTAATCAAACGTCAGTTGTCGCAGCGCAACACATTCGACGATGGCGGATGGTTGCGTGTAGGCTATACGGGTGCCCAGATCCACATGTCAGAGGACTACATCAACACGGGCAGCGAATACCTGTGCTGCGGAGTCTTCTGCGCCCTCGGACTTCCTGTCACGGATGCCTTCTGGAGCAATCCATACGTCCCATGGACATCCCTCAAGGCATGGAGCAACATTGAGGTGCCGGCAGATCATTCGATTTAAAGGTGTTCTTCTTCATTTTTTTCATCTTTCATTTTCCATTCTTCATTTTTATTGCTACCTTTGCAGTCAGAATTTTCAGAAAGTATGAAGAACTTCAAGAGGACATTGATTACATCTGCACTGCCGTATGCCAACGGACCAGTGCATATCGGACACATGGCAGGGGTGTATATCCCTGCCGATATCTATGCAAGATACCTTCGCCTGAAGGGGGAGGAAGTGCTTTTCGTAGGTGGTAGCGACGAACATGGAGTTCCTGTCACCATCCGTGCAAGGAAGGAAGGATGTACTCCTCAGGATGTGGTGGACAGGTACCACAACATAATAAAGAAATCGTTTGAGGACTTCGGCATCAGTTTCGATGTCTACTCGCGTACCACATCCGACATCCATCACAAGTTTGCATCCGACTTCTTCCGCAAACTCTATGATGAGGGCAAGTTCGTGAAGCAGGGAAGCGAGCAGTACTACGACGAGCAGGAGGGCGAGTTCCTTACCGACAGGAACATACGCGGCACCTGTCCTCACTGCGGCAATGAGGAGGCCTACGGTGACCAGTGTGAGAAATGCTGTCGCGACCTCTCTCCCGAGGAACTTATCAACCCTTATAATGCCGTGACGGGCAATCCGTTGGTGAAGAAGATGACGGAACACTGGTATCTGCCTCTCGACAAGTATCAGGAATGGTTGGAGCAATGGATTCTGCGCGACCACAGCGAGTGGAGACCGAATGTGTACGGCCAGTGCAAGAGTTGGCTGGACGGAGGACTCCATCCCCGTGCAGTGACAAGAGACCTCAACTGGGGCATACCGGTACCTGTGGAAGGTGCCGAGGGCAAGGTGCTCTACGTATGGTTTGATGCCCCGATAGGCTATGTCAGCAACACCAAGGAACTGTGCGACAACAATCCAGAGAAGTACGGACCTTGGCAGAAGTGGTGGCAGGACGAAGAGACGAGGCTTGTACACTTCATCGGCAAGGACAACATCGTGTTCCATTGCATCGTATTCCCTACCATGCTCAAGGCTCACGGCGACTTCATCCTTCCAGACAATGTGCCGTCGAACGAGTTCCTGAACCTCGAGGGTGGCAAGATAAGCACTTCGAGAAACTGGGCTATATGGCTCAACGAATATCTCGTCGACATGCCTGGCAAGCAGGACGTTCTCCGTTATGTACTTACAGCCAATGCTCCTGAGACCAAGGACAACGACTTCACTTGGAAGGACTATCAGGCAAGAAACAACAACGAGTTGGTGGCAGTCTACGGCAATTTCGTGAACAGGGCATTGCAACTCACGAAGAAATACTACGACAGCATCGTTCCGCAATGTGGCGAACTCACCGAGCACGACAAACAGGTCATTGCCGAGTTCTGCGACGTAAAGCAGAGGACGGAGGCATTGCTCGACCAGTTCAAGTTCCGTGATGCACAGAAGGAGGCTATGAATCTTGCCCGTATAGGAAACAAGTACATTGCTGACGAAGAACCGTGGAAGGTCATCAAGACTGATCCGGAGAGAGTGAAGACCGTCATCTTCCTCTCGCTCCAACTCACTGCCAACCTTGCCATTGCCTTCGAACCATTCCTGCCTTCATCAAGCAGGAAACTGAGGGAGATGATAAACCTCGACTCGTTCAGATGGGAGGAACTGGGTTCGATGGACCTGCTCCCTGCCGGCAAGCAACTTGGCGAACCGTCACTGCTCTTCGAGAAGATTGAGGACGAGGTCATTCAGGCTCAACTCGACAAACTGGAGGCTACCAAGAAGGCAAACGAGATGGCAAGCGTACAGGCTGCTCCCGTAAAGCCCGTATGCACATTCGATGATTTCGAGAAACTGGATATCCGAGTGGGTACCATCCTTGAATGCGAGAAAGTGCCCAAGATGAAGAAACTGCTCCGATTCCTCATTGATGACGGAATGGAGAAGCGCACCATAGTAAGTGGCATTGCACAATACTATACCGAACCGGAAAAACTTGTAGGCCAGCAGGTACTCTTCGTTGCCAACTTTGCTCCAAAGGAATTCAAGAACGGTCTTGTCAGCAACGGAATGATTCTGAGTGCCGTGGATGCCGACGAGAGTCTGGTCGTGACTACGGTGCAGCGAACTGTCAAGCCTGGGAGCCAGGTTGGTTGAGTTCGGGATATGAAATACGGGTGTGATAGATGGTCTTCAGACGATTCTTGAACACCTCCTTGGTTTCGCTGATGTCGCGGAATGTGATTGGGCACTGCCTGAAGAAGCCTGAGTCGACTTGGTTGTCAACTATTCTGTCAACCAAGTCGCCTATGTTTGTCTCCGTGTAGTCGCTAAGACTTCTTGAAGAAGCCTCCACAGCGTCCGACATCATGAGTATCGCCTCTTCCTTTGTCTGCGGATTGGGTCCCGGATAGGCAAACAGACTCTCGTCGACTTCCTCATTTGGATGTTCGTTCCTATATGTCACAAGGAAATACTGGGTCTTGCCGGTACCGTGATGGCTTGATATGAAGTTCCTGATGACCTTCGGGATATTATATTTGTCGGCAAGGGCAAGTCCTTTCTCCACATGGGCAATGATGACCTCTGCACTCTTGATGCTGGAGAGGTGCTTGTGGGGATTCCCACCAGCCTGGTTCTCAGTGAAGAACACCGGACGGTCCATCTTGCCTATGTCGTGATAGAGAGCCCCCGTCCTGACAAGCAGTACCTTGGCATCGATTTTCTTCGCCACCTCGGCTGCAAGGTTTGCCACCTGCATGGAGTGCTGGAATGTCCCGGGTGCGTCCTCGGAGAGTTGGCGGAGAAGAGGATGACTGATGTTGGAGAGTTCCACGAGGGTGACGTCGGATACAAACCCGAACAGTTTCTCCATCATCCAGAACAACGGGTAGGTGAAGAGGAGGAGTATGCCGTTGACTATGAAATAAATCAATGTACGATAGTCAATATCCTTGAATTCTGCTCCGGTAGCCAACTGGTATGCACAGTAGAAGAAGATGGTTACCAGTGTGATGGTGAGCGCTGCATGGATAATCTGTGAGCGCTGCGTGAGTTCGCGCAGGTCGAGAATTGCCACGAGTCCTGCTACAATCTGAATGATGATGAACTCGTATGGTTGCGACAGAATGAGCGATATGAGCATCACCATTCCGCAGTGGAAGGCGAATGCCGTGCGCGAGTCGAGGAACACCCGTATGATTATCGGTGCCATACAGCACGGGATGGCAAACACATGGAAAACATGATGAGCCACCATGACCGATGCAATGACGGGGAATAACGTTATGAGCGAGAAGAGCAGGATGGAACTCCTCCGGTTAGTGATGTAGTCCTTGCGATATACCGAGAGATAGATTACCAGCAGCACCATTATGGTCATGACAAGGAATGTCTGACCGATGAGAGGGGATGATTGAAGGTTGAGGATTGAGGATTGGGCATTGAGGGGCTTGGCAATCTGTTCGTACGACTTCAGTTTCTGGTAAATCTCTTCCGTGACGATTTCACCCCTGTCTACAATTTTCTCGTTCACCCTGACAAATCCGAGGCTGAACGACAGCGCACTGAGTTCTTCCTCCAGTGCCGTACGGGTCTTCATTTCGTCGGGAGTCAGGTTTATGGCAATGATGGTATTGAAGTTTATCTTGTCGAATGCCTCCCTGTAGGCATCGGCTGACGGTAGGTGCTCAAGTATGTATTCGTATGCCGACTTGGCAGTGAAGAGTCTTGATACCGGCACCTCAGATGCCGTGTTCCCATTGATCACGCGGATACGAGCCGTATGCCGGCTGTTGAGACTGTCGGACTGTACGGACGAGATGACCCCATGTGCATAGATGGAATCGATGAGAGTCTGAAACAGGCGTGTGATTCGTGGTTCAACGGCATTCTTGTCTGCCAGGGAGTTCAATGCCAACTGTACATTCTTCTGCAATGATGCATCGTTGTTGTAGTACGGCACGAAATGGCTTGCCATACTGTCTCTTCGCTGAATCTGGGCAGAGTCGCTCATCATGATGTTGAACTTATGCGCAGAAATCAGTGCACCGTACCGCCACGGCTGATTCAGTTCGTAGGTATAGTTGAAACTATTGAATCTCGGCATGAAATAGACCACTGCAGCCGTTGCCACTGCTACGAGCAATGACTTAAAGAGAAGCAATCTTGTCCGTTCCTTTTTATGTAGTTGCTGTCTTGACTTCCGCATTCCCTAATCATTTAACAATGTATGTTTCGCAAGTTCGTATGTTTTTGATTTTAAACATTAATCAAACACTAATTAAAACATTAATCGGAACATTAATATAATTTTTTATTTGTGCTAAACATTTTGCCATCAGCCATAAATAAAATTAATGTCTGATTAATGTTTAGATTAATGGTCATTAATGTTTAAATCTACATCCAAATTCTTCAATAATAATTCTTGAAGCTCTGCGGGATGTGCGATTTCTTCTGGTTGTCGAGGGCATGCTTCTCATAGTCGATGGTGAAGTGCAGTCCCCGGCTTTCCTTCCTCTCCAGAGCCTGACGGGTAATGAGATACCCTACATTTATCATATTGCGGAGTTCGCAAATATCCTTCGTAGCCTTCACCCGCTTGAAGAGATGCTCCGTCTCCTCGTACAGCAGGTCGAGCCGTTCCCAGGCACGGTGCAGACGCAGGTCGCTCCGCACAATTCCCACATACGTACTCATGATCTGCTCCACCTCGTTGGCATCCTGGGCAATGAGCACCTTCTCCTCATTGGTGAGAGTGCCCTCGTCGTTCCATTCGGGCACGTTCTCGTTGAAGTCATAGTCGTCAATCACCTCGAGTGAGTGCCTTGCTGCCGCATCGGCATAGACCACAGCCTCAATGAGTGAGTTGCTTGCCAGACGGTTTCCACCATGAAGCCCCGTACAACTGCATTCGCCTATGGCATAAAGGCGGTGAATGGTCGATTCGGCATTCAGGTTGACCTTGATGCCTCCACACATGTAGTGGGCACACGGAACGACAGGGATATACTCCTTCGTGATGTCGATACCGATACTCAGGCACTTCTGGTATATGTTGGGAAAATGATGCTTCGTCTCCTCCGGATCCTTGTGGGTCACGTCCAGACATACGTGGTCGAGTCCGTGAATCTTCATCTCCTTGTCGATGGCACGAGCCACGATGTCGCGGGGAGCCAGCGACAGGCGTTCGTCGTATTTCTGCATGAATTCCTCTCCGTCAGGCAGACGCAGGATACCGCCATATCCCCTCATTGCCTCCGTTATGAGATAGGCAGGATGAGTCTCCTTCGGATTGTAGAGAGCAGTAGGATGGAACTGCACAAACTCCATATCCTTCACCGCCCCCTTTGCACGGTAGACCATGGCAATACCATCGCCAGTGGCTATGTCGGGATTCGTAGTAGTCCTGTAGACCGCGCCCGTACCGCCTGTAGCCATCACCGTAACCTTTGCAAGATAAGTGTCAATCTTCTGGGTCTCGGGATTGAGGACATAGGCACCATAGCACACCTTGTCGGGGGTACGGCGGGTCACTCTCACACCCAAATGATGCTGGGTGATGATTTCCACTGCAAAGTGATGGTCGAGAACCTCTATGTCGGGATGCTCGCGCACAGCAGCAATCAGGCCCCGCTGAATCTCGGCACCCGTATCGTCGGCATGATGGAGGATCCTGAACTCAGAGTGTCCACCCTCCTTGTGGAGGTCGAAGTCGTCCTGCTCGTTCCTGCCGAAGTTCACCCCCCACTGCAACAACTCCTTTATCTGTGCAGGAGCATTCCTTACCACCTGCTCCACAGCATCAGGGTCACTGATGTAGTCGCCGGCAATCATCGTGTCCTCTATATGCTTGCCGAAATTGTCCACCGGCAGGTTCGTCACCGAAGCGATACCCCCCTGTGCCTTTGCCGTGTTAGCCTCCTCAATCGTAGTCTTACACAGGATTGCTATCTTTCCCTTCCCAGCCCTCGCAACCTTAAGGGCATAACTCATTCCAGCTACACCGGAACCAATGATGAGAAAATCAAACTTACGAACCATATTGTATTATTTACGAATTACGAATTACGAGTTGCAAACTTACACAAAAAATCTGAAACAAGCGAATAATCCAAGGAAAAATAAGGATCTTCCTTACAAGTTCATCCGCTATATGGTTCACGGGGGCACACACAGACTATCAGCAACTCCATACACAACACAGGGCAACGGTACATAGGTGGCAGAGAATGAGATAGGCGAATATACAGAGTCCTTCACTTCCTTGTACTTTGGTTTGTATTCAATGCCATGTGCACAAAAAAGCGATATCAGTTCTGCGTTCTCCTTACGAAGTGACTCGTTCTGCGCAAGAATCTGATCATATTTTTCTTGAAGGCCAGACATGAAATTGGCGATTTTGGTATCTATAGCATCCAGGAACTTCACGGAAACCTCACGGAAATCTCGCGTAATCGCTCGTAAATTCACTCGTTTACGCGAAACCTCTATACTTAGCGTATGTAACTAAAAATCAGTGTTGTATATTTTTGAGTTTTAAGGATGGCACTCTCTTTATATATACATATTCTCACGTAATCTCATGTAAATTTAGTCAGTACTTACGCGAGAAACCAAGTCGAGATTCTACCTGCGCGTGTTGATTTTACTTTGTTGCTAGCTTTCATCTTTCTTAGTAGATTATCTATCTTGTTTCCCTTTTGGCTATCATCCAACTGGTCTGGCAGTATATCCCACAACAAGCGAACAATCTCTGGTTTGGTCAGTGAACCGTGATCTTTTAGGGAGTCAAGGAGCAATGCTTCACATTTCTTGTCATCAAGCCCCTTGTGCTTGGAGTATTCTATTTTCTGGTCAGTTACCTGAGCAATATCCTTGGCAATGAATATGTGTGGCAGACGACCTTCTATCAGCTTGCGCTTGCGGAGCATTGCAACTGCCTCTGATGATATTCGTTTCCCCTTTTGTACAGAATCAAGGAGTACTGCATCCGTTAAAGACAGATTGCGGTTCTCCAATAGCATAAGGCTATAGTTCTCATCGATGACAGTACCTGGGAGTGTAAGAACAACTTCTGTGGCTGTTGACTTATCGTAGTCTGGCATAGGGAGATAACGCTCCTTCTGGCTAACAAACATCTTATGAATGCCATAACCTTGGGTATCAATCATCTTGATATTTACCATTGCTTTGACTAATGCAGGGTTGCGGTAGTTACGTGGAGTCTTCTCTCCTGTTATGTACTGGCTATAAGAACCATCATAGAAGTAACCATCATTCTGGAACGTCAATTTGTCCTTGTCTTCTGTGACAATGATTCGTGAACCACTTTCGTATCGTTGGTGGGCTATTGAATTATGGAGTCCTTCTAGAATGCTCTCTGTGTCATATTTCCAAACCTCTGCTGGAATGAGAGAATTCTTGGGGTATATCTTGAAGCGATAGTTCCTTATGCGATTCAGCAACTCACTGGTGGTACGAATGAAAGGAATGGTATAGATGTCGCCAAAGGTTTGCCCATCCTGAAAACACTTCCAAACGATTTGTGCCATGTGATTAAGCTTGTGAGCCTTTTCTTCCTTACCCACAAGCAACAATGTGGCGCAAGTTATCTTACCATCTATTGTCAGGCATGACTTATCAAGGAACACCTTGTCGCTCCATGTGTCACATTCCTGAGCAAACTTCGGATAACGCTGCTTATAACCCTCACGAGCAAGTTTGATGGCGTCAGCATCAAGGTCATCAATCGTTGCTCCTTCAATTATTTGAGCAGACCAGTCGTAAGAAGATTCTTGCTCATCAAGAATCGCATTGAGTCTGGAGTCCGTCAATTCTACCAATGAATCGTCCAACCTTTGCCACGCTTTACTGTGTGCATACACAGGACGCCGCTTCATGTGCTTTGGTACACGAATCACCCCAAACTGTCTTGTGCGTGTCATCTGTGATGAATTCCTCAACCGACAATCCTTCTGATGGCAGATTGGTGCATTGATCAGTCAATCTCAGCCTTGCCCTCTGTAGGTCATAGTTGTAGGTATTTGTACCAACAATTTCAAGTGTCTTGTCAACAACGCCAATGACAAGATGTCCGCCTTCCATGTTGGACAAGGCAGAAACGTATGAGATGACATCATCCTTCTCTTTACCATTGAAGTCATTCTTCAGGTTCTTGAACTCTTTCCATTCGCATTCCTCATTCTCTTTCGGGTACTTGGAAAGTAGATATTGTTGTCGTTCTAACTCGGTCATACTATGTAAATAGTAATTGAAAAGTATACCGCCATAATAATCGAAAAGTATACCACGAGATCAGAGTTTTCTGCGTTATTTGTTTATATTCATAAGAGTGTAAGCAAAACGTACAACCCATTTGGCCGGCACGCAGATGAAATGGAGAAGGACCTTTTTCAGTCGGCTCGTCTTCCTGATAGCCTTGATGCTTACACTCAGCGTCTGGGTGAGATACAGGAAGAAGTTCTTCAGCATGGCGGTGATCAGCATGAATACCGTATTGTCGTACATGAAGGAGGACGGAAGGTGCGCCCATCCGAAGTCGTTGTTCTGAATGTCGAAGTCCTTCTCGCTTTCCCCACGCTTGTTGTAGAAGAGGACGACATCCCTCTCGCTCATCTTCCAGCCGTTTGTGATGATGGCTCTGTAAACATACACGCTGCCGAACATGTCGGTCACGATTCTCCCGTCTTCCTTCTTGGGCGAACGTTGCACGACAAGACGGTATCTTGAATCGTTCATCTCGCAGCCGAAAGAAGCAAGTTCGCATTTCTGATAGTCTATCTCCACGCTTTCCCAGCCCTCATGCACCCTGAACTCTTCGTGCCTTGCAGAGCAGTTGCTGGCTCTGATGTAGAAATGTTCGCATCGTGGCTCAACGGCTTCGATGATCTCCTTAGAGAAGGAACCGCAGTCAGCACGGAAATTCTTGATGGTGATGCCTAGCACCTGTTTCG
>JAZQPD010000034.1:0-8944 GCA_045628285.1 Bacteroidaceae bacterium
CTCAGCCTTAACGGTACAATCATAGTAGGCCGCGACATCGCACACGCCAAGATCAAGGCCCGTCTCGACGCCGGTGAGGGGATGCCTCAGTATCTCAAGGAACACCCTATCTACTATGCTGGCCCTGCAAAGACTCCTGCAGGAATGGCTTGCGGAAGCATGGGACCGACCACTGCAGGGCGCATGGACCCATACGTCGACGAATTCCAGGAGAATGGTGGTTCACGCATCATGCTGGCAAAGGGCAACCGTTCCATCGACGTCACCAATGCCTGCAAGAAGCACGGCGGTTTCTATCTCGGAAGTATCGGCGGACCGGCTGCCATCCTTGCCCAGAACAACATCAAGTCCATCGAGTGTGTCGAGTATCCTGAACTCGGAATGGAAGCCATCTGGAAGATTGAGGTAGAGGACTTCCCTGCATTCATCCTCGTCGACGACAAGGGCAACGACTTCTTCAAGCAACTCAAACCATGCGAAGGATGCAGTATACTGGCATAGCCAGAGTGAAAAGTGAATAGTGAAAAGTGAAAAAAGTAAATAAAAAACTATGGACGAAGTAAAACAATTCCTCAGTGAAGCCGAAGAGGCAATGGAGATGGCAGTAATGTCACTCGATGAGAAACTCAGCCGTATCCGTGCCGGACGTGCCAACGTGCATATTCTCGATGGCATAAAGGTCGACTCCTACGGAGCAATGATGCCACTCAGCAATGTGGCAAACCTCAGTGTACCCGATGCACGCAGCATCGTCATCAAGCCTTGGGACCGCAGCATGCTCAAGGTCATCGAGAAGGCAATCATCGACTCTCCTGTAGGCATCATGCCGGAGAACAACGGTGAACAGATCCGCCTCGGTATTCCAGTACTCACCGAAGAACGCCGTCGCGACCTCACCAAGCAGTGTGCAAAGGAAGCCGAACAGGCCAAGATCAGTGTGCGCAATGCCCGTCGCGATGCCATCGACTCGCTCAAGAAGAGTGTGAAGAACGGTGTGCCGGAGGACGTCGAAAAGGATGCCGAAGGAGACTGCCAGAAACTCCACGACAAGTTCATCAAGAAAATCGATGAAGTCCTTGAGGCAAAGAACAAGGAAATCATGACAGTATAGTTTTTTGGCCATTTGCCATCAGCTCTTAGCCATTAGCATGTAAATAAAACGCCAATGGCCAAAGGCTAATGGCTAATGGCCCGAATGCCCATGCGTGGTTTAGTCGTAAAGAACACCGGCACCTGGTATACTGTCCTCTCTGACGAAGGTACCCTTGAAACCTGTACGGTCAAGGGCAACTTCCGCATTAAGGGTATACGGTCCACTTCCCCTGTCGTCATAGGCGACAGGGTGGAGTTTGCTGACGGTATGATTTCATCCGTAGCCGACCGTAAGAACTACATAATCCGAAAGTCAATCAACCTTTCGAAGCAATCCCACATCCTTGCAGCCAACCTCGACCTCTGCATGCTCATCGTCACCGTCAGCCACCCCGTCACCACCACCACCTTCATCGACCGTTTCCTCGCCAATGCGGAAGCCTACGACATTCCCGCCGTCCTCGTGTTCAACAAGGTCGACATCTACGATGCCGCCGACATGGAACTCCTCCATGCACTCGTCCGCCTCTACCAGGCCATCGGCTATCAGTGCCTCACCGTCTCAGCAGGGAAGAACGAAGGGATGGACACCCTACGCAACCTCCTACAGGGCAGGATAACCCTCCTCTCCGGACACAGCGGAGTGGGGAAGACCACACTCATCAACCGCCTCATACCGGGACTCTCCCTCCGTACAGCCGACATCTCCGATGCCTACGACACAGGCAAGCACACCACCACCTATTCCGAGATGTACCCACTGCCCCCTATCTCCGGTTCCGAAACACCAGAGTCCTCCCCGTCATTCATCATCGACACCCCGGGAATCAAAGGCTTCGGCACCTTCGACATGGAGAAGGAAGACATCGGCGATTACTTCAGGGAGATATTCGAATACTCCAAGAACTGCCGCTTCAACAACTGCACCCACACCCACGAACCCGGATGTGCAGTCCTTGAAGCCGTCAGCAATCATCAAATCAGTCAGAGCCGCTATTCATCCTATCTCTCCATGCTCAGCGATCAGGACGAAAGCAAATACCGAACCTCGCTACACCAGGAATGAGAAACCTCCTTACCGCCATACTCCTCCTTTGTTCCATGGGAACATCGGCACAAGATTATCTCGACCTCGTGGAGAGAGCCATGAAAGCCACCGGGAACGACAGCATACTCCTTGCCGTCGACCTCTATTCCCAGGCACTCAAGGCCAGTCCTTCCGAACCGCGCAATGCCCTCGTCTATACCAACATGGGCAAACTGCAGGAACGGCTGGGAAAGACCGGCGACGCCATCCGCAGCTATACGAGTGCCATCGAGATATTCCCCCATACCATAGTCTTCATCCGTGCCCGAGCCGACCTCTACCTCCGCCTCGGCATCTACGACTCCGCCATCGCCGACTACGAGAAAATCCTCGACATCGCCCAACTCCAATCCTCATCCCCTGAAGCCGAACAGGACAAAATCACCTCTCTCCTCGCCTATGCCTACACACGCATACGGAATTTCGACAAGGCACAGAAATACATCAGCCAGGCACTCACAGCCAATCCCGACGACTATATGGCCAGTCTCGGCCAGACCATCATCCTCATGTCTACAGGCCATATTCCCGAAGCACGCACACACATCGACCTGCTCATCCATCAGCACCCCGACAAGGCAGAACCCTATGCCATCCGTGCCGACATGGAAAAAGAAGCGGAGCAATACGAACTGGCCGTCGACGACATCACCCAGGCCATCACCCTCGAACCCTCGAACCGCAACTACATCCTCGCCCGAGCCGAAATACATTATTCCAACCGACAGTACTCCAAGGCACTCCCCGACTACCTGAAATGCCTCGAACTGGGACTCCCCCGCTCAGCCATAAACACCCAACTCCAGAAATGCCGCGAACACAATTGAGAATGCCGGTTCAACAGCCTTGTCCTGAAAGCACCCGAGTAGTGAAAAAACGCTTGTGCGGTATAACCCACGCATTTAACCGGCAAGGCATACGCAGATTCTATCCGTCGTATGCCTTGCTTTGGTGTTATCCCTTCGTAACTTGCTCTATCTTGCAGTAGTGTTTCTTGCTGTCCTTGTCGTAACTGATGCCGACAAGGAGGATGTTGTCGGAGAACGGCTTCAGAATTTCAGGATAATCGCGCTCCTTTATCTGGTCAATGGCGGTGCCAGTGGATTCGTTTCATTTCAATTCGATCACGAGGATAGGTCTGCGTGTGTTGCGTAATCAGCAATAAATCACAAATTTTGCTCGCAAAATTAATGTTTTTTCTGAGAAAAACGAAACTAATGGGAGAAATCTGCATTCCAAGTCTGAATTTTATGGAAATTCCATGTTAACTGATGCACTCAAAATGTCGTTTTATCTGGATTTAGCCATTTCCGATGCATGTAGATGCCAATTGCAGGGTAAGCCATTCACCGACGACAACGGCCTTTTGTTTTTTTTGCACAAAAAGTGAAAAAAGTTTCATTTTTTGTATTGTGGTATCGTAAAAAAGTAGTAGATTTGCAAACGGAAAACGACGGTGGTCGTTTCCCATTATTAATCATTTGACAACAACAATTTGTGGCTTCGATAAGGGTCTATCTGCCACCCAGGAGAGGTGCCCCCTTGTCAAGCTTTTTCACATCAAGCATGATAGTACGACAATCCCGTCGGTGTGTTTGGTGATTTTATAGCAAGAGCAATGAACTAAAGCAAAACTATATGGAAAGTCAAGAGTAAAAACAACTCCGTTTTTTGATGATATTGAGCAGATGAATTTTTATTTTCTTTATTGTTCCGGCGGCTACAAAATGTTGTAATCCCCCCAAAAAAGACAATTTAGAAAGACACAACGGCCGAAAGGTCAATTTATGAACCGAGCCAGCCCGTATTGGGTGATGCTCAAAAAAAAAGATTTTTTATGGATAATACCATTCAATTTCCCTTGTTCTCAATCTTCGGCAAGGGATATAAAAACAAGAAGGGGGAAATAGTATTGTCAGCGAATCCCCAAAAAGAAATAAATGTGCAGCAGGCATACTCTTATATTATAAGCGATGCCGCTAAGAGTCCCACGTCCCTTCTTAGGGAACTCTCTGATGATGAATTGCAGCGAGATTTCAAGAAACTGAATTTCATGACTGCGACCTTCTCTGGAACCTTCGAATATCGTAAGGCCGACCGCATGAAGCAGTATAGCGGATTGATGGCAGTCGACATCGATGACCTTGAATCTACAGAAGAAGTTTTTAGGATTAAGCAACTCTTGATTAGCGACAGCAATTTCGAGACAGAACTCCTCTTCACCAGCCCGCGAGGACTTGGACTGAAATGGATTATTTATGTTGGCGACCGGAATGGTTGTACTCACAAGGCCTATTTCGACTTTGTGAAGGACTATCTCCAGTTCCAATATGGAATCATTGTCGACAGAAGCGGCAGTGATGTATGCCGAGCTTGTTTCTTGCCGCACGATCGGGAGTGCTACATCAATAAGTCTTTATTGGAAAACACAAACTGTTCGATTTACATTGAACCAGCCAAGACTGAATGTAAGGCCTGCGAATAACAGTAACAGGACTTACCGGAGTATTTGTTCCAACTCCGTCAACGAAAAGGAACATGTGGAGGCTGTAGTTAAACGCATTGAAGAAGCTAATACTGACGTCACTGCCGACTATCAGGATTGGATGATTACTGCCTTCTCCCTTGCAAGCATGGGTGAAGCTGGCAGGGAACTCTTCCATCGTGTAAGCTGTCTGAGCAGCAAGTACGACTACAAGGACTGCGACAATAAATTCTCGAACTGCCTTCTTGCGAGAAATGGCTCCGTAGGTCTTGGCTCTTTCTTCGAGCTTGCACGACGCAATGGAATTGACATATCTGTTCCTGAGCGTCTTAAGCCACAACGAGGCAGACCTCGAAAAGGTGAAGAAAAGGACTCAGTTCCGTTAGCCACAAGAGTAATCGAAAAACTCAATGAAAGTTATGAGTTCCGGTTCAACGAGATTACGGATTTGATTGATTATCGCATTAAATCGTTTGATGGCACTGCATCACAAAATTGGACTCGACTTACTGACAGAGTGTTCCGCACAATCGTTACTCGCATTCGCCAGAGCGGAATAAATGTGACAGACAATGTGCTCACATCCATCATCGGTTCACAAGATGTCACACCCACTTACAATCCCATCGTGGATTATTGCAAGAGTCTTGAAGAATGGGACCGGTCAATCGACTACGTAGAGCAGTTCTTTGACTTCATCATCTTCGAGAGTGAGGAAGAACGTCACTACTGTATGCCATTGCTGAAAAAGTGGTTTATAAACATGGTGGCCCTGATGATTGGGAAAGTAGACGACAACCAGCTCATGCCAACACTCATAGGCGCGCAGCACATTGGCAAGACATACTTTTGCGAGCACATTCTTCCACCGCAACTCAGGCAGTATCGCAACACCATCATGCCTGACGAAAAACTCAGCAACAAGGACACCATGCTTGGCCTGTCAGAAACGGTCCTTTGGATTTTCGATGAATTCTGTGTCGGAAAGAAGAGCAACAACCAGATAAAGGCAATCATCACATCTACCGAGACTTATCTTCGTGATGCCTATGGACATTTCCGCCAGAAACGCAAGCGACGTGCATCATTCATCGGAACCAGCAACGACATCACCTATCTTCAGCAGAAGGAAGGGAGCCGACGCTGGCTGACCGTAAAGATAACGGGCACGAAGGATTTGAACGAGAACCAGTTGCCATACGAAGGTGCCTATGCTCAGGCTTATCACATCGTGATGAACCAGACACCGAGGCATTACGCCATCACAAAGGCTGAATCCGCAATGATAAGTGAGAAAAATGCGGAACATGTCGTACCCGATTTCTGTGAGGTGGTCATTCCGCTTTTCTACCGCACACCTAATTTCAACGAAGAAGGCAAGATGTTCACATTCGGAGACATCATGAGGACACTCAGTTTTCTGAAATCGCCTGAAATCAACACCAACAATGTTGGCAAGGCACTCCACAACCTTGGCATTACGCCAAAAAGGCGTAGTGATGGAAACCGCTATTATCTCATCGAAATACAGCCAACGGAAAGAGAGATGATACTCAAGCAGGAAGGGCATGCCTACTACCAGGAAATCCAAAACTCGCTCTTGGCTCAGCAAGCAGAACTTTCAGCACGACAAGAAGCTCAGCAACAGTTGCCGTTTGAAGAATCATCAGAAATGGAAGTGCAATTATAGTGCCTTCTGCTAACGATTAGTGCAGGGAGTGTAGGGTCAATATACAACTTTCTTAGAAAAAATAAAAAATCATTTACTAATTGAAAAGTATATTTTTATTTATTGAGAAAAGTTGCTTGACACATCATACACACCTTGCACTTTTTTATTTCCCAGATGTCATGTCACATCAGTGTCAGCAACATCAAGACAAACATTTCACCTATAATCCACCTCCTTACTTTTTTCCTTATTATTTATAAAATAAATAATAAAACTCTTGTTCATGTCGCAGTTTTTTTGTAAATTTGCAGGTAGATAAGGGGGAGGAAATCCCTGATGTTTTAGGAAAATACAAATATGTTACCATGGAAAAGACAAAGTATTCATCGCAGCAGTTGCTTGAGGCAACGGAGTCTGCCAACAGGACCCTCAGGGTCATCAACAGCATCTTTGAGGATGTGGCACCGGTAGTCGGGGAGGCAGTCGGGAAGGTGGTCGGCAAGATGGTCGTGATGGACGGGCGGGAGGATGCCCGCTTCGTCATACGCGGCGCGGAACCGATCATCTCCCACCTCGGCTCGTTCATCATCCTCCATTTCGTGGACGACGAGGCAGTGGCGTCCATCCGCAAGTCCGACCTCACGAAGGAGGAGCAGGAGGACGGCCAGTGGAGCCTCATCCGTGCCTACCGCAAGGGGGAGGTGAGTGCCTGCGACTTCTGCAACGGCATCGACCTGGAGCGCACCGACAGCCTCTGCTTCACTCTCCGTATGGCCCTCTCTACGGAAGACGTGGCTGCCATCTACGAGTCGGAGTCGTTCGACCTGAGTGTGGAGGACGGCCGGCTCATCGTTCGTGCAGGACAGGACGTGCTGGGGAGGATACCCGTCTGAGCGCACGGGCAGGGCCGGACGGACTGCGGAACGGCTGGGGCTGAGTACCCGACCTCCCGGGGGACAGTACTCAGCCACCCCGACCCGAGTACTCAGCCACCCCCGCACGGGTACTCAGCCATTTCCGCACATGTACACGGGCACCTCCGCACGGGTGCTGTCCACGCAGGCCTCCAACGCTCATCGGCAGATTATCATTCGGCCAATGATATAGTGTTTACTAATTTAATGTCCAACTTTAAAATTGTTTTTTATCGTGATCAACTACAGTTTGACTTACCGCAGTCGCTATGTCGACGAAGGCGGTACAAAGGTGAAGAAGGCCTTTGCCTACGCAAAGGCTCAGGCTGCCGGCATCCTTCCTTTCGAGGAATTTGCCGAAAGGGCTACCAAGACCAGTGTCTACGGTAGCGGTGTTCTCGCTGCAGTGGTGTGTCTCATCGCCGACGAAATCGTCGAGAAGGTGAAGATGTCATACCGCGTCACTTGCGGCTCTCTCGGAGTATTCGGCCCTGCCGTATCCAGTGCAGGAGTCGAGGATATCGCCACTTTCAGTCCCAATGCGCACATCAAGAAGGCTTACGTGAAATGGATCAAGCCGGGCAAGCTGGCTACCCTCAAGGATGCATCATTCCGTCTTGTCAGCACCTGTGCCGACCAGGCAGAGATGAACAAGGCCATGAAGAACGCATCTGCCACCGTGAACCTCGGCGACTCCACCACCAAGGAGACTGCCCGTACGCAGAACGCACCAAGTGACGGCGATTAATTAACAGCGAATAACACGAATGTACACGAAAGATCAATCTGCAACGGCGGAACCTTCGTGATATTTCGTGTAATTCGTTGTAAAAAGAACCATTAACAATTAAAAATTCATTATTATGTCAATCAATTATTCACTTTCATACCGTACCGTGAAGGTTGCAGACCTTGACGAGGACGGTCAGAAACAGTACGACGCCAATGGTGAAGTCATCCGCAAGAGTGTGCAGAAGGCCTATGCCACTGCACAGAGTGTCGACACTCTCACTACCGACGAGTTCACCCGTCTCATTGCCGCAAAGGGCGCCTACAGCCGTGCGGACATCCTCAGTATCATCACCGTGCTTGCCGATGCAATCGAGAACATGCTCCTGCTCGGACAGCGTGTGAAGATTGGCGACCTCGGCGACTTCTTCCCGTCGGTATCCAGCAAGGGTGTGCTCGATGCAATGGACTTCACTCCATCAGCACACATCAGGAAGGCTTACTCCGGATGGGCGAGGAGTTCGCTCATGAAGAAGCTGAAGGACGTGTCCTACAGCCTCGTGAGCACCAGGGATGCACAGAACGTACTCAGTATCGGCAACAAGAGTGCCCAGAGTTCCATCAGCCTCGGCCAGAGCCAGGCAACGCAGCAGGCTGCACAGAACCTTGAGGTTCTCCGTTCAAAGTTCCCTGTTGTGGTCAACATCAAGAGCGGCCAGGATGCTTACGGCTCTGTCAGTGGTAGCGGTGAGTACAAGTACGGAGCAATTGCTGTCATCTCAGCAACTCCGAACAATGGCTACGGCTTTGCCAAGTGGACTGACGGAAGCGAGGACAACCCACGCAACATCACCGTCACTTCCGTCCGCAGTATCACTGCCGAATTCTATCAGAAGTCGGGTGTCGTGATCAGCACATTCGCCAGTGGCAACCTCAATCCGTTCAAGGTTGGTACTGCCCATACT
>JAZQPD010000035.1:0-16442 GCA_045628285.1 Bacteroidaceae bacterium
TGAGTCCGCAGGATCGGATGGCTGGTTCTATGGCCTGACCTATCTGACCGATGTAACTCTGCTGCATCTGCATGGCGGGGGTGATTATGGTTGATTGGTGGGGGAAGTAACTCAGTGCCCAGATGATGATGCTGGCGGCAAGGATGGTGGTGCCCATCTTGCGAATGTACTGGCGGCCTTTCTCCCAGGTGTGGCGGATTACAGCCTTGGCTGACGGGAGCCGGTAGGGCGGGAGTTCCATAACGAAGGGACTGGATTCTCCCCTGATGATGAAACGGCTGAAAAACTTGGCCATAAGTATGCTCATGACAATACCTATGAGATAAATGAGGAAGAGGACAAGTGCCTGATGATGCGGGAAGAATGCAGCTATGACGATGATGTATACTGGCAATCTGGCAGAGCACGACATGAGTGGTACGATGAGCATGGTAATGAGGCGGCTCTTACGGTCTTCTATGGTGCGTGTGGCCATGATGGCGGGTATGCTACATCCGAAGCCCATTATCATTGGTATAAAGGACTTGCCGTGAAGACCCATATGGTGCATGATGCGGTCCATGATGAAGGCAACGCGCGCCATGTAACCGCTGTCTTCCATCCACGATATGAAGGTGTAGAGGATGAGTATGTTGGGCAGGAATATGATTACCCCTCCAACTCCGGTGATGATTCCGTCGGTAATGAGGTCTTTCAGCGGTCCGTCAGCCATGGTCTGATTGACGACATCGCCCAGCCATTTCACTCCGCAGTCGATCCAGTCCATTGGGTATTGGCCGAGTGCGAAGGTACAATAAAACATGATGTACATAAAGAGCAGGAATATGATGTGGCTGCACCAGCGGTTGGTGACTATGGCATCAATCCTTTTTGTGAGCACACGACTCGGAGTTCTGCGGTATTTGCGTACGAGACATTCGCGAAGTGCGCCCTGTACGAATCCGTACTTGGCATCGGTGATGGCGTTCTCGGATTCATCACCGTATTCATCCTGTATGGTGTGCTGACATTGGTTGCGGACGTTGAGTATCTCGTCGGAGTTGGGGAGTTGACGTATGATTGTCTCGACCTGTTGGTCGTTTTCGAGTAGTTTGATGGCGAGGAAGCGGCCAGAATAGTTGTGGTGGGGTTCCGGGTTCTTGCGGATGGGCTGTTCCACTTTCTCAATGGCGTTCTCGATGATTGTACCGTGGTTGATGTGAATATGGCGGAAGATGGTCTGTCGGCCTTCGTAGATTCCGATGATGGCGTGGAGGAGTGTGTCAACGCCTTCGCCAGTGCGTCCCACGGTAGGTATGGCTGGGACTCCAAGTAGCTTGCCGAGCTGCTTGATGTCAAGCTCGTTCTGGCTTTCGCGCAACTCGTCGTACATATTGAGTGCCATGACCATCGGTACGTCCATGTCGATGAGTTGGGCGGTGAGATATAGATTGCGTTCGAGATTGCTTGCATCGACTACGTTGATGATTACGTCGGGGGTCTGCTGGATGATGTACTTGCGGACGTAGAGTTCTTCGGGTGTATATGCGGAGAGCGAGTAGGTGCCGGGGAGGTCAATAATGTTGAAATGGTAGTCTTCGAAGTCGAGCTCTCCCTTCTTGGCATCGACTGTCACTCCGGAATAGTTGCCGACGTGTTCGTGGGCATTGCCGGCTATGTTGAAAAGAGAGGTCTTTCCACAGTTGGGATTGCCTACAAATACAACATTGATGGTCTTGCTCTTTTGTTCAGCAATGCTGCGGAGGAAGTTATGGCTGATGGTTGATGGCTGATGGTTGGTGGTTGATGATTGATGGAGCACTTGCCCTGAGCTTGTCGAGGGAATGGTTGATGGTCCGCTTGTACTCAGCTGGTCTATGGGAGTACCCATATTCTTATACCATTCTTCAGCTTCTTCCTGACTGACTATTTCTACGAGATCGGCTTCGGCGCGTCGGAGACTGACTTCATAGTCCATCAACTTGTATTTCACAGGGTCGTTGAGTGGTGCATTGAGTACAGACTCGACGAGGGTTCCCTTTACAAATCCCATCTCTACGATGCGCTTACGGAATCCTCCGTGACCGTAGACCTTTACGATCACACCCCTCTGGCCTGTATTTAATTCGGATAATTTCAAATGCGATAGTATTATGGCTAATGGCCTTATATCTTACAATAAGTCGAGACTATAGGCGAGACCGAGGTTGATGTCTTTCATTCTGCTCATTCCTTCGTGGTCTATACGGCGAGTGGTGAAGTTGAGCTTGATGACAATCTCGTCTATTGGTTTACAGTTCAGTCCGAAGCTCCATGCCCTGACTTTGCTGTATTCTTCTTTCAGTTGCGACATGTCATCTGCAACCTTCATCTGAGGGTCGTAGCATTCGTAGTGGGCGAACGGGATGATATCTGGCCAGTTTTTTTTGTTTGGATAGAAGCAACTCTTGAGATTGAATCCTATCTCACCCATATAGCTGATAACGTCTTTGCCAAGAGTCCCCGGCTCGTAGTCGAGGTCATCGTAGGCTTTGTTTATGACACTGGCGTTGAAGAAATCTGAGAGGGATGAACTGTTGGCCATATGACCCTGGAGGTAGCTTGCGCGCGCAGTGAAGTAATCATTGCTGTATTCAGCATCGGCAAACCACAACATTACAGGTGTACTATATGTCTTTCCTGTCTTTTCCGTGGTAAATTCCTTGAAATCGTTATAGTAGGTCATGTTTCTTGCAACGTCATGGCACAAGTACCCACCGAATCCAAAGCGGAGTCCCTTAAAGTAATTATTGTCGAGTCGTACTGCCAGTCCTGGCGATGAAATGAAAGGTTCGCTTTGCTTGAAACCTTGTGAAGCAGTCTGTATCCATCCCGTTGGTGACATTGACAGGGGGTTGAGTCCTGTGGTGATACTGGCATGATAGCTGATTCCGTATTCGAATTCTCCGAGGAAGGAAACTCCAGCTTCGGTAAACGGACATGGAATAAGTGAGAACTCACCTTCAGGGTCTCCTGTCGTGAAATAGTCGGTGTAGGCGTATCCTGCGTTGCAATGACCTATGGGGAGCATGAAAATACCACTTTTTATAATAAAGGAGGGGTTGAACTCGTAGGAGAGCGAAATCTCGTCGACCTGAATACCTTGTCCGCTGACAAATTCCACGTCGGCATTGGCTGTCCAGTATGGTGCAAAATTATACTTCATGGCAATGTCGAACCCCGGAATCTTCCCAACTACAGATTTTTCATAGGAGGGCCCTTGCGGAGTGTCGAACCGTGTTCCTGAATAGTTTTTTGCGGAAAGATCCATCTCTCCACTGAGAGTGAGTGAAAATCTGTCGTCCTCCGGCTCTTCATATATTGGAAGAACGTTGTTCTCAGTCTGTGGCATTGCTACACAGGCAAATGCACTGAACATCAAAGATATGATTACTTTTTTCATAATTCCTAAATTCCTAATTCCCCAATTCATTTAATGGTTTACCTCTTCTGCGCTCGGCACGTTGGAATGAGTTCAGTTCCTGTAGTTGCAATGAGCGGTTTATGTTGCGTATGTAGACAAGGCATGCGGTGAAAAAATATGCTCCAGTCTGAATCCATAGGCATTGGAATTCGTGCCGTACCTGGGATATGTCGGCACCGAGGGAGTTGAGTTTGATGAATGCGTTGATGCCGTAGGTCGATGGGAAGAGTGTGGAAACGGCTTTCCATGTGCCATGGATGGATGACCCCGGCCATGACACTCCGCTGAGGAACAGCAACGGAACTGATGCGAATACTACTACCAGTATCACATTCTCCCTGTAGCGTATCAGACTGCTGACGGTCATTCCGAAGAAGATGCATGCAAGGATGTATGGAACGAGTATGGTCATGATGTCCTTGAATGATGCCAGCTGGATGAAATGAAAGAGGTTGGGAATGACCATAGTGATATATGCTGAGGAAAGCAGATAGACCATGAAATAGCATATTGCCTTTCCGAAAACGACTCGCATGGGACCGTTGTAGTGCTTCATTATCGGTACGAGCAAGCCGTATGCGTTCGTTTCTCTGATGGTTCCTGCCGACAGTCCTATGCCCAACAGGAGGGTCTGCTGGATGATGAGCATCAATACTGCAGGGAGAAGGAAACTGCCGTATCCGCCTGCGGGATTGAAAAGAGGGACGGCTTCGTATGTAAGAGGCCGTATGCTCAGTTCCTCATCGCGTGCTGTGAAGTTGCCTGTCTGGGCCTTCAATTGAATTTTCTCCCACATATCCACGGTGAGGTTTGTGAGGGACATTACGGCTGACTTGTAATAAAGCATTCCGCTCATGTCGACATAGAGGCTGACTGTAGCCTGACGTCCGCCCAGTATGTCGGCTGTGAACGATGAGGGAATATACACAAGTGCCCTGCACTGCTGACGCATCATCAGTTCCTTGCCTTCCTCAAGGCTGTTGATGTGATACATTATGTCAATCCCTTCCGTTGCATCCAGTCTGCGGATGAAATCACGGCTTGTTGGTGTGTGGGCATCATCGATTACGGCTGCTGGAATCTCGCGTGCAGTCTCGTTGTTGTAGAGCCAAGAATAGAGGAGGGGGTAGAGAAACGGCACCACGAAGAAGAATATGACCACACCGCTATCCTTAAAGACGATTTTCATCTCGTCCATAAAGACCTTGCCGGTATCGTATATTGCCTGCAGTATGTTGAGTGTGAGATATTTCTTCTTCATTTTATGATAAATATTCAAATTCCTTGAGTGCTTTTTTGATGTGCCAGAGAACCGGTATCGGTAGGAAGACAAATACGGAGAGTGCAAGATAATAGTTCAGTGCATATTCCACCGGATAGCCATGCAGGACATTTATCTGATAAATCATGAAGTAACTCCTCATGGGAAAGAGCCATGATAGCAGTCTCAGGGAAGGATCCATGGCATCTACAGGGAAGGTGAATCCGGAGATTGAGAAACTCAGTACTGCAAACAGTGCACATATACTCATCGACATTCTCATGGAAGGCATGATTCCGAAGATGAATACACTGAAGCCCTGGGATGCGAGTACAAGGAGATAGCCGTGGAGCATCACCAGCCAGAAACTGCAGTTGCATGGGAATCCCAGATGTATGTAGAGCCAATACTGATAGAACCACATGACTGCCGTGAATATACATGTCTGTGGAAACAGTTTTCCTGATATTGCAATGAATATATTGTCGCCAGCCTTTCTCAGCCAAACCCTCGCGCGTGCGAATTTTATCTCGGCACTGATTGAGTAGGCTGTCATGAGAAAGATGAACAGGGCGATGCATGCTGGGATGATGATGCTGCTGAGGTAGGAATTATAGTTCAGCCACGGGTTGTCGAGCGCATGGACATCGTTCTGTATGGGTTGGAGATAGACCATGATGTCCCTGTCGGTGTGTCCCATCTTCTGCATCTTTGCAAGGGTGTATCCTGCCGACCCCATAGTGGCAATGGCTCGCATTTCCTTGTAGACGAGTGAACCGGCAAGGAGAACGGAGTTGTTGTAATAGAACGAGATTTTCGGTTGCCTGTTGCCGACAAGTTCCTCCGACATGCCTTTCGGAATGTAGATGAACCCGTAGATTTCATTATCCTGGATTGCCTTCCTTGCGGCAGATACATTCGGGTAGTGGGCTACTATGTCCGAAGTATAGAATGAATCAAACCTGCGGATAAGATTCCTGGAAGTCGAGGTATTGTCGAGGTCTACTATTCCTACTGGAATATTCTGAGGCAGGTTCTCGCGCATGATATTGGTGAAGAAGAATATGAGGAACACAGGCAGAATGACCATGCAGAACAGATAGACCGTGTATCTGCACATGCTGTGGAGTTCCATCCCCACAACATCTATGTATGCGCTTATGTTCCTTCTGATATTCAAAATTAGGGAATCGTTTATTTGACTTTAGCTTTTAATTTAAAACATTAATGACCGTTAATCTAAACATTAATCAGACATTCTTCGGGCACTACGGCCACTCAGGTACTTCGATGAACTCAGCATAAACTGAGCAGAGCTCCGAGTTATATTATTTATGGCTGATGGACCTCCGAGCTCTGCTCGCCTGAGTGGTCGAAGCACCCGAAGAATGTTTTGATACATATCATTGGAAAAATATTTATTATATGTCTGATAACTCCGAGCTTTGCTCGCCTGAACTCCTTTAAATAATAGATAATGTGTGAAGAATGTTAAAAATCAAATATTTACGCATATGCTAAAGCTAAGTTGTTTATTGTTTCATTATCAATGACATTCCTGGGCGGATTCCTTCCAGTTTCTCCGTTGGGCGTGCCTTGACTTCGAATGTCTTCATGTCGTACTGTCCGGTGGCCTTGGTTGCCTTCCATACGGCATAAGAACCCTGATCTTTCACGAAATAGACCTTCATTTTGACATCTTTCTCTATGGCCGGGACATAGGCTGTGATTATATCACCCATCTTCATACCTTTCAGTTGGTCTTCCCTTACATTGAAGGCTCCCCAGATGTCGTCGGTGATGGATATGGTCATGATGGGTGAACCTGTACCGACCAACTCTCCTATTTTCGGATATACCTCACTGACTTCTCCGTCGATGGTGGCAATCTGGATGGTCTCCTCCCTGAATGCTTCCACGAGACTCACATTTCCCTTTGCCATGTTCACCTGTTCCGCTGCAGCACGTTTCTCTTCATCGCGTGCACCGTTCACAGCCATGTCATACTGGCTTTTTGCTGCCTTTTCCTGTGCGAGCGATGCCTGGTAGTTGGCATACACTTCATCGCGCTTCTGTGCGGTCATCACTCCTTCCTCGTACAAGCGGTTGATTCTCTCGTACGATTTCTTTGCGATGTCGAGACCTGCCTTTGCCATGTTCCACATTTCCAGAGCACTCTGAATCTGTTCCTGACGCGCTCCACTGTTTGCCATGTCGCTAAGTGCAGCTGCTGCACTTTCGGCCGCCTCGGCACTCTTTGCCTGAGCACTCACCTCGGGGGCTTCGAGGATTGCAACCGTGTCGCCGGCATGAACGAAATCACCTTCCTGAACTCTCAGTTCAAGGATTCGTCCGGGCACCTTACTGGATATCCGGTATTCGGATACATCCATCTGTCCCTGTATGATTTCTTTCTTATCAGGAATGAAGAAATAGCCGATGAGTGCCACGATGCCTATTACACATACCATAGCAGCTACTGCTAAAAGAATACTTGCATGTTGTGATTGCTTTGACATAAATTATATTTACTATTTTAATATTTACGATTTATTTACTATTTCTTTGGGCGCTACGGCCACTCAGGTACTTCGATGAACTCAGCATAAACTGAGCAGAGCCCGGAGTCCTATTCTGTGCTCAGTCCTAATGCTTCTTTCAGTTCTGAGAGGGCAAGCTTTACGTCTATCTGGGCATCAATCTTCTGGTTGGATGCTTTCATCCATGCTGTCTGTGCTTCCATCACTGTCGTGACGGTGAAAAGCCCTTCCTTGAATCCAATATTGGCACTGCGGAGATTTTCGTCTGCACTCTTCATATTGTCGTTTGTCATTGAGAGTTTCTTTCTCGCTTCTTTCAACTTGAACTGGTTCTGACTGACTTGCAGGGTGATAAGATTCTTTGCGTCATCCTGTTGGATGTTGGCAAGAAGAGTGTTTGATTTGGCAATGTTGATCTTATGCTTCGTGTCGTTCCAATGCCACAGAGGCATATTGAGCATTACTCCCACATTCCATAGTCCCCTGAACTTCCTCTGGAAGCCGTTTACGAGACTCGGATTCGATACCATATATCCTGCTGTAAGGGCTACTGTAGGCAGGTAGTCAGCCTTAGCTACTTTCACTCCTTGTTCTGCGATTTCAGCCAGGTTTCCAAGCATCTTTATTTCCGCCCTGTTGTCAATGGCTGTGCCGGCAGTTCCCTGTATTGCCTGTCCGTCATCTTCTATGTTGTCGTTGAGTTCGTCTTTCAGGGTAATCTGGCTGTCTACAGGAATACCGCAGACCTGGCACAGAGCCATCCTGGAGAGTATCAGTCCGTCCTCCACCTGAGTGAGAGTCATTTCTGCGTCATTCACTTTTACGTCGACATTGAGTTGGTCGGACTTCGTTGCAACACCTTCCCTGACCATCTTGCCGACATCATCCTGGAGTTTCTTCAGCAGTTCGTGGTAACTTTGTGCAAGTGCAAGCTTATGCTTGAGGGATACTACGAGCCAATATGCCTTATCTGTATTGAGGATGATATTGCGCATGCTGACTTCGGTCTGGTTGGCTGCCATTTCCATGCTTATATCGGCAATCTTGTTGGCTGCCGTAATTCTTCCGCCCATAAATATGGGTTGGGTAAGCGCAACCGAACCGACCCACATGTTTTTTGTGTCAGTGTGCAGTGCGTCTACGATATTTTCGCCAACCTGATCCAGTGCGCCCTTCATCTGTGGGGACATTTGTGAAATTATGGCATTCAATTTTCCAGCCTGTTCCTGTGATATGATATTTTGGCTGACAAGTGAGTTCATCAGACCTTCAACGGAAGGTGCTGCACCATTGACCAATGATGTTCCCAAGTTGCTTAGTGCAGTCTGCTGTCCTCCATTGAGAAGCGATATTTCCTTGCTCGTATGGAGATAAGTGCCAATCATGTCGAATCGTGGCAGGTACAGTGTCTTTGCAACTTCCTTGCTCTCTCTTGCAATTGTCTCCTTTGTTCGTTGGATGGCTAATTGCTTGTTGTTCTTTAGCGCAAGGTCTCTGCATTCTTCTAATGTCATTACTTGTGAATGAACATCATTTGCAGAAAAGAATGCAACGACCAATGCAGCATATACATATATCGTTGTATATTTCATTTTGATATTTAATCGTAAAACTGTGCAAAATTACGTATTTTTTATTTTATAAAAAAATATTGCGACGTTTTTTAAGATTTTTTTAGTGTTCGATAATGCAATTTCAACTTTTTTGTCTATCTTCGCAACTAAAATGCAATTATTAACGTAAAAACGGAATACAATGTTATGAAATTCTTAGGCAATTTACTGTGGCTTATATTTGGCGGGCTGGAATCTGCCATTGGCTATTTTACCGGAAGCATTGCTTTGGCAATTACTATTGTGGGCATACCATGGGCATGGCAGACTTTCAAGATTGGGCTGCTTTGTCTATGGCCATTCGGGGCAACGATAGAAGACAAGAATCAGCAACATAGTTGCCTGAATTTCTTCATGAATGTCATCTGGCTCATTTGCGGAGGATTGCTGGCATGGCTTTCCCACATATTTTGGGGACTGCTGCTGTGCATCACGATCATTGGCATTCCGTTCGGCAGACAGCAGTTCAAGTTGGCACGTCTTTCCCTTGCACCATTCGGAAAGGATGTGATACCTTCTTATCTCAATATTGGCGGTTCTTCAAACACCAGTCAGTGCCTGCTGTTTTTTATCCTTTCTTCCATTTGTGCTTCTTCTGCATATTCCCAGGAATGGACCACAATTGCCAATGGCACTATGTGGACAGATTCTGATGGCCGTTCTGTTCAGGCTCATGGTGCGGGCTTTCTTCAGGTAGGCGATACGTGGTATATGGTTGGCGAGGACCGTGCCTCATCGTGGCATCCGGATGTCAATATGTATTCTTCAAAGGACCTTCAGCACTGGAAATTTGAGGGCAAGATTATCGAGAACCGCAAGACTCATCCTGATCTTGGAGTACGCCGTTTCGTAGAGCGCCCGAAAATACTGTGGAACAGGAAGACCGGCAAGTTTGTCGTGTGGTGCCACTGGGAGGGTAGCAACTACGGCGCATCCGAGGCTGGAGTATTCGTTAGCGATAATGTCACCGGACCTTATACTTATCATTGGAGCGGACGCCCTCTTGGCATCAAGAGTCGCGACTGCAATGTTTTTCAGGACGATGACGGTACAGCCTGGTTCATATCCACCATTGAGGAAAACCAGCATCTGGGCTTCTTCCGCCTTTCCGACGATTACCTCCAGGCCGAGGAATGCACTCAGCTGTTCAAGGGACTGAGCCGTGAAGCTCCTGCTCTTGTGAAGGTGGATGGCACCTACTTTATGCTTTCATCCGCCTGTACCGGCTGGAACCCGAATCAGTGCAAACTGAGCTATTCGCGTAACATCACATCGGGATGGAGCCGTCTTGAGAATATAGGCGACAAGATTGCCTATGACACTCAGGCTGCATCGATTCTTACAGTAAAAGGTACAAGGCAGACCACTTATCTCTATGTGGGTGACCGCTGGATGGATCCGACTCTTCCTGAATCCAAGACAATCATCTTCCCATTGGTATTCAGGAATGGTAAGTGTGACATAGTTCCTCTCGACCGTTTTGAAATCAACTTTAAGACTGGAGAATGGAGATCTGCCCAGAACTATCCTTTCCAGAATCCGTCCCTCTCTCCTGCAGAGCGTGCCGAGAACCTCTGTTCCCTGCTCACTCTCGACGAGAAGGCACGTCTGATGGAACATACATCACCAGCCATTCCTCGTCTTGGCATCCCTGAGTTCAACTGGTGGAACGAGGCTCTTCATGGCGTAGGACGCAACGGCACTGCTACTGTCCTTCCAATCACTATGGCTATGGCAGCATCGTTCAATCATCCTCTCGTACAGAAGGCATACGATGCCGTAAGCGATGAGGCTCGTGCCAAGAATAACATTGCACGCAAGGACGAGCGTTGCCGCATCTATGAAGGGTTGTCGTTCTGGACACCTAATATCAACATCTTCCGTGACCCACGTTGGGGACGTGGTCAGGAAACGTATGGAGAAGACCCGTTCCTCACCACCCAGATGGGACTCTCCGTTGTTCGCGGACTTCAGGGCGAACCCGGACATAAATATCAGAAACTCTTTGCCTGTGCCAAGCATTTTGCAGTACACAGCGGACCGGAATGGAACCGCCATTCATTCAATATTGAATCCCTTCCTCCTCGCGATTTGTATGAGACTTATCTTCCTGCCTTTAAGGCTCTTGTACAGCAAGGTGATGTGAAGGAAGTAATGTGTGCCTACCAGAGTATCGACAACGAGCCTTGTTGTGGAAACAACCGTCTTCTCCAGCAGATTCTTCGCAACGACTGGGAGTTCAAGGGAATAGTGACCAGCGACTGTTGGGCACTCAATGATTTCTGGAACAAAACTGCTCATGGCATCTCTGCCGATGTGAATGAAGGTATCTCCAAGGCCCTCTATGCCGGAACGGATTTGGAATGTGGCAATGCCTATAGTTCCCTTTCTGATGCCGTTGCTGCGGGAAAAGTCACTGAGGAACAGATTAACGTCAGCCTCAAGCGTCTTCTTCAGGGACGTTTCGAACTCGGCGACTTCGATGCCGATTCACTTGTGGAGTGGCGCAGCATAGGTCCTGAAGTCATTGCCAGCAAGGAACATCGCGACATCTCCCGCCAACTTGCCCGCGAGTCGGTAGTTCTCTTGCAGAACAAGGACAACCTTCTCCCTCTGTCACGCAACATGAAGGTTGCCGTTCTCGGTCCTAATGCTGCCGATTCTGTCATGCTTTGGGGCAATTACAACGGCTCCCCTTCCCATACTGTCACTATTCTCGACGGCATCCGCTCCAAGAACCCGGATGCATCTTATTTCCATGCCTGTGGATTGGTGGAACGAACGGCAACCGACAGCTGGTTCGACAATATCCGTTGTTTTGACGGTGTATATACAGGTATTGGAGGATATTTCTACAACAATCAGAATTTCGAAGGTACACCAGCCACGAGGAGTTACTATCAGACAGCCATGAAATTCGACAATGGTGGAGCCACAGCATTTGCACAGGGCGTGAATCTTGAGAACTTCTCAGCACTCTTCGAGGGAGTGCTTCAGTCCAACACGACTGAGTCCATCACCTTCTCACTCCGCTATTCCGACAAATGTATGCTGATAGTCGACAAGGATACCCTCCTCAACGACTGGACTCCTCGTTCCGAGGACCGTGTGCGTTCCCGCAATATCAATTTCACTGTAGAGCAAGGACATACTTGCAAACTCCAGCTCCGCTATGCACAGAACACCGGCAATGCCGTCCTCAGTTTCGATGTAGGCCATCAGGTCACATATACCGACGAACAGGTTCTCTCATCCGTGGCTGATGCCGACGTGGTCATCTTCGTCGGAGGAATCTCTCCACGTCTTGAAGGTGAGGAAATGCGTATAAGCTACCCTGGGTTCAAGGGCGGTGACCGTACCGACATCGAACTCCCACAAGTACAGCGCGATATGCTGGCACTTCTCCACAAGGCTGGCAAGAAGGTTGTCTATGTCAATTGTTCGGGCAGTGCCATCGGACTTGTTCCTGAGACAGAGAATGCCGATGCCATTCTCCAGGCATGGTATGGCGGTGAATGCGGTGGCGATGCCGTTGCCGATGTGCTCTTCGGCGACTACAACCCTTCAGGCAAACTCCCAGTCACTTTCTACAGGAATGCCGACCAGCTTCCGGATTTCCTTGACTACACCATGAAGGGCCGCACCTATCGTTACATGACCGGGCAGCCTCTGTTCCCGTTTGGTTTCGGACTCTCGTACACAGACTTTAGTATAGATAAGGTATCATATAGGAAGGGTAAGGTCTCTGCAGTCGTTTCCAACGACGGTACGCGCGACGGCGATGAAGTCGTACAGGTCTACATACGTAGGATTGCCGATACCGAAGGTCCTTTGAAGACTCTGCGTGGATATCAGCGGGTATCAGTTCCTGCCGGAGGTAAGGTGAAAGTCAGCATCCCGCTGTCACGCGACAGCTTCGAGGGATGGGATCCATCCACTAACACCATGCGGGTTGTTCCTGGAAGATACGAGATAATGGTTGGCAATTCAAGCCGGGATACAGACCTCTCCAAAATGGTAGTAAATGTTAAATAGTAGTTTTGCAACAATCATAGGAGAAGAACTCTCCATATCCGAGCATCAGGTGCTTGCCGTGTTGAAATTGCTCGACGAGGGATGTACCATTCCTTTCATCAGCCGTTACCGCAAGGAAGCCACGGGTTCGCTCGACGATGTTCAGGTGGCTGCCATCAGCAACCGTAACGACCGCCTTTTTGAGATTGGGAAGCGCAAGCAGACCATCCTCACCACCATAGAGTCGCAGGGCAAACTTACCGATGCTCTCCGCAAGAGAATAGAAGGTACGTGGAATCCCACCGAACTTGAAGATATCTATGCTCCGTATAAACCGAAGAAGCGCACTCGTGCCGAGATTGCCCGTCAGAAGGGGCTCCAACCGCTTGCAGACTTCCTTCTCCGCCAGACTCGCGATGATATCTTCCTCAAGGCCAAGACCTTCATTGATGCCGAAAAGGGTGTCGCTTCTGTTGAAGAAGCACTGCAAGGTGCGAAGGACATTATTGCCGAGAAGGTCAGTGAGGATGAACAGGCCCGCAATACTGTCCGCCACAACTTCGACCATCTTGCCGTCATCATGTCGAAGGTCATCAAGGGCAAGGAAGTTGAAGGGCAGAAATATCTTGATTACTTTGACTTTTCCGAACGGCTCAGCCGTTGTGCCTCTCATCGTCTCCTGGCAATGCGTCGGGGTGAGAGCGAGGGCATACTCCGAGTCAGCATCACTGGCAATGACGACCTCTGTCTCGAACGCCTCCACCTTCAGTTTGTCCACGGACGCAGCGACTCGTCGCAATGTGTGTCCGAGGCTGTCGATGATTCATTCAAACGACTTCTCCGTCCCGCCATTGAGACGGAATTTGCCAATTCTTCCAAGGCGAAGGCTGACGAGGAGGCCATTCGCATTTTTGTCAGGAATCTCGAACAGCTCCTCATGTCAGCACCTCTCGGACAGAAGCGCGTACTTGCTATCGATCCAGGCTTCCGTACAGGTTGCAAGGTGGTATGCCTCGATTCTGAAGGCAATCTCCTCCACAATGAGGCAATCTATCCTCATCCGCCAAGGAGTGAGTATAAGTTGGCGGGCAACAAGATATGGACTCTCGTAAAGCAGTATAGGATTCAGGCAATCTCTATTGGAAATGGTACAGCCAGCCGCGAGACCGAGGAGTTTATACGCAAACTCAATCTGCCTCAGTCCGTTCAGGTATTTGTCGTCAGCGAGGACGGAGCATCAATCTATTCTGCATCGAAGGTGGCACGTGAGGAATTTCCCGACTACGATGTCACTGTCCGTGGTGCAGTATCTATCGGACGTCGGCTCATGGATCCATTGGCTGAACTTGTGAAGATAGACCCGAATTCCATTGGGGTGGGGCAGTATCAGAAGGATGTTGACCAGACGGCTCTCCGCCATTCACTCGACCAGACTGTCATCTCATGCGTCAACAGGGTAGGGGTAAATCTCAATACTGCCAGTAAGCATCTGCTTACCTATGTCTCCGGACTCGGTCCTGCCATTGCACAGAATATAGTCAGTTATCGTGCTGAAAAGGGTGCGTTCACGTCGCGCCGTCAGCTCCTCAATGTTCCGAAACTCGGTCCCAAGGCCTTCGAACAGTGTGCTGGATTCCTACGTATATCAGGAGGAACCCAACCGCTTGACAACTCTGCGGTACATCCTGAGAGTTATCCTGTGGTGGAGAAAATGGCATCGGATATCCACTGTACTGTGGATCAGCTTCTTGCCGACAAGTCCAAGCGTGCAGAGATAGATGTGCGCAAGTATGTCACGCCCGTCATCGGACTCCCTACTCTCAACGACATCATGGCGGAACTCGACAAACCCGGACGTGATCCGCGCGAACAACTGAATGTGTTTGAATTCTCGCACGATATCCACGAACTTCAGGATGTACGTGAGGGAATGGTTCTTCCGGGCATTGTCACGAATATTACCAATTTCGGCTGCTTTGTGGACGTAGGAGTCCATACAAAGGGGCTTGTCCATATCTCGGAACTTGCTGACCATTATATCAAGGATCCTACAGAAGTTGTCAAGCTCCATCAGCATGTACAGGTTCGTGTCATTTCCGTAGATATTTCCCGTCAGCGGCTGTCGCTCTCAATGAAGACCGTCGGAATGTAATTCATGTAACACCCATTAATTGATATGAAAGTCCGTGCGCTCAAGATATTCTCACGTTTGATTCGTGTTGCGAAGGTATATGCTCAGGATCCTGAGAAAATCAATCAGTTGCTCTCCAGAGTATTTCGTCTTGCCTCCAAGAAGGGTCTGAAGGATGCTCGCGACGACATCAGGGAACTCTGCTCCCTTGTCAGGGACTGTTTCACTCATCGGTATAACGACTACGAACTCAAGAACCTCCTTGTCGTAGTGGCAGGCCTCATCTATCTTGTCACACCTGTGGATGCATTGCCCGATTTCATCCCTATCGGTGGTTGGGCCGACGATGTCTTCATCATCGGCTGGGTCATCGACTGTGTCAGCGACGAACTCACACGTTACAAGAACAAGAGGCTCCACAAATAAGTGAAGCCTCTTGTTGTCTCTTTTTCATGCGATGTCTCTTTCTCATGCGTTATCTCTTTCTCATGCGCAGACCATAGATGGCCACGATGATGAAGCAGACAAGCGGTAGGACGAATGACAGGTTAGTGTATGTGACGGATGATACGGATGGATTTGTTGTATCAAGATCGATGATGGCAGCCTGGACAGGTGGAAGTACCGAACCGCCGAGGATTGCCATGATGAGTCCGGCTGCTCCGAATTTGGCATCGTCGCCGAGGCCCTTGAGTGCTATGCCGTAGATGGTCGGAAACATAAGACTCATGCATCCGCTGACTCCTACTAGGCAGTAGAGTCCTTCACGGCCTGTGCAGAGTATGACTCCGCAGAGGAGAACCATTGCAATTGTGCCGAAGATAGTCAGCATGAGTCCCGGGTTGAGGTACTTCATCAGATATGTGCAGATGAAACGGCTTACGATAAAGAAAGCCATCGCGAGGATATTGTAGCCTTGTGAAAGCACTTCTGCGGCACGTTCGTCGAGTACGGCAGGAGTGTCATAGTGGAGTATGGAGAGAAGCCATTGCTCGAATCCGTTCGGAGCCTGCCCCTGGAGGATTGGAGTGCCGTACTGGATGATGAAAGTCCAGCACATTATCTGGGCTCCCACATAGAAGAACTGTGCCAGTACACCTTCTCTATAGTAGTCTATTGAGAATATGCGTCTGATGGTTGACCAGAACTGAATGTCATGGTTGTCTTCACCGTTCTTGGGCATCTTCACGAAGAGGATGATGAGCATGACTGCTATGATGAACACTGCGATGAGGAGGTAAGGAGTGACGAGTACGGACAGGTCGGATTGTTTGAGGGCCTCGAACTCTGCATCGGAGAGGAGTCCGCGCTCGTCTGCGCCGCGTGGGACGAGACGTGCCTGTATGAAGTTCATTGCCACGAACATGCCGAGAATGGAACCGCACGGGTTGAAACACTGTGCAAGGTTGAGCCGGCGTGTCGATGTCTCTTCGTCGCCCAT
>JAZQPD010000036.1:0-8422 GCA_045628285.1 Bacteroidaceae bacterium
TTGAAACATGGCACATAAAAAAGGTGTAGGTAGTTCAAAGAACGGCCGCGAGTCACACAGCAAGAGACTCGGTGTTAAATTGTTTGGTGGTCAGTTTGCTAAAGCTGGTAACATCCTCGTTCGTCAGCGTGGCACAGTTCATAACCCAGGTAAGAATGTAGGCATCGGTAAGGATGACACACTCTATGCTCTCATTGATGGATTCGTATGTTTCCACAAGGGCAGAAAGAACCGCTCAACAGTCTCAATCACTCCAGTGACAGCTGAAGCTTAAAAACAAAAATGACTTCCCACAAGGAAGTCTTTTTTGTTTTTGCGATAGTACGAACATCCGAAAGAGACTCTCAGAACTCCGCATCGCCACCTACACTATCCACTTCGTTTTCTCCCCAGTCTTCCTCCTCAACTTCTTCGGAATCGGCGATATCATCGGTTGAGTTCTCCTGTTCTTCGAGAGCCTGAAGTTCCTTATCTACCATATCGCTGATATAGGCATCCATTGCTTTTGTCTCTGCCTGACGTGCCTTGAGACGTTCCTCTTCCAATTCGCTCTCGCGGACAATCTTGGCTGCCTCGATGCGGTTGATGGAGTCTTCGGCCGATATTTCCTTTGCTATCTCGCGGATGTGGTCCTGACGGGATGAATGGAGACTCCTGACATAGATGATGAACGCGATTACGCCCCCGACTACAATTAGGATGAGGACGGATGTGACGGCAATGCTTATGTTGAGACTCTTGTCGCTGGGGTATTTGTTCTTTGCCATAATGATAGAATCTTTCTGCAAATGTAGTAAAAATAATTAAATAATGAATAATTAAATTGTTTTTTTTACTACATTTGCAGTGCGTTTCGGATGATGCGTTTCGCAGAATGAACTAAAATACTCAAGGGGTGCCCACTTTTGGCTGAGAATAAACCCACAAACCTGATCCAGGTAATGCTGGCGTAGGAATGAATATGGAAAGTAGACCGTTAGTACATTGTATTACCAATTATGTGGCGATGAATTTCACCGCCAATGCCCTCCTTGCCGTGGGGGCAACTCCGCTCATGTCGTTTTGTCCGGAGGAAATGGAGGAGATAGTAAGCAAGTGTGATGCCTTGCTCGTGAATATAGGATGTCTTGACCGTCAGCAGATTGATGCCATGCGTCTGGCCGTGGATGCTGCTGGACGGTATGGCAAGCCCTGGGTGTTGGATCCCGTCGGTGCTGGATTCACGAAATTGCGGACCGAGACGTGCAGGGAACTGATTAGTATCAGCCCTCCCGCAATTATCCGAGGAAACAGGCGTGAACTCGTCGGCGAGGATAATGCCAGACGACTTGCCCGTGAGACGGGTGGGGTAGTGGTGATAAGTGGTGAGGTGGACTTCCTTACGGATGGGATGAAGGATCTTACAGTCCGTCATGGCGACAGGATTATGACTCAGGTGACAGCAATGGGATGTGTGGCAACGGCAGTCTGCGCATCGTTTGCTGCAAGAATGGATAACCTGCTTGAGGCAGCCTTTCAGGCAATGACCCTCGTGGGGAAGGCTGGGGAGAATGCTGCGAGGGTGTGCATGGGTACAGGTAGTTTTAAAACAGAATTCATAGATGAACTTTACAGACAGTCAGCTCAGACTTTATCTTGTGACTGAGCGCAGTATGCTCCGTGGCCGTGACCTTGAGGATGTGGTGGTGCAGGCTGTAGAGGGTGGAGTGACGATGGTACAACTGAGGGAAAAAGATATCTCCACACGCGAATTCATCGATCTGGCACGGGCTCTGAAACTGGTATTGGCGCGTACGCGCGTACCTCTTATCATTAACGACAGGGTTGATGTGGCTCTTGCCGTTGATGCCGACGGTGTACATATCGGACAGAACGACATGCCGTATGACATTGCCCGGCAGATGCTTGGGAGAGACAAGATTATCGGTCTCTCAGTGGAGAACTTTGCGGATATTGAGGAAGCGAACAGACTGGATGTGGACTATATCGGTGTTTCGCCAGTGTTTGCCACTCCTACAAAGACCGATACTACCGCACCGTTCGGACTGGACGGACTACGTGAGGCTGTGAGATGCTCGGTTCATCCGTCGGTGGCAATTGGTGGCATTAACCTGAGTAATTTCCGTTCGGTTCTCTCTACCGGTACAAACGGGATTGCAGTAGTCTCAGCCATCATGGATTCAGACAATCCGAAGGAAGCGAGCAAAATGATGAAAGGTGACTAAAACGAAAATGAAGACTATGAACAATAACATGAAAACTTATCCGAGAGTTCTAGCTATTGCTGGCAGCGACAGTGGAGGTGGCGCGGGGATACAGGCCGACATCAAGGCTGTATCTGCCACGGGGGGGTATGCTGCGAGTGCCATAACGGCTGTGACAGTGCAGAATACCTTGGGCGTACAGATGGTTCATCCTGTTCCTGTCGATGTCGTGGCGGCACAAATCGACTGTGTACTTTCCGACATAGGTGCGGATGCCATAAAAATCGGTATGATGCATTCTGCCGAACTGATTGAGGTCATCGCGGAGGAACTGAAGAAGTATCGTGGTACTCTGAACCGCAACATGAATGTAGTGCTCGACCCTGTGATGGTTTCCACTTCGGGACACAAGCTGATGGAGGACTCTGCCGTAGACAATCTGAAAAAAATGCTTGTTCCGCTGGCAAGGGTAATCACTCCGAATGTCCCTGAGGCAGAGGTCCTTTCCGGAGATGAGATAAGGACCGATGGGGATTTGCGGAGAATTGCACGGAAACTGTCATTGGGTGGAAGGGTTTCAGTACTGATGAAGGCGGGACATCTTGATGGCGATAATTCTACAGATGTGTTCTACAATGCTGAGGATGACCGCTATGTTGAATTACCTTCTGTCAGGTTTGATACGGTGAACACTCATGGCACCGGTTGTACACTTTCCTCAGCCATTGCATCTTACCTTGCTCAGGGACGAGGACTTGATGAATCCCTCGTGCTTGCGAAGGAGTACATAACCAAAGCAATACGGTTTGGGAAGGATTATCGTATCGGTCACGGACATGGACCTGTAAAACACTTTTTTTAGTGCAAAAAATGCGGCAAATGTGCAAAAAATGAAAAAAATAGAGAAAAAAGTGAAAAAAAAATGCAGATAAGATATTGTTATATACTTTTTTTGCTATCTTTGCAAAGTATTTTTCACATTTATTAGTTGTAATACTTAAAAAAACAGAAAACAATGAAAGAATTAATCGCTCAGATTGACGGCATCCTCGATGCACTTAAGGCAGACCTTGCAAAGGCAGCAGAAGGTAACAAGGCAGCAGCAGCTCGCGCTCGTAAGGCTACTCTCGAACTTGAAAAACTTGGCAAGGAATTCCGTAAGGTATCAGTTGCTGAGGCAAAGAAGTAATTTCCTGATTACATTAAAAAACTAATCCGTCTTCATGAAGGCGGATTTTTTTGTATGATAGCGGAAAAATGCAGTAATATGATACCTGCAAAAGTTTTGCTCGTACAAAAATTATTAGTAACTTTGCAAGCATAAAACAATAATTTGCCGGTGGATGAAATCCGATGGCTATTAGCAACAAATATAATATAAGGTAAAAAATGGAAAGGGACGACAAGTTGTTTGCGTTGATAGAAAAGGAACATCAGCGCCAGAAAAAAGGTATTGAACTGATTGCCAGCGAAAACTTCGTAAGTGATGAAGTGATGCAGGCCATGGGTTCTTGTCTGACTAACAAGTATGCTGAAGGCTATCCTGGTAAGAGATACTATGGTGGCTGCCAGGTGGTGGACGAGGTTGAGAATCTCGCCATAGAGAGAATCTGCAAGTTGTTTGGTGCCGAGTATGCCAATGTACAGCCTCACTCTGGTGCACAGGCAAATGCAGCCGTACTGAGTACGGTTCTTAAACCAGGCGACACATTTATGGGACTCAATCTCGACCACGGTGGGCATCTCAGTCATGGAAGTCCGGTGAATTCAAGTGGAATACTCTATAAGGCAGTCGGATATAACCTCAACCCTGATACTTGTCGTGTTGACTATGATGAGATGGAGAGACTGGCACTCCAGCATAAGCCAAGACTTATCATTGGTGGCGCGAGTGCGTATAGCCGTGAGTGGGACTATGCCCGCATGAGAAAGATTGCCGACGAGGTCGGTGCCTTGATGATGATTGACATGGCTCATCCTGCAGGTCTGATTGCAGCCGGTCTGCTCGACAACCCTTTGAAATATGCTCATATCGTCACCTCCACCACTCACAAGACTCTCAGAGGTCCTCGTGGCGGTATCATCCTCCTCGGCAAGGACTTCGAGAACCCTTGGGGTCTGACTACTCCGAAGGGCGAGGTGAAGAAGATGTCGCAACTCATCAACAGCGCAGTGTTCCCAGGCCAGCAGGGCGGTCCGCTCGAACATGTGATTGCTGCAAAGGCCGTAGCATTCGGCGAGGCGCTGAAACCGGAGTTCGTGACTTATCAGAAGCAGGTGAAGGCAAATGCTGCTGCATTGGCAAAGGCTCTCATCGACAGAGGCTTCTATATCTGTTCAGGCGGTACGGACAACCACAGCATGCTGGTTGACCTTCGTCCTAAGTATCCGGAACTGACGGGAAAGGTGGCTGAGACGGCTCTCGTTGCAGCCGACATCACAGCAAACAAGAATATGGTGCCGTTCGATTCAAGAAGTGCGTTCAAGACCTCCGGAATCCGTCTGGGTACTCCTGCCATCACTACCCGTGGTGCAAAGGAAGACCTCATGGAGGAGATTGCTGAGATGATTGAGACTGTGCTGAACTCACCTGAGGATGAAAATGTAATCAGTAAGGTTCGTGCTCATGTCAATGAGATTATGAACGAATATCCAATGTTCGCATGGTAGCATTATTGGGGAAGACACTGGAGGAACTGAAGTCCGTCGTTGCCGAGATGGACATGCCTAAGTTCACTGCGGGGCAGATAGCCCAGTGGATGTATCAGAAACATGTACGCGACATCGGGGAAATGACGAACATTTCCAAAGAGAACAGGGAGAAACTGAGGGTAAACTATGTCCTCGGTTGCTCCGATCCTGTCGGGACTGCCGTCTCAAAGGACGGGACGGTGAAGTACCTGTTCAGGACTCTCGACGGAAAGCTCATTGAGACAGTGTATATCCCCGAAAAGGAAAGGGCTACTCTCTGCGTTTCATCACAGGTGGGATGCAAGATGAACTGTGCCTTCTGCGCTACAGGCAAGCAAGGATTCGACGGCAACTTGAGTGTTGCCGACATCATAAATCAGATAGTCACGGTGAACAGCCTCCACGATGATGGCGGTGATATTACCAACATCGTCTTCATGGGACAGGGAGAACCGATGGACAACTACGACAACGTGAAGAAAGCCATTGGGATACTTACTGCAGACTATGGCTATGCATGGAGTCCCAAGAGAATAACGGTCTCTACCGTCGGCCTGAAGAAGAATTTGAAGAATTTCCTCGAGGAAATGAGCTGCCATCTGGCTGTAAGCCTGCACTTTCCTCTCCACGAACAGAGAATGATGTATATGCCGGCTGAAAAACAATACGGCATTGACCAACTTGTCGACCTGTTGAGCCAATACGACTTCTCACATCAGCGAAGGCTCTCATTCGAATATATCATGTTCAAGGGAGTGAACGACTCCACTGTGTTCGCAAAGGAACTCGTGAAACTGCTCCGCAATCTTGACTGCAGGGTGAACCTCATTCCTTTCCACAAGATTCCGGAACTCGACATGGAGGGGAGTCCTATGGAACGTATGACTGCATTCAGGGATTATCTCACACATCATGGTGTGTTTACCACTATCAGGACATCCAGAGGGCAGGACATAGAAGCAGCCTGTGGATTGCTGAGGGCAAAGAAAGAAGAACAATAATATGCAAAGGAAAGACATTTCAAAGTTAGGGACAATGGTGCTTCTGGCACTTGTGGGAGTTATGACTGCCAGTTGTGGCGGAGGCAAGCATCACAAGCGGTCGTTGCTGACTCCGGCATCGAGCGGGACACCGTACGAGGTGATGGTCGTTGCCGACAACGATGTGTGGATAGGCGAGGCAGGAAGAGCACTCGATGATGTTCTCAATACCCCGATACCCATGCTGCCCCAGCAAGAACCGACTTTCCACGTGAGCAGGGTGGACTTTGCCCACTACAACAGAATTACAAACCTTTTCCGCAACATAATTGTCCTTCAGCAGAACAGCCATTACACCAAGCCTAATATGTCCATCAGGCACAATGTCTATTCGGAACCTCAGACAATCATGACCATTCAGGGACCGGACCTTGATGAACTGGCTGAATATATTACTGCGAGTAGAAAAATCATCATTCAGTATTTCTATGCAGAGGAAGTAAACAGATATGCCACTGACCTGGAGGATAACTACAACAAGGCATTCTTCGACAAATGCAAGGAGATGTTCGGCTGTGAGTTCTGCATTCCTGCCGATATCAACAAGATGAAGGTCGGAAACGACTTTATCTGGGCTTCCAACGACGGTATTTCAACGATTCAGAGCATTTGCATCTATAGCTATCCTTACGTATCCGAGAAGGTATTCAGCCGTCATTCCTTCATTGGAATCCGCGACAAGTTCATGCAGGAGAACATCCCTGGAGAGCATGAGGGTGAATGGATGCAGACAAATCCTGAATTTGTCAGCCTGAAGGACATCAACAGTCGTGGAGTATATATCCAGGAGGCTCGCGGACTCTGGACCATGCGTAATGCCGCAATGGGAGGACCGTTTGTGTCGCACAGTCTGGTCGATACGCTGAACGGCAGAATCGTAGTTGCAGAGGCATTCGTCTACGCTCCGCAGAAGATGAAGCGTACCATAATCCGACGGCTCGAGGCAGCACTGTTCACTCTCAAACTGCCGGGCGGATGATAAATGAGGAATTAGGAATTAGGAATTAGGAATGTGGAATTATGAATTATGAATTATGAATAAGATTAAAGTAGGAATCACCCAGGGTGATATTAATGGAGTAGGATATGAAGTAGTTCTGAAGACGTTCGAAAATGAAGAGATGCTCAACCTTTGCACGCCGGTTCTCTATGGCTCGCCAAAGGCTGCAACTTATCATAAGAAAGCCATTGACAACCAGACAAACTTCGTTGTCCATGAGTCTTCCTCACAAGCAGAGAAGGGAGTGCTCAATCTCGTGAACTGTTTCGGTGATCTGGAATTGAAGATAGACATGGGCGAACGTACACCCGAAGGGGGAAAGGCTGCCTTTGTGGCTCTCGAAAGGGCGATGTACGAATACGAAAATGGTCTGTACGATGTGCTGGTAACGGCTCCAATTGACAAGCATACCATTCAGAACCCGAACTTCAAGTTCCCCGGACATACAGAGTATGTAGAGGCAAAGGCAGGCAAGGGCGAGAAGGCTCTGATGATCCTGATGACAGATACCCTGAGAGTCGCACTGGTTACCACTCATGTACCCATTTCCAAGTTGAGTACCACAATCACGAAAGACTTGATAAAGGAGAAACTAACAATACTCGACAGGTCGCTCAAACGCGATTTCTGCATTGACATCCCTCGTATAGCCGTCCTCTCGCTGAATCCTCATTGTGGCGACGAAGGAGTGATCGGTGACGAGGAGAACACCGTAATCAAACCTGCCATCCAGGAATGTTTTGAACAGGGAATAAAGTGTGTGGGACCTTATGCTGCCGACGGCTTCTTCGGTGCAGAGACCTACAAGAATTTCGATGCAGTACTTGCCATGTACCACGATCAGGGACTTGCACCGTTCAAGGCAATAGCCAATGGAGAGGGCGTGAACTACACTGCCGGACTTCCGATAATCCGTACCTCACCGGCTCACGGAACCGGTTACGACATTGCAGGCAAGAACCTTGCCGACGAGACTTCTTTCCGCAAGGCTGTATACATGGCGATAGACATTTACCGCAACAGAAAGAGATACGACATGAGCCGTGCCCATCCTCTTGAAAGACAGTATTTCGAGAAGAGAGACGACAGTGACAAACTAAAACTCGACCAGATAGATTGAGAAAGAAAGCCGACAACATATTCTTCCTTTTCGGTCTCGTTGCCATCATCATCATGATTCTCACCTTCGACGTGAGTTTCGATGAGATGTGGACCGACCTGAAGAGGGCAGGGTATTGGCTCATACCGATTCTTGGTATGTGGCTTGTGCTTTATTTCATGAATGCCCTCACATGGCAGACTATTATTAAGGGTAGTGGGGAATGCAATGTACCTTTCCTGAAACTCTTCAAAGTCACCATCTCTGGATTTGCCCTCAACTATGCCACCCCTTGCGGATTGATGGGAGGCGAGCCTTACAAGATAATGGAAGTGTCGCCTTACATCGGAGTAGAAAGGGCTACGTCATCGGTGCTGCTCTTTGCCAT
>JAZQPD010000037.1:0-13239 GCA_045628285.1 Bacteroidaceae bacterium
TGTATGGCCCTGTTCAGGTGACTGTGCATGGTGGTAGCGTTAAGGGTGAAGGCAATGCCATCTATGGATGCAACAATGTGAATGGTACTCCGAGGAGTACGGTTGCAGTTGACATCTGGAACACCGACCCAGCTGAGGTGGAAGACGACTATGCCATCTCTGCTGTGTTTGGTGGCGGCAACCGGGCAAACTACAATGGTGAGCCTTCGGTGACTGTGCATAACTGCGAAAATAGCATAGAATATGTATATGGTGGAGGTAATGCCGCGACGGTAACTGGTACAGAGGTTCTCATCGAAGGCGGAAACACTATCGGCAATGTGTTTGGTGGCGGATACGGAGCCAACGTAAATGGTGATATTGATCTCACAATTACCGGAGGACAAATTATTAATGTATATGGCGGCAACAACAATAGTGGTGCCGTTACAGGAAAAATCAATATCACAGTGGCACAGGGCGAACCTAACTGTCCTGAAAAAACAGAACACGCAGCTGGCGGCGGTTGCCCTATCAATATAACCAAACTCTGTGGTGGTGGAAACATGGCTGCAAGTAACGTGGCCAACATCGACATTGGCTGCTGTGACCATATCGGTACCGTATATGGAGGTGCTGAAGCAGCTAACATGACGGGCGACATCGACCTCAACATTAAGGCAGGAAACATCGGAACGGTCTTTGGCGGCAACAACCAGAGCGGTATCATCAACGGCGACATCACTGTGACCGTGAATTGGGACAAGGACAAATACCCTTGCGAATCATCTCTCGGCACAGTATATGGCGGTGGCAACCTTGCCGAATACGACAACGGTATGACTACAGTGAATATCCTCAACTGCGAGATGACTGGCAGTGTGTTCGGAGGCGGAAAGGGAACACGTGAAAACGGCACCGGTGCACATATAATCGGCAACACCAATGTGAATGTCGGCGACTGGCTGCCGGCTCACAGCGTGAAGATTGGCGGAAGTGTGTTCGGCGGCGGCGATGAGGCAACCGTAGAGGGCAAGTCAACGGTGGTTATCCGCGACTGCGCAACCGAGATTGCTGGAGATGTCTACGGCGGCGGAAATGCAGCCAACATCTATGAGACGGATGTCACCGTATGGGGTGGCTCAATCGGAGGCAGTGTATTCGGTGGCGGCAACGGAGCAGATGAGTCGAAACCAGCAGCCAATGTGGGCTACAACAGGTCAAACAAGCGTGAGCCATTAGCTACGGGCGATGCAACAACCAAGATATACGGTGGAAGCATCGGTGTGGTGACAGACGGCGGATATGAGGAAGGAACCGGCGGTGTGTTCGGTGGAAGCAACATGCGCGGCGACATCAAGCACGACATCAGCATCCTGATTGACCAGAACGTGGAACCGACGAGCGATGTGCCTGCGGGCTGGGGTACTCCGACATCATGTACTCTCTATGTCAATGAGGCATACGGTGCAGGAAACCAGGCTGACTTCTATGGCGAGGGACTTACATTCCAACTCGGATGTGTCGACACGTTCAACGAGATATACGGCGGTGCAAAGAATGCCGACCTCACTGCTGACGTAGACCTTATCATCACCAGCGGAATGTTCAACAAGGTTTTCGGCGGCAACAACATCGGCGGTAACCTCAACGGCAGCATCACAGTGACAATCGATGAGACCGGATGTAAGCCAATCAGAATCGATGAACTCTATGGCTGCGGCAACCAGGCTGCCTATTCCATCTACGGATATGACGAGGATGGCAATGTAATGACAGCGGGCGATTATCCTAAGGACAATCCAAGAGTCAACATCATCTCATGCTCGGAAATCGGCAAGGTATTCGGTGGTGGCTATGGTGCAAAGGCTGTGGTTGTAGGTAATCCGACAGTCAACATCCAGCAGGTTGCAGGCAAGTATGATCCTGACGTGAAGTCTCCGGATTCAAATGGTGCCTACACAGCCAATCCAGATGGCAAACTCGGTGCTATCGGTACAGTATACGGCGGTGGCAACCAGGCTGACGTAAGGGGCAATACGAACGTGAACATTGGCAATACTGTCGCCATTCTCCGTGCCGACGGAACTACATCGGTATCCGGCAAGGGTGCCAACATCACAGGCAATGTGTATGGTGGTGGCAACAATGCCAACGTGAGCGGAAAGACTCATGTGGAGATAGGAAAGTAGAAATAAGAGAAAAAATAAAATAGCCTTTTATTATTTAACTGTTCAATTAATTTTGAATCCGGTTAAATACCAAACGCGGGGTCTGTGAAGATACCGCGTTTTTTACGGAAATAGAACACCGCTATACACTTCCTTCCCCTCAAAAAAAGTTTTGAGTACCTTTACTTCGCTGAGAGTATGCGCGTCACATGTCAGCACGTCCTCATCCAGAATGACGAAATCCGCATTAGACGATAAGATTGTCCTGATTCCCGGGATGTGAAATCTCATTTTTTTCACATCCCGTCATCACAACGGCAATTATTGCCGTCAGTACAAAATTTTTTCTATTCATAATAAAAACTGCCAGTTATTCTCTCATCATAACCTGTATGGCACCTGTCCCGGGTTCAAGGTTCGGAGAACTTGCTCAGGAGAACTTTCCTGCTGTTGGAGAATACAGGGATGTGGTCGATGGTGATAGGCATATCGACATACTGCCCGCCATCGAAGTGGTTGCCTGTCCAGAAATCGTACCAGCCGGACTTGTTCTTCGGGAGATAGACTCTCTGGGTGTTCACCTCTCCTGCCTTGAGGGACTTGCAGACCGGACAGATGAGGAGGTTGTGGCCGAACATGTACTCGGTGTCCTGACGGAGTGCCTGCTCGTCGGCAGGGAAGTCGAAAAGGAGTGGACGCATGAGTGTATAGTCGTCGGAAGATACGAGGTCGGCTTCCTTGATGATATAAGGGAGCAGACGATGACGCAGACGTATCTGGCTGATGAAGTTCTTCTGCACTTCCTCCGGGTAGTTCCATGGTTCGGTGTTGCTCATATAGCCGTGTACCCGCATAAGTGGTAGGAACACGGATGTCTGAATCCAACGGAGCATGCGTTCCTGATAGTCCTTGTTGGTGTACTGGTCGCCTGGACGGAAGAACCCTCCTGCATCGTATGTCCACCAAGGAATGCCTGCCGCCATGAGTCCGAGTCCTCCGCAAATCTGACGACGGAGGGTTTCCCAGTCGTTGCCTACATCGCCCGACCAGAGAGCGGCACCATAGCGCTGGATGCCTGGGAATCCGGAACGGGTGAGGATGAACGGATTCGCCTGACCTGCTTCCCTGGCACCTTCATAGACGGTGCGGCAGACCATGAGCGGATAGACATTGCGGACAAATTCTCCAGGGAGGGTCTCGTTCCATACCTTACGCCCGACAAGGTCGTCGTTCTCTGGTTCGGTGGCGTCCTGCCACCAGCAGTCAATGTCGGTAGGGATGATTTTCTCGCGGAAGTTCTTCCAGTAGTAGGCTGATGCCTCGGGATTGAAGAAGTCAATCCAGTCGGTGCCCTTGATGTAGTATCCATTCTGCTGTGCCTGCTTTCCGACCTCGCAGTTCCTGTCGATCTTCGACCATACGGAGAGCATGAGACGTACGTCCATGGCATGGAGTTCCGACATCATCTGCTTTGGGTTCGGATAATACTGTTCATCGAACTGCATGGCGTTCCAGCCGGACTTGCCCCACCACTGCCAGTCCTGTACGATGACATCAAGAGGTATGTTGTCGGCGCGGAAGCGTCGGGCTGTGGATATAATCTCGTCCTGGCTGTGGAACCGCTCGCGGCAGTGGATATATCCGAGTACCCAGTGAGGCATCTGTGAGGCCTTGCCTGTGAGCCTGCGGTAAGATGCGACAATCTCGTCAGCCGAACCGAGGAACACTGTGAAGTCGACACATTCTGCCACTGGCGAACGGAAGGTGGTAAATTCGTCAACCTTGTTCCAGTAGAGAGTCGGTTTGTCGCCACGGGAACCGCCAGCCACCACCTTGTGAGTACCCTTTGTGAGGTGGATACGGAGGGAGGTGGTAGGAGGCAGCCAGGTGTTGTTGACATCGATGATGACCTTCCCGTCGATGGAAAGCCAGTGCTTGCGTGCCATCTGCTGGCCTACATCAAGGAGGATGGTGTAGTCGCCTTCGGAAGCAACTTCCATGTCGGCAGAGAAGGAGTCGCTGTGACGCACTTCACGACGGTTTCCGAGGGTGGATGTGGCATTGACCACTTCGGTGGTGTGTCCGGCATCTGCTACTGTCTGCATCTTCACGGAGTTTCCGCAAGGATTGAACTCGGTCATTCCGTAGTTGTTCCAGAGGATGGCATAGCCGTTGCTGGAAAGGAGCATGGGAATGGAAATCTGAGTGTTGACCTGAGTGAGCCTGCGGGAGAGTCCGCTGACATCGGAATAACCGTCCTGAAACTGTCCGAGACCATACTGGTATTCCTTGCCCTCTACCGGTGATCGGAACGACAGTTCGGCAATGTTCGTAGGTACGCCCTGCACAGAGGAAGGAGTAAGGCGGATGTTTGTGGATTGGAACACGGCTGTACCTTTCCTGTTCCTTATGACTACATTGCCATTGTCGGTCTCCACCTTGAAGTCTGTCTTGCCGGTGTATGGGGCATTGCTGACATAGAGCCATTCAGGCAGACGCGACTCCGACGGTTTCTGATACTGTATGCGTACCGCATTCCTACTCAGGGGAGTAATGGTCAGCCCAGAGTTCTGAGCCGAAAGGGAAAGTGATGGTTCGACAATCTCACCAACCATGTGAAGGGTGAAAAGTGCGATTGACACGAACAGGTGGCTTGCTGATTTTAGAAGTGCTTTCATCTTACCAATATTTTTTTGCCATTATGAATGTATATTCCTTTTGTTGAAGGGAGTTGGCCGTAGGAGATTGCCCGGCCACTGAGGTCGTAGTAGAGATTGTCGGAAGCGGTTCTGTCGGAGATGTTCACGCTCTGGATTCCTACAGGATTTTCACCGTCCTGGCTGAGGAATACAGAGGTAATGTAAAGCGTCTCGCCTTCTGTGTCGAATCCAACGGTAGATACATGGCTGAGGTCGAATCCTTCAGGAATGGCACTAAGGTCGATGACCTGGTGCTTCTCGTTTGTGACAGGAACGACATAGCATCCTGCCTTTTCTTTCATAGCATCGTAGAGACGGAACTGAATGTTCTTTGCGTTAGGGGCCTTGCGGAAGTTGAGGACAAGATACTTGTAACCGGACAGGTCGGCTGTCTTGCTGAAATACCATCCGGCAACACCACTCTTGGCAGACTTGATGCAGAGAAGCTGACTCGACGCAGTACAACTGCCTTCAAGGAGGATATTAGGGTCGATGGCAGCCTTTGTCATTGGGAATACACCGTCCTCGATGGTGTCGGTACATTCAGGGATGTCGATGCTGCCCTTCTCGAGGCACTTGAGCATACGCTCTGCATAGCGTTTGCCAATCATTCTGTATCCTTCGGCACTGAAATGGAGTCCGTCACCCGCCTGAGGACAATCCTTGGAAGAGATTACATAAGCATTTGGAATCACTGTAGGCAATTTTGCTATCACGGCATTGTGGCCATAGCATGAACCGCCTATTGCCTGACTCAGCATCTCGCCTGCAAGGAGAGGGGTGTCCCTTGCATCGAGTCCGAGGTCGGTGATGAGGTTGTTGTAGATGAGTTTCACCTTGTATATCCAGTCCTGCTGGGTGTTGTTCGACTCGCCCTGATGGAGGAGGAATCCCTTTATGACACCAGCCTTCTGTGCACGCTTGGCGCATTCGAGCAGACGCTGGTAGGGCTGGTTGGCATATTGCGACATATAGCCTCTGAACCAGTCGGCCTCGTAGGCAAGTACTTTGGTAGGATAGTTCACTCCGTAGTTCTTGTCGAGGTACTCAATTGCCGTACCGCCTATTGCCACATTGATGACACCGATGGTGACGGAATCAGGCAGATTGTCGACCATAGTCCTGCCGAACCAGTCGGCAGGGGTGAGTCCGGTTCCCTGACGACAGAGCGGAGGAGTGGCGGTATACCATTCGTACATCTTTCGTGAAGGAGAACTGAAGTCTACTGCTGCCATCATCCTGAAGCGTTCGCTGACACCATTCTTGTCCTTTGCCTCAGGAGTGGCATTTCCTTCCATGTTCGACTGTCCGAAGCAGAGGTAAATTTGGAAATTAGGGTCGGGACCAGGTTCTGCCGGAGTAATTGGGTTCTCACCGTCCTGGCTTAGGAATACGGAAGAGAGGTAGACCGTAGTGCCGTTAGTGGCAAATCCGACAGTGGAGATGTGACCGAGGTCAACCGTTGCAGGGACATCCTTGAAGTCGATGACGACACGCTTCTCTCCAGAAGTGGAGACGACATGGCATCCTCCCTTCGACTTCACGGCATCGTAGAGACGAATCTGAACCTTCTCTGACGGTGCTGTCTTGAAGTCAACCACGAGATATTTATATGGAGTGAAATCAACCGTCTTGTTGAAATACCATCCTGCAACACCACCCTTTGCAGAGGTGAGAGATACGAACGACGGAGTCACATTGCAGGTTCCTTTCAGGAGAATCGAAGGGTCGATGGCATCCTTGGTCATTGGGAATACTCCGTCCCTGATGTTGTCCTTGCATTCAGGGATGTCGATGCTGCCCTGTTCGAGGCATTTGAGCATCTGTTCGCCGTAGCGTCTGCCCAACATACGGTAACCTTCTGCGGTGAAATGAACATTCTGTCCGTCGGAAAGCGACATAGGACAATCCTTTGAAGAGATTGCATAGGAATTGGGGATGACTGTAGGCAATTTGGCAATGATGTCATTGTGCTGCCAGCAAGAACCACCTGCGTCCTTGCTTACAGTCTCGCCTGCAAGGAGAGGAGTGTCCCTTGCATCGAGTCCGAGGTCGGTAAGCAGGTTGTTGTAGATGAGTTTCACCTTGTAGAGCCAGTCTTCCTGACCGTTGTTCGTCTCGCCCTGATGGAGGAGTATGCCTTTTATGACACCTGCCTTCTGTGCATTCTTGGCACACTCAAGCAGGCGCTGGTAAGGCTGGTCGTTGTAGGCTGCAAGTTTTTGCTTGAACCACGATTCACTGTAGTTTGGAAGATTCTTATAGTTAGGGTAGTTCACCGTGTAGTTCTTGTCGAGCAATTCGATTGCAGTGCCTGCAACGGCTACATTGATGACTCCCACAGTGATTGAGTCGGGCAGGTTTTCAGTCAGGGTACGACCGAAATAGTCCACCGGACACAGGCCAGTCTCAGGCCGGCATAGCGGAGGAGTGGCCTTATACCATTTGTAAGTTATGCGCTGAGGCGAAGTGAACCTCACGGCAGCCATCATCTTGAAACGGCTACTTATGTCCTTCTGGTCCTGAGCCTCAGGAGATGCCTGTCCTTCCATGTTCGACTGACCGAGACACAGATAGATGTGGAAGTTAGGGTCAGGCTGAGCCATGACTTCGGAAATATGGCCGAAAGCCATTGTCATGACCAGTGCAAGAGCCATGATGGTTCTTATGCAGAAGCGTGATGCAGATGTATTAGTCATATAATAGTCAATTATCAATTGCAAAATCCGAAATCCGAGTCGGTATCATCAATTCAGATGCATCTCCTCGTATTTCGGATTTCGCAATTCGGATTTATGTATTAATGTTTGGAGTCTAGCAAAAGTTTGAGGTTCCACTTGGAGTTGTCAGTGCTCATGTCGAACTTGGCAAGGGCTGGAGTACAGTCACCTGCAGAAACGAGAGCAATTGAACCCTTGATGTCGAGGCCCTTGAACTGCTGAATCTTTGGCATGATGCGGTAAGTACCGTCAGTGAGTTGGTCGATGCGCCACATCTGCTCCTTGGCACCAGTGTACTTAGGAACTGTGATGACCTCTGCATTTTCGTTTACAGCGAGGGCACGCTTTGTACCTGCGATGACAATCTTGTAGTAAGGACCACCAAGATAACCTGCAGAATCAGGAATGGCAGTGATTTCCCACTTCTGGTGAGGACGAGCCATGTAGTCAGCCATACGGGCATAGATTTCACCCTTTGGCCATGTGTCGTAGACATCAAGGAGAGTCTGCTGTTCAATTGGCTTTGGAGCCTCTTGAGCCTGTGCAGGACGAGCACCACCCTGAGCACCGCCAAATCCACCGAAACCACCGAAACCGGCAGGAGCACCCTGAGGAGCACCCTGTGCAGGACGGTTTGCACCCTGAGGAGCACCCTGAGGAGCACCCTGTGCAGGACGATTGGCAGCCTGTCCGTTTGCAGGACGGTTTGCACCGCCACCGAAACCGCCGAAGCCACCGAATCCCATCATACCGCCGAAACCGCCACGACGAGGTACTTCGAGGCGTACGAAGTCAACAGAGAGTTCGAGAGAATATCCACGACGTACAGATTCGATTTCGTAAGTGCCTTCACGGAGAAGTTCACCGGCAACCGGCCAGTCGTTCACCCAGAGGAGAGGACGGATGCCGAGAGTGCTGCGACCACCCTGATCGAAGTCAGCCTCGAAGTGGCAAGACATCTTTTCAACACCTTCTTCAAGAATGACACGTCCGAAGTGACCAGGACCAGCAAGGCGTTCGCTTGCACCGATGACCAACTTACCGCCACCTTGAATCATGTCACGACCGACATTGTCGATGAACGGACCGTTGACACTGCGTGAACGGCCTACAACGATGTTGTAGGTAGAGTTCACTCCGTCGCAACAAGTACCGTGAGTTCCGAGGAGATAATACCAGCCATTGTGGTAGATCATGTCAGTTGCCTCACAGTCGATGGCAATGTCCTTTGCCTTGTTGCCCTTTACGCGCTCACCGGTCTTAGGGTCGAGTTCCACCTGACGGATGAAACCGAAGTAAGTACCGTAGGTAAGCCAGAGGCGACCTGTCTGAGGGTCGAGAATCAGACCGGCATCGATTGCGTCGCAGTCTTCGAGGTCTGCTGAGTTGGCTACTTCGATTGGTTCCGTGAACTTGAAGTCAGGTGAAGTAGGGTCGAGGGTCTTGTTCCACATAGTGACGACACGACCGGCATGACCACCTCCAAGACCACCACCAGTAGTACTGTACGCTACGAGATAACGGTCACCGATTTTCATTGCATCCGGTGCAGCACCACCACCCGGGCGTTCTGCTCCGCTATGCCAACTCCATCCGTCTTCAGAGATGAGACCACCTCCACCAGTTCCGAATGTATAATACTTACCATCACATTCCACCAATGTAGAAGGGTCGTGAATGAATGGTGAACCAATCTGAGCCTGAATTTCTCCAAAACTGAGAGCCATGAGACCACAGCTCAATGCTAATATTTTCTTGTTCATAATGATATTTACGATTTACAAATTTACTATTTACTATTTATTTACAATTTGGATTATTTATTCAAGTTTCTCAAGTTTGTATGCTATTGATTTACATTATTTTATTTCAACATTAATCAGACATTAATTTAAACATTAATCGGGACATTAATAATCATTGACTATGATTTGATATAAACATGCCATCAGCCATAAATAAAATTAATGTCTGATTAATGTTTAGATTAATGGCCATTAATGTTTTAATATACATGCTAAAGTTGAATTATTTACTATTTAACTTCCGCTAAATCATAAACCATAAATCCATTATTTAACAGATACTGTTACATTCTTCACTGGAGTACCGTCTTCGTTGAGGAAACGCAGACAGAAGTCGCTCATGCCAGGGCCGTTGATGACGGCACCCTTGATGATGTTCTGACCTTTCTTGAGAGTGAGACGGCCGGATGTGCAGTCGTCCTTGACCATACGGCGGTCACCTGAAAGGATGACAGCCTCTTCACCGTTAAGCCACCACATTGAAGCAGAGTTCGAACCTACGGCCATTCTTACATTCTTGATGTCCTCGTCACAATTGATGATGGTAGTTGCCCAGAAGATGATTCCGTAATAAGTCCACTTGTTTTCAGAAGCGAAACGGAACAACTTCACATTGAAGAGTTTGCTGTCCATTGCGTGCCAGGTGAGTTCCTGATCACCAATCTTAGCCTTCTGTCCGTCAGTAGGGAATGCCGACAATTCAGGAGCATTCTGCTTGAATGCATCGCGGATGTAACTGTCCACGAATACTGTGTTCGAACGGTTTTGTTTCTGAAATGGCTCAAGCAACATCCAGCGACGGATGAAACCATCCTGATCCGGAGTCATCACCTTTGCTGAAGCAGGAGCAAAATAATTTTCAAGTTGAGCCTGTGCTCCAACTGCGCCCAATGCCCACATTCCGAGAGCAATGGCAAATAATCTTAATTTGTTCATAATGATATTTGCTATTTAAATTTACTATTTACGATTTATTTTTTTTGGCCGTTATTACCCATTCCTACTTTCCAATCACTCTGTAGTTTCCGCTCAGGTGCATGAAAGCGAAGAGGCGGAGGAGGCTGTCGTAGTATTCATCGAAGAATCCGTCAGGCAGCGGTTCGAGTTTTGAATCCCACAACTGCTGAACGAACTCGCGGCTCTTGCCGTGGTTGCAGACGAGCGACACTGCTGCTGAAGTGGCTACAAGACCGATGCAGTGACGCAGAGCCGGAGGGAAGTTGCCTGCACGCATAGGGCGTTCAGGGGTAGTGCCGTCCCAGTTGTACTGGTCAACGAACTTGTCGACACCCTGGAAATAGAGGAAACTCTGGAAAGTGTTTCCGTAGTTCTGCTGCCAGTCCTTGTCGGCACACGACCAGGAATAGTCGAGCGCGATATTCATAGGCACGCGCCATGAGTCGAAACGGAAACCAGGAGAACCAAACCAGCCACGAGTCTGTGAACCGTCGTAGTTGTTGGTGTCGGGATTGAGTCCGTTTGAAGGGTTGATGCTCTTGTGGAGATATTCTCGGCTCTTGTCGGCACACTGCATCCAATATTCCGAACGACCGTCGTTCAACCACTTTGCCCATACTTCGTAGAAGGCTGGGAGGTGGTATGAAGGGTCTGTGTAGTTTGCTCCGGGAACGAAGGTGATGAGTTGGGTGTCAGGGTCGATGAGCGGACCCGAACCCCTCTGTCCTTTCTTGTTGAACGACTCGTTGATGATGTACTGAGCCTCTGCGAGGTAGTTGATTCCTGTGTCATTGCCCCAGCGGTTTGAGGCAAAGATGAGTGAAGTGATGTAGTAGAGTTCGCCGTCGGAAGCCGGACCGTTGGCATTGCGACTGCCGTCAGTCTTGCAACTCCAGGCGAAATAGCCCTTGCCGGGACCCTCAGTCATCTGCATGTACTTCTTGCTCCAACGCCACAGGCGGTCGAAGATGTCCTTCTTGTTCAGCTGAACGGCAATCATCATTCCGTACGACATTCCTTCAGTACGCACGTCGTGGTTCTTCACGTCAGAGATGTAGCCGAGCGAGTCGCCCACTTCGAAATAGCATTTGTGAGGACCGTAGAACACATCGCTGACTACAGACTCCAGCTTGGCATCGATTTCCTTCTGGCTGAAGCCCATCTCAAGGAAGTAGTTGCGGTATTTGCCCGTAGCAAAACCGCCTTTGTCAAGAGGCGGCTGATTGAAAGTCACCCAGTCAACCTCTACATTCTCGCCACTCTTCAGTGCCACTTCAAGATTCTGGATGCCCTTAGGCGATTTCTTCACCTTCATGCTCACCACCTTCCAGTCGTCACATGCAGGAACCTCGACATTTGCGAACACCTTCGGAGCACCGACCGTGAGAGTTCCGCCCTTAGGAGCGCGTACCCTTGCCTGAACATATTTCACCCCCTTGCCGAAGTCCACCGTGTTGAAGGTCACCTTGCCCTCCTTCTTAGGGAAGATGGTCTTCCATCCGCGGAAACAGTCGAGGGTGTCGTGATAGTCGATGTAGGCATCGCCGGAGATGGTGCTGTAACGGTCGATTTCCAGCAACGACCCAGCCTTTGCCACACCGATGCCGCGCAGGGTAGGCTTCACCGTCTTGATCGTTCCGTCCTCATTGAAGAAGAGCGAGTCGGCACAGACCGAACGGTTCTTGTCGAAACTCGGAGAATAGTGGTTGCAGTGGTAGAAGATGTACCACTGGTTCTTGAAGTTGATTATGGAGTGGTGGTTCGTCCAGCAACCGTTCTGATGCTCCTCGAAGAACACACCCTTGAATTCGTACGGACCGAAGATGTTCTTGGCCATGCAGTAAGCCAGCACCTCCGTGTTCTCCCTTGCCCAAGGGAAGGTCATGTAGTAGTATTCCCCCCTCTTGAAGAGGTAAGGTCCCTCGGTCAGCCCCTTGGTAGGCACGCCCTCCACTGTGTGACGCTGGTCAGAGAGTGTAGTCCAGTCGTCGTTCAGCTTGCAGATCACGAACCCCCTTGACGGCCATACCAGATAGCCGCTGCCGTCATCATCCACGAAGATGCAAGGGTCGATGCCGCCCACGCCTTCTATAGGCTTGGGCATGATGGTGTACGGACCCTCAGGCTTGTCGGCAGTAGCCACGCCAACCCTGTAGCCACCGAATCTCTGCCCCTCGCCCACCTTCATCAGGGCAGGGAAATAGAAGTAATACTTGCCGTTGTGAGGCTTGCAGTCAGGAGCCCACATGCTGTACGACTTGCTGTTCACCCATTCCGCATCCTTCTGGTCCACGATCTTTCCGTGGTCGGTCCAGTCGGTCAGGTTCTCCGAAGAGAACACGTGATAGTCCGCCATGCAGAACCAGTCCTTCCTCCCGTAGTCGTCAGGAGCCGGAATGTCGTGCGAAGGAAACACATACACCCTGTCCCCGACCACCAAGGCAGAAGGGTCAGCCGAAAACTGATTGCGAATGATAGGGTTCTGAGCGTCTGCGCTCAGAGTGAAAAGTGCGATAATCGCCATCAAACTTGCAGACCTGAGGTCCTGTAGTCCTTTAGACCTAAAAAAGAGCTTTTTCATTATATTTACGGATATTGATTGCGTATTATGCGACAAAGATACGAATAAGTGAGCGAAATACAAAATAAATCAGTATTTATTTTTATTTCCGAGCGTGAGTATCTTGCGCGACAGTGATAGATACGAATAAGTGAGCGAAATACAAAATAAATCAGTTGAGTCCACTTTAAAACGTGCCTATTTTGAAAGACAATGAAATTTACTTTCATTTTGCTAATTATTCAGATAGAAATATCCTAAACAATGGGAATGTTGACCTCTCTATTTGATGGCAGAAGCATATCATCTATCATTTTGTAAGCACTCTTTATGTATCCGACTTTTTAA
>JAZQPD010000038.1:0-13235 GCA_045628285.1 Bacteroidaceae bacterium
GACTTACGCGCGATGATATATTCTCGGTGGCTTACGGCTACGGACTGTTCACCGGCGGGCTTGGCGTACACTACGGAGTGGAACGGCTGGGTGCTACGGTGATTCCGGCATCCACAGGCAACACGGAGAAGCATATCACACTGCTGAGGGACCTCGGAATAACCGGTCTGGCCTGTACTCCTTCGTATGCCCTGCATCTTGCAGAGACAATGGAAAAGATGGGCATCAACCCGAAGGACTTGAAACTCCGTGTCGGAGCCTTTGGTGCTGAACCCTGGACGGAGGATATGCGGCATGAGATAGAATCGCGACTTGGAATCAAGGCATACAACATATACGGACTGAGCGAGATTTCCGGACCTGGAGTGAGTTATGAATGTGAGGCTCAGTGTGGGTCGCACATCAATGAGGATCATTTCTTCCCGGAACTCATCAATCCGGAAACAATGGGGAATGTGGGTGATGGAGAGGTCGGTGAACTTGTGTTCACAACTCTCTCTAAGGAAGGAATGCCATTGCTCAGATACCGTACGAAGGATCTGACTACTCTCGACCACAGCCCGTGCCAGTGCGGACGTACAAGTGTGAGGATGGGACGGATCCTTGGCCGAAGCGATGACATGCTCATCATCCGAGGTATCAATATCTTTCCTTCACAGGTGGAGAGCGTAATCCTGAGTGCCGGCGAGTTTGCCCCTCAATACATGATTATTGTAGATAGAAAGGGCAACCTCGACACTATGAAACTGCAGGTGGAACTGAAGCCGGAGTATTTCGTGGACAACTTCCCGCTCATGGAACAGAAGAAGAAGGCTCTCACGCAGAGGCTCCGCAGTGTGCTCTCAATCACTGCACAGGTGGACTTGCTCCCTCCTGGAAGTATCCAACGCTCGGAAGGAAAGGCATCGCATGTGATAGACAACAGAAAGATGTAATTGGTTAACGGTTAAAAGTTAACAGTTAAAAATGGACAAATGATGAAAAAAGAAGATTGTTTTAATCCCGAGTTTGAGATGATGTCGCGTGAGGAAATCGAGGCATTGCAGCTCAAACGATTGAAGGCAACAGTAGAGCACTGCATGAACTCACCGTTCTACAAGCTGCGTCTCGGTGAATGCGGAATTACCGCAGAGAGTATAAAGACATTGGATGACCTCCGCAAAATTCCATTCACGACAAAGCAGGATTTGAGAAATACCTATCCGTTCGGAATCGCTTCCGTTTCGCTCGACAAATGTGTGCGTCTGCACTCTTCAAGTGGTACAACAGGCAATCCGACCGTAATTCTGCATACCCAGAAAGACCTCGACCAGTGGGCAAATGCAGTGGCACGCTGCCTGCACATGGTCGGACTCCGTCCGTCGGATGTGTTCCAGAACTCGTCGGGCTACGGAATGTTCACTGGGGGACTTGGTTTCCAGTATGGTGCAGAGCGTCTCGGAATGCTTACCGTCCCTGCTGCAGCCGGAAACACACTCCGCCAGATTAAGTTCATAAAGGACTTCGGCACTACTGCCCTTCATGCCATTCCAAGTTATGCTGCCAGACTTTTCGAGGTGATGCAGCAGGAAGGTATTGACCCGCGGAAGGACACCAAGCTGACAACTCTCATCATCGGTGCCGAGCCTCACAGCGAGGAACAGAGAAAGAAGATTGAGGAGATGCTCGGAGTGAAGGCCTACAACTCCTTCGGAATGTCGGAGATGTGCGGACCTGGTGTTGCCTTTGAGTGCAAGGAACAGAACGGTCTTCATATCTGGGAAGACTACTACATTGTTGAAATAGTTGATCCTGATACTCTTGAGCCAGTGCCAGACGGTGAATTCGGGGAACTGGTGCTCACTACCATCAACCGCGAGGCGATGCCTCTGCTCCGTTACCGTACCCGTGATCTGACCCGCATACTCCCTGGCGAATGTCCTTGCGGCCGTCAGCACAAGCGGCTTGACAGAATGAGGGGAAGAAGTGACGACATGATTATCCTGAAGGGTGTGAATATCTTCCCAATCCAGATTGAGACCATCCTCATGCAGTTCAAGGAACTCGGAACGAACTACATCATTACCCTCGAGAATGACGACAACAACGACATAATGACAGTGGAGGTAGAAGTGAATCCGATGGCAACCGATGACTTTGCACAGCTTGCTGCACTCCAGAAGGAGATTATACGCCGGCTCAAGGACGAAATCCTCGTCACTCCAAAGGTGCGTCTGGTTCCTAACGGCAACCTCCCTCAGAGCGAAGGCAAGGCAGTGAGAGTCAGGGACAACAGAAAGACACTTTATAATTAGTTAACAGTTAAAAGTTAACAGTTAAAAATGAATGATAAGTTAATAATTCATAATTCATAATTCGTAAATAAACCACGAATCCTCACTCTGCACGAATGTATCACCTGTGTTCTGCGGTAAATAGGACTCCGAGCTTTGCTCGCCTGAGTGGCCGTAGTGCCCGAAGAAATAGTAAATTCGTAAATAGTAAATAAAATTAATTCATAATTCCATAATTCGTAAATAAATATGACTATACAGCAATTATCCGTATTCATTGAGAACAAGTCGGGTACGATGCTCCAGATTCTCAAACTGCTGACACAAGAAGGTGTACAACTCCTTGCAGTCAATATTGCCGATACAGTGGAATATGGCATATTCCGTATCATCTGCTCAGAGCCATCGAAGGCATTTCTGGTATTGAAGGAAAACAATATCTCCGTCACTCTGACAGATGTGTTTGCCATCGAACTTGAGGACAAGGTGGGCGAACTGGCCAATACACTTGAGACCTTCAAGGAAGAGGGTATCTCCATCACCTATCTGTATTCATTCCTGCTCAACGGAAAGGGCATAATGATATTCCGTACGAACGATGCCGAACATACATCGGAAGTCATCAGAAAATATGGAATGAGGTACATTCAGGAGCACGATTTATACAAGTTGGTATAAATTGGACTGTAAATGGTAAATTACGAAATGCGGGTTGCGATGAAAAAAAATCGTAATTCGTATTTCGTATTTCATAATTATTTCTTATCTTTGCAAAACGATTTGAAATGTAAGAAATTGAATCATGAGCTATTCGAATAGAAATCTAATGGGATTCATGTCGCTGACTCAGGACATTGCAATGGACCTCGGTACAGCCAATACCATCATTATCTGTAATGACAAGATAGTCGTGGATGAACCTTCTGTGGTTGCGCTCGACCGTCATACAAACAAGATGATTGCCGTGGGAAAGAGGGCAAAGATGATGTATGAAAAGACTCACGAGAACATTCGCACCAGCCGTCCGTTGAAGGATGGAGTGATTGCGGACTTCAATGCCTGTGAGCAGATGATGCGCGGTATGATCAGAATGATGCATACAGGAAAGCACCTCTTCACACCTTCCTTGAGAATGGTTATCGGTGTTCCTTCTGGTTCGACTGAGGTGGAACTCCGTGCCGTGAGGGACAGTGCCGAGCATAGCGGAGGCAGGGATGTCTATCTGTTGTTCGAACCAATGGCAGCAGCCATAGGTATCGGTCTTGATGTTACGGCACCTGAAGGCAACATGGTTGTCGACATAGGTGGTGGTACGACTGAAATCGCCGTTATCTCCTTGGGTGGTCTTGTTTCAAATACTTCCATTCGTGTGGCTGGTGATGACCTTACTTCCGATATTCAGGAATACATGAGCCGCCAGCACAACGTGAAGGTTTCCGAGAGAATGGCTGAGCGTATCAAGATCAATGTCGGCTCTGCTCTCACAAACCTCGAGAATCCTCCTTCGGACTATGTGGTTCATGGCCCTAACCGAATCACTGCACTGCCGATGGAGATACCTGTGTGCTATCAGGAAGTGGCGCATTGCATCGACAAGTCTGTTGCAAAGATTGAGACAGCAGTGCTCAACGCACTCGAACATACTCCACCTGAGATTTATGCCGACATCGTGAAGAACGGTATCTGGCTTACGGGTGGCGGTGCACAGTTGAGAGGACTCGACAAACGACTTACAGAGAAGATTAAGATAAAGTTCCATGTTGCCGACGACCCGCTTCATAGTGTGGCAAAGGGGACGGGCATTGCATTGAAGAATGTGCACAACTACACATTCCTGATGAGATAGAACTGGCCAATAGCCGTCGGCTAATGGCAGAGAAGAAGCATGAGAAGTCTGATAGAGTTTATTGCCGTAAACAAGCATTGGTTCGTGTTTGTCCTTCTGGAGGCACTGAGCCTTTGTTTGCTATTCAGGATGAACAACTATCAGGGCAGTGCCTACCTTACGACAGCAAACAGTTTTGTGGGTGCGGTGTATGAGGCGACGAGTGGTATAACTTCCTTCTTTGAACTCAAGAGCCGCAATCATCGTCTGGAAGCAGAGAACGAGATGTTGCGTGAGGAACTTCTTGCGTTCAAGGAGAAACATCATATCGACAGTCGTCGTTCACGCAACAAACTCTTCAGGGTAATTGGTGCCGATGTCATCAATGCCTCTCTCCACAAGGGCAATAACCTTATGACAATCAACAAAGGATATGCCGATGGAGTAAGGAACGAGATGGGTGTAATCTGCTCAAGTGGCGTAGTAGGCATCGTGTCGCTTGTATCTAACCATTATGCAGTAGTGATGCCGATAATCAATGTGAAGTCTATGGTCAGCTGCCGTCTCGGCAAGTCGCATTTCTTTGGTACGATGCAGTGGAAGATGGGCGACACAGAAGTGGCTGAAGTGACGGGTGTGCCTCGCCATGCCGATGTAAGGGTTGGAGACGTTGTGGAAACTAACGGTTTTTCGGACATATTTCCGGCAGGAATACCAATCGGAGAGGTTGTCAAGGTTGATGATTCTTCTGATGGTTTGTCATACATGCTCACAGTGAAACTCTATACGGACTTCTCCTGCTTGAGGGACGTGAGTGTGATAACCAACTATCATCATGCGGAGCGTCGCCGTCTGGAACAAAAGGCTGACCCCATACAGAGTAATTCATAATTCACAATTCATAATTCATAATTCGTAATTCGTAAATAAACCACGAATCCTCACGAATCTGCACGAATGAATAAAAAATACACGAACTTGAGACACATAAATAGTAAATGGCTAATTCGTAAATAAATAGGACTCCGAGCTCTGCTCGCCTGAGTGGTCGCAGTGCCCGAAGAAATAGTAAATTCGTAAATCGTAAATAAATTGTAATGTCATACGAATCTCTGACACGGTTAGGCAGAATGATCATGCTTCTGGCAATCCAGTTGATGGTGATGAACAACATCCATCTGTTTGGTTATGCCACACCTCTGCTCATTGGTTATATGATTCTATGTTTCAGATGTAGTTCCTCAAGAATAACATTGGTTGTGTGGGGATTTGTGACGGGGTTCATCTTTGACTTGTTCTCCAACACGATGGGAATGGGTATGGCAAGCATGACCCTCTTGGGATTCATACAGCCATATCTGCTCCAGAAATTCATGCCTAAGGATGAGACGGACAAGTTCCGTCCTACCTTGCGTACAATGGGACTGACGAACTACATCCTTTATGCACTTTCCGCACTGTTCGTACTGCATTTCGCGTTTTATTTCCTTGAGGCATTCAGCATGTCCAATTTCCTGCTTACATTTGCAGCAATCCTTGTCGGAACTCTCGTCACGACATTTCTATCGCTGCTTATAGAACTGATTGCTAATGAGAGGAAATCAGAGTAGACATCTTGTGCTCTGTAGCATTGCCTTGCTGGTGGTGCTGGTTTATATAGCCCGGCTTGCATATCTGCAACTCGGTCCTCACGACTATGCAGGAGATGCCAACAGCAATGCCTTTTTCAACAATGTGAAATACCCATCCCGTGGACTGATATATGACCGAAACGGCAAGCTGCTTGTCTACAATCAGGCTGCCTACGATGTGATGGTGGTGATGAGGGAGATAAGTGACCTCGACACTATAGATTTCTGCAATACACTTGGAATAAGTCGCCGTCAGTTTGACAACAGGATGGCACAGATAAAGGACACAAGGAAGAACCCTGGGTATTCTGCATTCTCGCAGCAGTTGTTCCGTTCGCAAATTCCTCCGTCTACTTATTCCATCCTGCAGGAGAAACTCTTCCGGTTCAAGGGATTCTATGTCAGGAAACGCACTGTCCGACAGTACACCTACGGCATAGGCGGGCACATACTGGGTGATGTGGCAGAGGTGTCGCCGACTGATATTGAAAATGACGATTACTATTCCCCTGGCGACTATATCGGAAAACAGGGTGTGGAGCGTTCGTACGAGAAGGAACTGAGGGGAGAGAAAGGAGTCGAGGTACTTCTTCGTGATGCCAGAGGACGCCTGCTCGGACATTATCAGAACGGCGAACTCGATGTGACTCCAAAACCGGGCAAGGACCTGACACTCACTATCGACCATGAACTTCAGGCATACGGTGAGAGACTCATGTCGGGACGGAGAGGCAGTATCGTTGCCATCGAACCGTCGACGGGTGAGATCCTCTGTGCGGTCTCAGCACCATCATACGACCCTCGCGGCATGACAAGGAGTGGGAGGGGAATGAGAATCATGCGAATGAGCCGTGACCCTCAGCGGCCTCTGCTCAACCGTTCCATCAGCGGTGCGTATCCTCCAGGCTCTACTTTCAAACCGACCCAGGCACTGATGTTCCTTCAGGAAAGGATTATCAACCGCAACACCAGTTACCCTTGCAACGGAGGCTTTCATTTCCGTGGTATGAAGGTGGGTTGCCACTTTCATCCGTCACCTGCCAATGTCACTACGGCTCTGGCTGTATCGTGCAACAGTTTCTTCTGTTTTGGACTTTATTACATGTTCAACAGCAGTTCGCGCTACGGTTCTGTTCACGATGCAATGAACCGCTGGCGTGACTATATGGTCTCGATGGGATTCGGATACAAACTCGGAGTCGACCTTCCTGGTGAGGTTCGAGGCATGATACCCAACGCGGAATATTATGACAAGCGTTATGCCAAGTGGAATCCGCTGACGGTAGCAAGTATCTCGATAGGACAGGGAGAGGTGACTGCTACTCCGCTCCAGATTGCCAACCTCGGTGCCACGATTGCCAACCGAGGGTATTACATCACTCCACATATCGTGAAACGGGTTCATGGAGGACATGTGGCAGACAGTCTTCTTGAAAAACATAGCACGATGGTTGACCCTTACTATTACGAGACGGTTATCAGCGGAATGCGTCAGGCAGTCATAAACGGTACTTGTAAGGAAGCCCGTACATCGCCTTACGAGATATGCGGAAAGACAGGTACTGCCGAGAACAGGGGTGTTGACCACTCCGTGTTTGTAGGGTTTGCTCCTCGGAGGAATCCCAAAATCGCCATATCGGTGTATGTGGAGAACGGAGGCAACGGAGCAACGATGGCCGTTCCGCTGGCACGCATGATGTTCGACAAATACATGGAAAGTGAAAAACTAAAGGCTAATTAGTTAACAGTTAAAAGTTAATAATGAATGATAAGTTAACAATTTTAATTCGTAAATAATATAACAGTAAATAAATCGTAAATTTGTAAATAGTAAATAATAAATAGTAAATATCTTCATTGGTCTCAACAAGTTCACATAGCAACAAGGGAATATTTCTCTCGGTAGACTGGATAGCAGTCGGTCTTTGGTTCATCCTTCTTGTGTGGGGATGGTTTTCGGTTTGTGGGGCATGCTATGACTTTTCGAATCCTGACCTCCTTACATGGAACTCCAATTCCGGAAAGCAGCTCATCTGGATGGTCACGGCTGTCATTCTGGCAGGAACCTTGTTGCTCATCGAGAAGAAATTCTATTGTGACATCTCCAAGTCGCTCTATATCGGAATGATGTTGCTCCTTTTGCTTACCGTTTTCATTGCTCCCGATACGAAGGGTTCCCGCTCATGGATACCTATCGGACCTATTAAACTGCAGCCGGCCGAGTTGGCGAAGTTTGCTGTGGCATTAGCCCTTGCAAAGGTGATGGACCGCTATGGCTTCAATATCCACAACCGCCATGACTTCCTGCAGGCACTTGGAATAATACTCTTGCCGATTCTCCTGATTCTCATGGAGCAGGAAACGGGTTCGGCATTGGTGTATCTGGCACTCTTCCTCGTGTTGTACCGTGAGGGCATGACGGGTTCGGTGCTCTTCGCCGCCTTTGCCTTCATAGTATATTTTGTGGTAGGGATGAAGTTCGGAAATGAGTACATCACCGATATGCCCACATCCGTAGGCGAGTTCTGGGTACTCCTCCTTACGTATCTTTTCACGTTGGGTATGGTGTGCGTCTACTGCAAGGACGGTGTAGTCGTAAGGAACCTGATACTCTATGGAGGTGGCGCACAACTGTTGGCGTGGTTGTTCTCGGCATTTGTCATTCCGTTTAATGTATGCATTATCCAGTTGATAGTCGATATAGTGATGATACTCTATCTCGGGTATCTGGCTTTGGCTACGCGTTATCATAGATACGCACTCATCACTCTCTTTGCTTGTCTGTCCACTCTCTCGTTCTATGTTTGCGACTATGTCTTCCAGAATGTGCTGCGCGACCATCAGAAGGTTAGGATAGAGATTCTTCTCGGTACGAAGGATGACCCGCGTGGAGCCGGTTATAATGTCAATCAGGCAAAGATTGCCATCGGTTCCGGTGGATTTACAGGAAAGGGATTCCTGAAAGGTACTCAGACTAAACTGAAGTACGTACCGGAACAGGACACCGACTTCATCTTCTGTACGGTAGGTGAGGAGAATGGTTTCATCGGCAGTGCCGGTGTGCTGATTCTGTATCTGCTGTTCATCATCCGTCTGTTCATACTTGCCGAGCGTCAGCCCGACACCCTCGGACGGGTATATGGCTATTCGGTAGGATGCATACTTCTTTTCCATCTTTTCGTAAATGTCGGAATGGTACTGGGAATGACACCGGTCATCGGAATACCGTTGCCGTTCTTCAGTTACGGAGGTTCATCACTCTGGGGATTCACAACCCTTCTTTTCATCTTCCTCAGAATGGATGCCGAACGCCATATGAAGCAACTGAATACATAGGCTTAGAGGTGGTTCCTAAGCCTGCCGAAGGAAGAGTGCAAGAACTGGATTCATCCCATGGAAGGTAAAAATATCATTGCTATGAATAAGTTACGTGTTGGAATTATTGGTGCCGGCTGGATTGCCGACAAGATGGCAGAGGCATTGTCTCCTTTGGATGAGGCAGAAGTACTGGCTATAGCATCTCGCTCGCTCGACAAGGCTCGTCGGTTCGCCGATGAGAGGGGAATATGCAGGGCGTATGGGAGTTATGAACAACTGGTGGATGACCCTGATGTCGACCTTGTATATGTTGCTACCCCGCATTCCCATCATTATCCACATGCACGTCTGGCACTGGAGCACGATAAGCCGGTACTTGTGGAGAAAGCATTCACAGCCAATGCCCGTGAGGCAGAGGCACTGCTGGCATTGGCTCGCGAGAGGAACCTATTCATCACAGAAGCCATCTGGACGAGATATATGCCATTGTCAATGAAGGTGAAGGAAATAATGGACAGCGGAATTATCGGTGAACCGAGAATCCTTACTGCCACCCTCTGTTATGAGATGGAGCAAAAGGAGAGGATTGTCCGTCCTGATTTGTGCGGAGGCGCATTGCTCGACCTCGGTGTGTATGTCCTCAATTTCGCGAGGATGTATTTCGGTACCGACATAGTCCGTACTGTGACTAACTGCCATCTCGGTCCTTCTGGAATGGACATGATGGAGTGTATCTCGTTGAGTTATAGAGATGGGAAAATGGCTAATCTTCAGGCTGGATGTCTTACCCTGAACGATCGTCAGGGCATTATCAGCGGTAAGGAGGGGTATATACGGATTGACAATGTGAACTGTCCGGAGAGGATAGAAGTGTGGAGGAATTATGAACTGGCTGAAGTCTACGAACGTCCTGAGGATATGGTGAACGGATATGAATACCAGGTGCTTGAATGCAAGCGTTGTCTTGAGGCAGGACTGATGGAATCACCTATGATACCACATGACGAAACTCTCTCCATCATGCAGCAGATGGATGCTCTTCGGAAGGAGTGGGGAGTGAAATATCCTATGGATTAATTGTCTACGGCAACTGACCAGGCATATCGCTTGGTCAGATTTGTTTTTGTATCAATCCGTTCAGGTCCGGAGAGTGTGGCATGCAAGTCGTCGGTTATGCCTGTGCCCCGGAGTTTTAGTACGGCTTCCTTGCGTGTCCACAGCCTTGTGAATTCCGCGGCAGGGTTTCCTGACGAGGCTATCTGCCGGCATTCTTCGGGGTTCATTGTCTTTTCGAGCAGTCCGTGTTCTGCATCGTGGAAACTCTCGATGTCGATTCCCACAGGTTTGTCGGCCACAACTACCGCAATGCCGTTCTTGCAATGGCTTATGTTGAAGAACAGATCGGGATAGCCGGAAAGGAATGGTTTTTCATGTTCGTTGTAATTGAAGGTCAATGGCAGGGGAATGTCGGGACGCACCCTTGCGATGATGCCCTGGAGCATTACGGTAGCCTTCAGACAGGCATATTGTCCGAAGGTGAAACGGAACTTCAGAGCCTGTGCCCGCCTCTGTTCCGACACTAAGGGCAACATACGGCTGACCTCGTCGGCCGTACATTGCTCCATATCGTCGAATATCTCTATTTCCATGATTCTGCCTTAAGGAAATGACTAATCCACCAAACTGAACGCTACGTCCATCATTCTTGTGAAACTGTTCTGGCGTTCTTCTGCGGAAGTGGCTGTGCCGTCTACGATACTGTCGCTGACGGTGAGTACGCAGAGTGCCTGCTTGCCTGCCTTTATGGCATTGGCATAGAGGGCCGTGGCTTCCATCTCTATTGCCAGGACACCCATCTTCTGCCATTTTCTCCAGTGTCCGTTCTCATCATAGAATGTGTCGGATGAAAGCACGTTTCCAACCTTGTAGCCGTAACCCAACTTTTCGCAGTTGCGTACAGCCTTATAGAGCAGGTCGAAACTGGCTATCGGGGAGAATGTTCCGGGAAGATTGAATCCGCTAAGATAGTTGGAATCAGTACATGCTGCCTGCGCAAGGACGATATCGCCCAGTTTCATGCCCGATTGGATGCAACCGGCTGTTCCTACGCGGATGATGGTCTTCACGTTGTAGAAGTTGAAGAGTTCATAGGTGTAGATGGCAATGGATGGAATACCCATTCCGTGTCCCATCACACTGACGCACTTGCCGTTGTGAGTGCCTGTGAAACCGAGCATTCCGCGGACACTGTTGAACTGTACTGGATTCTCAAGATAATGTTCTGCCATGAACTTGGCACGAAGCGGATCACCGCTCATGAGGACGGTTTCGGCTATGTCGCCGAGTTGAGCCGCATTGTGTGGAGTTGGTACTGACATAAAATTTACGAATTTACTGTTATTTACTGTTGCATTAATTGACTTTTCATAAATGTTCCACAAAGATAGTAATAAAAAATGAAGAATGAAGAATGAAAAATGAATTTTTTTTTCTACATTTGCAAAGGAAAAGCCCTATTGAGGAATTGGAAATAACGGCCATTGGCTATTCTTCCGGTGCTTCGACCATCAGGCGAGACAAGCTCGGAGTTGCCCATAGCTATTGGTCCGCAAATGAGTAAAAAAACTAACGGCTAATGACTAATGGCCAACGGCCAACAAAAATGAAAAATCATAAATTGTAAATAGTAAATCGAAATGGTGAATCGTATTTGTATTTTTTTAGCATTATTATTAGTCTCCGTTCATATATCGGCGGCTGAAAAGTGGCCTGATGGCACACCGATATCTGACTGGTTCAGTAATGTCATTCCTACGGATCTCAGCAGACTGGGCCGTCAGTATCGCATCACCGACTTCGGTGTGAAGGACAACGGGCAAGTGCAGACGGAAGCCCTACAGACAGTTATCGACAAGGCTGCATCGGCTGGTGGGGGAGTGATAGTGGTACCAAAGGGCACCTACCTCACCGGAGCACTCTTTTTCCGTCAGGGAACACATCTTCATGTGGAGGAAGGTGGCGTGCTCAAGGGAAGCGACGACATCAGCGATTTCCCAGTGATGGATTCACGCATCGAGGGCGAGAGTTGCAAGTATTTCCCCGGAGTGGTCAATGCCACTGGCCTCAACGGTTTCACCATCTCGGGCAAGGGGACGATTGACGGCAACGGACTCCGATACTGGAAGGCGTTCTGGTTGCGTCGCGCATGGAATCCCAAATGCACCAACAAGGACGAGATGCGACCGCGGCTCATTCTCATTACCTCATGCAGGAACGTACAGATAGAGGGGCTTCATCTTAAGGATTCACCCTTTTGGACAACTCATATCTACCGCTGTGAGAATGTGAAATATCTCAATCTCCGCATCACCTCGCCAGCCTCTCCGGTAAAGGCTCCAAGTACCGATGCCATTGATATTGATGCCTGTAGGAACGTGCTCGTGAAGGGTTGCTACATGTCTGTCAACGATGATGCCATAGCCCTAAAGGGCGGTAAGGGACCATGGGCAGACGATTGTCTGCCGTTAAGTCTCAGGAATCCCAACTCACCTTCACGTCCTCAGTCCGACAATGGTAATGGTGCCAACGAGAATATCATCGTGGAGGATTGCGAATATGGTTTCTGCCATAGTTGCATGACCTGTGGAAGTGAGTTAATCCTCGACCACAATATCATCCTACGTCGCATAAAGGTCAATCAGGCAAGCAATATCCTCTGGCTCAAGATGCGTCCCGACACACCTCAGCGCTACGAGTACATCACGGTTGAGGATATCAGCGGCAATGCCAAGAATTTTCTCCTTGTCCGCCCATGGACACAGTTTTACGATCTCAAGGACCGCAAGGAAGTGCCGATGTCGTACTCTAACCACATCACCATGCGCAACATAGTCCTCGACTGCGACATCTTCTTCAATGTGGAACCAAAGGAGGACCAGTACCACATGTCCGACTTCACCTTCGAGAACCTCACCATCCGTGCCAAGAACACTGCCTTCCATCAGGAATATGTAGAGAACTTTACTGTCAAGAATGTCAAAGTCACCCAGCTTTGAGATATGTGAGCAGACGAGCGTCATCATGCATATTATACATGGCAATAGATAACGAAAGATTCAAATAAATTTGGTTTTTCGCTCACTTATTCGTAACTTCGCAGTGCAAATGGATTTATAGAACCCATCTTAA
>JAZQPD010000039.1:0-27640 GCA_045628285.1 Bacteroidaceae bacterium
GGTACACTCATCCCCTTGCAAGCAGTTTCACAAGTCAAGGCCGCCGATGTAGATGAAGGTAGCCTCGTAGATTTTAGGGTTACATCTGATATCAAGGTAGATGACATTGTTGTTGTTCCTCAAGGTACAGTGGCTAAAGGGAAAGTGACTTTGGCAAACAAAAGTTCTTTAGCTGGAACAAAAGGAAAGCTGAACATTGATATTACAGATATCACATTAACTTCAGGAGAACGAATTTTCTTGTCAAATACACAAGTAAGGGTTAGTGGAAAAAATAGGACACCACTGTCAGTTGTATTAGGTGTAATTTTTACGCCTTGTATTTTTATTCCAGGTACAAAGGCAGTAATGCCTGCTGGTTACGAAGTTCAAGGTTTTGTAACAGCAAATACAGACTTAACTGTCAAGTAATAGCGGTGTAAAATGGTCCTGTGGCAAATGACAAGGTCTATGCTGCTTTTGCACTATTGAAGATGGACTCCTCAATAAACAAGAACTCATCCGTGAACTGAAGACTTACAAGTTGGTAGACCAGTTGCTCATGCATACAGAAGAGTCTATGAAATTTATTCAATTCATTGAAGCCAAGGAGGAAAAACTATGACTCTAAATATCACTCAGGACAATTTGCATCTGTTGTTGCCAGGAAAGGTTGCTGTACTTGCACGCTTTTATGCGGAAGATAATCATTGCTCAATGCTTGAGGCAATGCGTCACATCTATTCTACTTCATTGTACAGGCAACTAAGTACGGAGGCTACCAAGTTATGGCACTTAGGGGTCATAAGCCTATACAATATGTTATAGAAAACTGAAAAAAATCCTCTCACTTAGACATCTGGGTGAGAGGATTTTTGCTTATGTTGATAAATGGTGGTTCTTATTTGATGATGCCCATTTCCTTGCCAACCTTGATGAAGGCTGCTATGCACTTGTCGAGGTGCTGACGTTCGTGACCGGCTGACACCTGGACTCTGATGCGGGCTTGGCCCTTTGGTACTACAGGGTAGTAGAAGCCGGTGACGTAGATACCTTCGTCCTGCAGTCTTGCTGCAAAGTCCTGTGAGAGTTTTGCATCGTAGAGCATTACTGCACAGATGGCACTTTGTGTTGGCTTGATGTCGAATCCGGCTGCGAGCATCTTGGTGCGGAAGTATTCTACGTTCTCTACGAGCTTGTCGTGAATGTCGTTGTTTCCCTTTAGCATCCTGAACATCTCGATTCCTGCACCGACGAGTGATGGTGCGAGGGAGTTGGAGAACAGGTAAGGACGGCTGCGCTGACGGAGAAGGCCGATTATTTCCTTGCGCCCGGTAGTGAAACCTCCCATGGCACCCCCGAAGGACTTGCCGAGCGTACCAGTATAGATGTCCACACGTCCGTAGGTGTTGAAGAACTCGCTCACTCCACGTCCGGTAGGTCCCACTACTCCTGCCGAGTGGCTTTCGTCAACCATCACGAGAGCATCGTATTTCTCCGCAAGGTCGCAAATCTTGTCGACTGGAGCCACATTGCCGTCCATGGAGAACACACCGTCGGTCACGATGATGCGGAAACGCTGAGACTGTGCTACCTGCAGGCATTTTTCCAGTTCTTCCATGTTGGCATTGGCATAGCGGTATCGCTTCGCCTTGCAGAGACGTACTCCGTCAATGATGGATGCGTGGTTGAGTGAGTCGGAGATGATGGCATCTTCCTCTGTGAGAAGCGGTTCGAACACACCACCGTTGGCATCGAAACAGGCAGCATAGAGGATTGTATCCTCAGTCTTGAAGAACTCACTGATCTCGGCTTCGAGAGTCTTGTGGATATCGGCTGTTCCGCAGATGAATCTTACGGAGGACATTCCGAACCCTCTTGCGTCCATTGCATCTTTCGCTGCCTGGATGAGGCGTGGGTGGTTGGAGAGTCCGAGGTAGTTGTTGGCACAGAAATTCAACACTTCCTTGCCTGCAACCTGGATGGCTGCCTGCTGGGGACTTTCGATGAGACGCTCGTTTTTGTATAATCCTGCTTCCTTAATCTCAGCCAATGTCTGGCAGAGAAAATCTTTCATTTTTCCATACATAAGACCTGATATTTAGAATTAATATGCAAAGAAAACACTTTTTTTTGAAAAAACGAAGTGAAAAATAAGAAAAATGTCAATTATTCGGAAAAAAAGTAGTTACTTTGCAGTGCGAATTCGTCAAGGCGGTGCGAACAAGTTAAGGCAATGTTTTTTTGAAACAATATTATGAAACGAATACTGGTAATTGGTGCAACAGGACAGATAGGGTCAGAACTGATGATGACCCTCCGTGGAATTTATGGTGGGACAAATGTGGTGGTAGGCTATATTAAGGGAGCAGAGCCCAAGGGTGAACTGCTTGAGAGCGGACCGGCCGAAGTCTGTGATGTCACCGATGGGGCTGCCATATCGGCCATAGTAAGGAAATATTCCATTGACACCATATATAATTTGGCGGCACTCCTCTCCGTAGTGGCAGAAGGAAAGCCAAAATTAGCATGGAAGATCGGCATTGATGGCCTGTGGAACGTGCTCGAAGTGGCACTCGAGAATGGGTGTGCCGTATTCACTCCAAGTTCCATAGGATCGTTCGGACCTACGACCCCTCATGTCATGACCCCTCAGGACACTATCCAGCGCCCTCGCACGATGTATGGTGTGACAAAAGTCACGACCGAACTCCTGTCGGATTATTTCTTCCTGAAATATGGAGTTGACACCCGTTCCGTACGTTTCCCTGGAGTTATCTCGAATGTTACTCCTCCAGGTGGTGGAACTACCGACTATGCCGTCGACATCTATTATTCAGCCGTGAGGAACGAGAAGTTCGTGTGTCCTATCAAGGCAGGAACGCTGATGGACATGATTTACATGCCCGATGCACTCAAGGCATCCATAGACCTCATGGAGGCAGACCCTTCGCGCCTCATCCACCGCAACTCGTTCAACATTGCGTCAATGAGTTTCGCTCCGGAGACAATCTATGAAAGTATCAGGAAATACAAGCCTGAATTCGAGATGGTGTATGATGTCGACCCGCTGAAGCAGGGCATTGCTGATTCATGGCCGGACGTGATGGACGACAGTTGTGCCCGCAACGAATGGGGCTGGAAACCAGTCTACGACCTCGACGGAATGACACAGGATATGCTCAAGGTGCTTCCTGCAAGATTGGGAATTTAGATTCCTATTTCCTCTTGTAGGTAGTCTTTTCCGTGTCGCCCTCGCGGTTTTCCTGAGTTACGAACTTGTCGGGTTCGAGGCTTACGACGGTCTCCATCGAGGTGAGGACTTCAGGATGCTCGTGCAACCAGTTCTTCACCGGTTCCATGGCATTTTCCTTAGCCATCCATATTCCCCTTTCTACCAAGTCGGGGTCAACACCCGGTACGTTGACATTGAGGATGTCGATGTCGAGCGATTCCACGTCAATGAACCTGTGGAGTACGCTGTCCTCTTCGATCGACCACATGCCCTTGCCCTTGATGTTCACGGCAGCATCAATGTGGACACCGAACCCGTCGAACGATCGTGTCATGCGGGCATTGATGTTGAACGAACTGTCAGGCAGAAATTCCAGTTCTCCTTTACTCGTGTTGCCATTGTACTTCCAGCTGCCTAAAATATATTCACCCTTCAGGACCGTACCTTCCTGTGCATGTGTACCAATCCCCACCATGAGGACTGCCATCAATGTAAGAAATAATTTTTTCATCTTATAGGTTATTTGCATCTGCAAAGATAGTGAAAACCGAGAGAAATACAAAATAAATTCATTTATTTTTATTTCCGAGGTGCATCCTATCTTGCGCAAGCGCAGCGAGCGACAGATAGTAAAGTCCTGAAAGGACGACATAATACAGAATAGGGTACAAACCCTATTATGCTGGCAACTCAACCACCGCTCTGAGCCCGGTGCGGGCGACATAGCAAAGCGTAGGGCGTCAGCCCTACGGACTTTCAATGCCTCTCTCTGCCAGAGCACCCCTTCGACGGAGCTCAGGCCAAACTCCAGTGCGACATATTTTCATATCCACATACTATATGCAATTATATCGTCCCTACAAGACTTTGGAGGTTTGTAACCTGTTGATAAATAGGGTTCAAGCCTTATCCTGTATTATGCTACCCCTTCGGGGTTTCAACATGCGAAAATCGAAATAAAGGATTTTCAATTTTCCAAGAAAAATCATTACGATGTTTCAATGAAATATTATAAAAATATTGTTTTTAGTATCTAACCATATAAATAAATTTGATCATGAACAAACCCTACACAAAATAGCAGCTTGCCGAGGCACTGACCTCATCCGCAAGTACCGCAATTCGGATATCACGGCAGAGTCCTTGCACAACTCGCTTGATGTGGATGCACTGGATGGTGCTGCTCTCAGGCTCAGGCTTGAACTTGATGCCAATGACATCGCCAGCATCTACGAAACGGAGAATTTCTCCGTCACAGAGCAGAACGAAGCCTTCACCGTATGGGCAGGGGATGCAATACTGGCTCAGTGCAAGTACGATTCCAATGTGCCACAGGAGTAGTTCTATTGGGGGTAGGATTTATTACTGACGATTTACCCAAATCGTCAGTACAAAACGGAAAATCGTCAGTACAAAACAGGGTATACGCCACAAATAAACTGAGCAAAGCTCAGAGTGAAAAGTGAAAAGTGGTGCAAGCCGAATGCAATGATAAGCTTGCTTAAGAACTTCGAGCTTGCTCGCCTGAGCACCTACGGAGCGCAAGAATGCTGAGGTGCAGCTGATATTGCTGATATTGCAGGAACTGAAATAAAAGTTTTCAACTGTTTATTTTGTATTTCGCTCGGTTATTCGTATCTTTCGCTCGCTGCGCTTGCGCAAGATAGGATGCACCTCGGAAATAAAAATAAATGATTTATTTTGTATTTCGCTCGGTTTTCACTATCTTTGTCAAAGAAAACTGAAATGATATGACTCGAGCAAAATTGAATAAGAAGGAACTGAAGACTCGTCTGATGAGTTTTCTGTCTTCAAGGAATGGGGAATATTTCTCGCTCAAGGAGATATTCAGTGGTCTGCGACTGACGACACATCCGGTAAAGATGCTGTGCGTGGACATAATCACAGAGTATCTCGATGAGGGCAAACTGACATATAATCCCGAGAAGAAGATAGCAATGGCAGAATCCCGGGAACATGGGACTCCGAAAGCCGACAAGTCCGGCACTCCACGAACCAGAAAATCCACAAATCCACGGTCGCGCAGGTCTGGAGCCGAGATTCCAAAGTCGGACGATATTGTGATGCACGACATCCTGCAGGAATTCGGTCTGCCTTATGGTTACCCGAAGTCGATTACGAAGTTCGCGGAACAGATGAAGCCGGACATTACCGGTGAGGAAATTGCGCGGAGAGAGGATTTCCGTGATGTGCTGACCTTCACTATCGACCCTCACGATGCAAAGGACTTTGACGATGCCTTGTCGTTCAAGGTACTTGCCGGCGGAGAGAAACCTCTCTACGAGGTGGGTGTACATATTGCCGACGTGTCGCATTATGTGACCGAGGGCTCTCCAGTAGATCAGGAGGCGGAACACAGGGGAACGAGTATCTATCTCGTGGATAGGACCATCCCGATGTTGCCTGAACACCTGTGCAATTTCCTCTGCTCGCTCCGTCCTGACGAAGAGAAACTGGCGTTCTCGGTTGTGTTCGACATTGATGCCGATGCGAATGTCGTAGGTTCGAGGATTGTACACACGGTCATCAGGAGTAACCGCCGGTTCACGTACGAGGAGGTAGACGAATTGTTCGGGAACTACGGGACTCCGGATTTCCAAACTTCCGAGAGTCCGGAAATGGTAGGTGCCCTTACCACCCTCAACACCCTTGCCCAGATACTCTGTACCAGGAGATTGAAGGATGGTGCCATTGAGTTCAACAGTGAGGAGATGCGTTTCAATGTGGATGAGAAGGGACATCCAGTAAGTGTCTATTTCCATGTGGCTACACCAGCCACTAAACTCATAGAGGAATTCATGCTGCTTGCCAACAGGACTGTCGCTGAGTTCATTGGCAAGGAGAAGCCTGCCAAGACTCTACCTTACCGAATCCACGACCTTCCGGATCCCGACAAACTGGGCAACCTTGCAGGTATCGTCGGCCGGTTCAACTATTCCCTCACCACTGAGGGCTCGAAACTCCAGATTGCCAGGAGTCTGAACAAACTCCTCAAGGACGTGAAGGGTGGCAAGATTGAGAAACTGGCCTGCAACGTGGCTCTGCGTGCCATGCAGAAGGCAAAGTACAGTACCTACAATATCGGCCATTACGGTCTGGGATTCAGATACTATACTCATTTCACCTCGCCAATCCGCCGGTATCCTGACCTGATGGTACACCGTCTGCTCACAAGGTATATGCAGGGTGGAGCAAGTGCGAGTAGGAAGAAATACGAGAGTTTGTGCGAACATTCCTCCATGATGGAACAACTTGCAACCAGTGCGGAACGTGCGAGCGTGAAATACAAGATGGTGGAATTTCTCTCCGACCATATCGGTGAGGAGTTTGATGCTACCGTCGTCGGTGTGACAGAATATGGGATATACAGCGAAATCCACGAAAATCATTGCGAAGGATTTACCAACCATCGTTTCCTGGCTGACGAGCCGTTCGACTACGACGAGAAGAATTTCTGTCTCATAGGACGCAAGTCGCACCATAAGTTCCAGATAGGCGACGAGGTCAGAATCCGGATTGCCAAGACCAGTCTGGAGAGAAAGACCGTGGACTTTGATTTCATAAGGAAATATCCCATTAACGCCTGATTCTGCCTATGAGAATACTTGTGACAGGAGCCAGTGGGTTCATCGGCAGTTTCCTTTGTGAGGAAGCCATCCGTCGTGGGCATGAGGTATGGGCAGGCGTGCGTCAGCATTCCAGCCGAAGGTATCTCCAGATGCCGGAACTGCATTTCATCACCCTTGACCTCACTTCAAAAGATACGTTAATCCGCTCCTTCCGGTCGAATCCTCAGTTCGATGTAGTCATCCATGCAGGTGGGGCAACCAAATGCCTGGACAAGGCCGACTTCTTCCGCAACAACTTCGAGTGTACGAAGAATCTCGCCGATGCTCTTATGGAAAGCGGGACACCGCTGAGGCAGTTCATCTATATAAGCAGTCTCAGTGTGGTAGGCCCATCCACTTATGGAGCCAGCAAACTGCGTTCGGAGGAGTACCTGAAGTCCGTCGCCGGCCTGCCTTACGTGATTTTCCGTCCCACAGGAGTCTATGGCCCGAGAGAGAGGGACTATTTCGTGATGGTGAAGTCCATTGCCGGTCATCTCGACTATGCCCTCGGACAGGACCAGATACTGACGTTCATTTATGTGCAGGACCTTGTCGGTGCCATTCTTGCAGCAGTAGAAAAGGGTGTAGTGGGACGTACATACAATGTGGCAGACGGTAACACCTACGATAGCCGTGAGTTCAGCGACCTCGTCCAGAAGGAACTGGGTGTGAAGCATGTGCTGCACCTTCGGATTCCCCTGTGGATGGTGAGGGTGGTGACGGCCATATCGGACGAGTGGTCGAAACGGGTGGCCAAGAAACCGACGACACTCAACAGAGACAAATATCTAATCATGGCCCAGCGCGACTGGTCGTGCGACATCACTCCGATGAAGGATGAACTGGGCTTCATTCCTCAGTGGGATCTCCAGCGGGGAGTAAAACAGACAATCAGATGGTACAAGGAAAACGGCTGGATCTGACCAGTTTTGAAGTTCTCACCTTATTATATATTATAGTGACCACAGCGATGATGCTGTGTATGTGGAATGGCTTTGCCGACCCTTGGGGCATGCTGGGCCTGCGCGGAGTTGCCTTGCTGAGCATGGCAGCCGCCAATGTCATTGCCTGGGGGATAAGGAAGACAACGCTGAAACCACTTGTGGCAGAGAAACTCGCCACTTTCTTTAAAATACTCCCTACGGTGGTGATGCTCATCTGGTGGTATCCCGATATCTATCAGTTCTGCCAGCAGTTCCCGTATCTCGACCATGTGTTTGCCGGAATGGATCAGGCACTCTTCGGTCTGCAACCAGCACTGGCATTCGAACTGGCAATGCCTCAGGCTTTATGGAGCGAGTTGTTCTGTCTGGGCTATTATGTATTCTACTACATGATGGCGGCAGTCATACTCTTCTACCTGCTGTACAGATATGATCAGCTCAATCGCGTCGGATTCATATTCTTGGGCTCCTTCTTCCTGATGTACTTCATTTACGAGTTCTTTCCGGTAGCAGGACCTCAGTTCTATTTCTGTGCGCTCCTTGAGAGGGGCGACATCGCATCCGTGGAGGTATCCTCTTCGTTCTCGTCGCTCTTCGCTGACGGTTTTCCGCAACTGGGGAATTATTTCCAGACTCACAGGGAGGTGATAACTCCTGAGGTTCATGGTGTCTTTGGCAACCTGGTAGTGTCGGCTCATGAGATGGGTGAACGGCCTATTGCAGCCTTCCCGAGCAGCCATGTGGGCATCAGCACGATACTGATGATGCTTGCGTGGAAGTCGGGAAACAGGCCGCTGTTCTGGATAATGTTCCCGCTATATGTCTTGCTCTGCTGTGGTACGGTGTACATAAAAGCCCACTATCTTGTTGATTCGATAGCAGGCTTTTTCACGGCGGTATTATTCTATTATCTCACCGACTGGATTTATTCCCAGTACAGAGGCTGAGCATTGATGTCCCACTTGTGGTCCTTAGGGAAGTCATCGCCTTCCCATGCCTTCTTGCTTGTCCATTTCTCTGCAGGGTCAGTCCAGAATGGGTCATCTGCAGGCAGTCCGAGTGGGAGGAATGCCAGTCCGGTCATGTAGAGTGAGCCGTTGTTGGTGTACCAGTCGGCCACATTCGGATGGCTGCCTACGAATCCGATGGTGAGGAATCCCTTCTCGTTGAAGTTGCTGGCCTTTCCGAACATGTTCTTTGCCACTGCTGTTATGGCTGAGCGTACCTGTCCGTTGTGGAGTTCCTTAGGCAGTTCTTTTTTCCATGCAATCTGAGCCAGTGGCTGGAGTACGGCCATACGGTAAGGAATGGAACGGCCGAAGACAGGGTAGGTGCCTTCCGGAGAGATGAGGCGCTCGAGGATGACGCTGAATTTCTGGATTCTCTTGTTCACCTGAGCCAGACGGTTCTTCGCTCCTGAAATCTTGTCGGTGCCACGAACCATGTAGTTCTCATTTCCGCGCTTTGCCACAACCATTTCCAGACATTCCTTGTACATAGGCTGGATAACGTACGAGTTGTAGTAGTCGAATGCAAATGCAGGACCGTCGGAGTACCATCCGTCGCCTATGTACCATTCCTCTGCCTTGGCAAGTCCGAGATGGATTCTGTAGGCATCGTACTGGGCACCTACGTACATGAGGAAACATTCCTCCATGCTCACGAAGAGCAACCAGTTGGTATAAGGCGGGTCGTAACGGCGCAGTCCTTGCAGTTCCTTGATGTATCTGTCCTTAGTCTCCTGGCTCAGAGGTTTCCACAGGGCATCGAAACCCCTGTAGAGGCTCTCCACTACATAGGCTGCATCTACCAATGTCTGTCCGCCTGAAGTCCATCCAAGATAATCTGGGCTTTCAGGATCGACAGCATTGGCATAGGCCTTAAGTGCCCATTCCTTCAGTTGCTTGCGCTTCTGTCCTTCGGCAGTATCGTCGTCTGGCAAAGAGAGCCATGGAGCCAAGCCTGCCATCAGGCGTCCGAATGCTTCCATGTATGCCACCTTCTTGTTTCGTCCGTCCCATGTAGGACTCAGTTCCAGACCTCCGTTCTCCACTGTCATGTTCTTCTGCAGGGTACCCTCAGCCATGTTCTTCAGGATTGGTTCTGCCATCTGGTACATGATGTCTACCCAGACCTCTCTGTCGGTCTTCTCTACCTTCTCTTTCTTCTTGATGTCATTGGCGGCATAGACTGTTCCGCAAACGAACAATGCCAGTACCAGCATGAAAATGCGATTAGTGATTTTCTTCATAGTCCTTTGTTATTTTTTAGTTACTTTGATTACAGTCAGTTCTCCGTCTTGTTCTTCGAGTTCTACGTCCACCTCGTCACCTATGGCAGCATCCGACTCGAAAGTCTCTCCCTTTACGTACGATATTGTGTCGCTGTCCTCTATGGCAATGGTGATGGTGCTCATCATCTCGTCTGCAACGACACCGCTCAGGCTTTTCTCCTTACAGGTGGTCACTTCCTCGTCCATGAATCCTGAGGCAATTGAGTCATTGTCCGGTTCATTCGAGCTGCTGCCGTTAGCGCAAGCCGTCAGGACCACTGCTGCAAACAATACAAAAACATAATTTTTCATACAATTTATAATTACGAGTTACGATTTATGAATTGAATTGTGAGTGCAAATATACAAAAACTCTGTTATTTCACATCTCAATTGTTAAAAATATTTGGTTCATATTGAAAAAAATATTATCTTTGCAGCGCAGATTGTAATTAAATGGTTCCGATACTCAGTATTGGGATTCTTTTTTTACTATCAGTGAAGCAGGCAATTAACATCGGAAAAAAAACAGACAAAACTAAAAATCAGATATTATGGCATACATGTCAAAAGAAGGCTACGACAAACTGAGAGCCGAAATCAAACAACTCGAAGAAGTTGAACGTCCGGAGGTAATCCGTCAGATTCAGGAGGCCCGCGAGAAGGGTGACCTCTCTGAGAATGCAGAGTACGATGCAGCAAAGGAAGCACAAGGCAAACTTGAGACTAAGATTGCCGAACTCAAGGCCATTCTTGCCGATGCAAAGATTCTCGACACAACCAAGATTCAGACAAAGACCATTCAGATCCTGTCTACCGTGCAACTCAAGAATGTCAAGACTGGTTCGGAGATGACCTACACCATCGTCAGCGAGCGTGAGGCAAACCTGAAGGAGAACAAGATTTCCATCGCCACACCAATCGCGCAGGGACTCCTCGGAAAGAAGGTGGGAGATGTTGCTACAATCACAATCCCTCACGGAGTAATCGAACTTGAAGTGCTGAAAATCACTGTAGAATAATTCCTCCAACCCTCAATCATCAACCAACTATGGCAGGTATTTTTGCAAAGATAGCAGCAGGAGAAATTCCAAGTTACAAATGTGCTGAGAACGACGAGTTCTACGCATTCCTCGACATCAATCCGTTGGTGAAAGGCCACACCTTGTGCATCCCTCGCCGTGAGGTTGACTACATCTTCGACATGGACGACGATGAGATTGCACGTTTCCAGTTGTTTGCAAAGAAGGTGGCAGTAGCCATCAGGAAAGCGTTCCCATGCATAAAGGTCGGACAGGCAGTTCTCGGACTGGAAGTGCCGCACGCACACATCCATCTTATCCCGATGCAGTCGGAGAAGGACATGCTCTTCAGCAATCCGAAACAGCAGTTCTCCACGGAAGAGATGCAAGCCGCAGCCGACAAAATTTTCGCAGCATACAAAGAGGAAGCCTAACGCTTCCTTTTTGTTTATTGGTACGATGTAACTTTATTTGATACACAAGAGCAAAAAAAAGTTACACATTATATTACTATATAGAACTACTTTTATTAACTTTGCAACTGGAATTTTTAACTTGAATACCTAATCTTGGATAAAAAATATCAATTATGAAGATAACCAAACTTATTTTGTCAGCAGTCTGCATTGCCTTTGCTGCAGTTTCAGCAAATGGAGCAGAGAAGTTCATCAGTTTCAGTGCAGGGACAAATACCATCTGCCTTACGGAAGGCAACGGTTCCATCAAATTCGATGCGAACGAGTTCGCAGGCATCCAGATAGCCGTGGCAAGTCTGAGAAACGACCTCAAGGCCGTCTGCGGAACAGATGCCCTGCCAATCGTCATAGGAAGTGTGGAGAAGAGCAAACTTCTCCCTAAGAACATCAAATCGGAACTGCAGGGAAAGACGGAACAGTTCATTATCACCAAGACCGACAGAAACGAACTGCTTATTGCTGGTTCTGATATGCGGGGCACCATCTACGGAATCTACGAACTCTCACGCCAGATAGGTGTGTCGCCTTGGTACTGGTGGGCAGACGTGCCGGTAGTGAAGCATCCGTCACTCTATTTCATACCAGGCACCTATACAGACGGCGAGCCTGCAGTAAGGTACAGGGGAATATTCCTCAACGATGAGGCTCCATGCCTTACCAGTTGGGTGAAGAACACTTGGGGAACGGACTACGGTGGTCACGAGTTCTATGCAAGGGTCTTCGAACTCCTTCTCCGTCTGAAAGCCAATTTCCTCTGGCCTGCAATGTGGGGCTGGGCATTTTATGCTGACGACCCTATAAACAGCCAGACAGCCAACGAAATGGGTATCATCATGGGTACTTCCCATCATGAGCCGATGGCACGCAATCACCAGGAATATGCCCGCAATCGCCAGAAGTGGGGCGCATGGGACTATGTCACCAACAAGGAGGGGCTCGACAAGTTCTTCCGTGAAGGCATGGAACGTGCAAAGAACACCGAGGACCTGATAACTATTGGAATGCGTGGTGACGGCGATACTTCCATGGGCGGAAAGGAAGGTCATGACGATGAGACGATGAGCGAGGACGAGAGAATAATGAAAATCCTGAAGGACGTCATCGACAACCAGAGGAACATCATCAGCGAGGTAACTGGTAAGCCAGCCGAGGAACGTCCGCAGGTATGGGCGCTCTACAAGGAAGTGCAGAAGTACTACGACAAGGGCCTGCGTGTACCCGATGATGTGACCATTCTCCTTTCTGACGACAACTGGGGCGACATCCGCAGCCTGCCTACAAAGGAAGAACAGAAGCGTAGGGGCGGATGGGGAATCTACTATCATGTTGACTACGTAGGCGCCCCGAGAAATACCAAGTGGCTCAACATCACTCCTTTCGCAAATATGTGGGAACAACTCCAACTTACCTATGACTATGGGGTGAACAAGATATGGGTACTCAATGTAGGCGATCTCAAACCGATGGAATATCCTATCAGTATGTTCCTCGACATGGCATGGAAACCAAGCCGCTACAATGCCAACAATCTCGTGAAGAAGGCGGAGGAATGGTGTGCCGAGCAGTTCGGTGCAAGTCAGGCAAAGGAGGCGGCACGAATCCTCAACCTCTATACATGGTACAATGGCCGTATCACTCCTGAAATGCTTGACGCACGTACCTACGACGTTCCTTCCGGCGAATGGAGGAAGGTACGCGACGACTATGCCCAACTGGCACAGGATGCCATACGTCAGTACAACTCGCTCCATGATGAATACAAGGATGCCTACTTCCAGATACTCTATTATCCTGTAGTGGCAATGTCGAACCTCTACGACATGTACTATTCGGCAGCAACAGGCGACGAGGAGAGGATTGCTGCCGACTTCCAGTACGACAAGGATCTTGCCAACTACTACAACCACACCATGCGCGATGGGAAGTGGAACGGCATGATGACCCAGAAGCATATTGGCTATCGTTCATGGAACGACAACTTCCCTCAGGATACCCCACCAAGAGTGTTGGGCGCCACACCGACGATGGGTCGTGGCATGAACAGGAACGCAACCCAGAACGTACCGAAGATAGGTGAGGTCATCATCGAGGCAGAACACTACAAGCAGGCGGATTGTCCCGTAAGCGGAGCATCATGGGTTACTATCCCATATCTTGGCCGAACCCTCTCGGGAGTTGCCGTCATGCCTTACACTCTCGACCCTAAGGGCGCACAACTCGTATACGACATAAAGAAACCTGTCGGTGCAGAGGCTGTGAAGGAAGTGACGGTCTATGTCATCACCAAGTCGAACCTTGCTTTCAAGAACAAGGACGGACATTGTTTCAACGTCGGTTTCAAGGGTGCAGAGACAAAGAATGTCAATACCAACAGGGACCTCAATGAAGACCATCCTTACGACAAACTCTATCCGGCAGCGGCAAGCCGTATAATTGAGAATAAGGTGAAACTGCAGATACCTGCCAACCAGACAGTCATGCAACTCGTCCTTGCCCCTCAGGATCCAGGTATAGTGTTTGAGAAGATTGTCGTCGACTTCGGCGGCTACAAGCCGACCTTCCTCTATGGCAACGAGACGAGGTAGACTGCTGACGATATGAAGCGTGTCTTTTTTGCAATAATACTGATGATGTCCTTCATTGCGGCATCGGCACAGATTCTGTTCAGCGACTATAGTGATCCGGATGTGTGCAATGGCAAGGATGGCGGTTATTGGCTTACAGCATCCTCTTTTCAGTGCTCACCGGGATTGCCGATATTGTATAGTGAAAACCTGAGTGATTGGCAATTGGTGAACTATGCCATTGATAATGTCCCAATTCCAGAAGGAGAAAAACGTAAGTGTACCTTCGAGGGTGGCAGACCTCAGGCTGGTGATGGTGTGGCTCACGGATGTGGCGTGTGGGCGCCAAGCATAAGGCTCCACAATGGCACATATTATATCTACTGGGGTGATCCCGACTACGGAGTATGGATGGTCAGAACCCGTGACCCTCGGGGAAAATGGGAAGCACCTGTATTGGTGTTGCCTGCCCGAGGAGTCATAGACCCTTTGCCTCTCTGGGATGACGACGGACGTATGTATCTCGTCAATGGTTGGGCTGCCAGCCGATGTGGGTTCAACAGTGTGCTGACTGTGCGCGAACTCAGTCCTGATGGTACACATGCCATAGGAAAGCCTGTCATTGTGTATGATGGCCAGATAGAGGACAACCATACGATCGAAGGTCCGAAATTCTACAAGCACGACGGTCAGTACTACATCCTTGCTCCTGCAGGTGGGGTGGCAAAGGGTTGGCAGATTGCTTTGAGAAGCAAGAATGTGTACGGTCCTTACGAGAGCCGAAAGGTATTTGATTATAATGGCATACATCAGGGTGGACTTGTGGATGATACCTTCATTGCCTTCAGGGAGAATGAGGCATACGGACGCATACTCCATCGCCTTGATGTGAAGTGGAAGGACGGATGGCCGATGATGTCGCATAGCCGTCAGGACAAGCCTGCCGAACTCAGTGTCAGCAATTCCGAACTACAGAGATATCAGTGGCACTCCAACTATACCGATACCTTTGGATTTCCTACCCAGACAGGGATACGTGTCTATAGTTTCAGTCTGCCTCAGAACTACACCAACTGTTGGGAAGTCCCTAATCTCTTTCTCAAGAAGTTTGAGGGTGAAACATTCACCGATACATTGCATCTTACTATCACAGCCACAGCCGAAGGACAGGAGTCGGGGGTAATTGTCATGGGACGTGACTACTGCCGTATATCAGCAATGTTCAGGAACGGCAGTTTCCTTCTTCGTCAGATAACGTGCAAGAATGCCGACAAGGGTAGCGATGAATCACCGTCAACGGACATTGTCACGGTTCCTGCCAGAAAATATAATGCCGGTGCCAAGGAAAACTTTGAGTGCAGACTCTCAGTCGTAGTCAGGTGCGACAAGGGCGGAAAGTGTTCGTTTGCATATTCTGTCGGAGGTGGCGAACCATATACCTCACTTCCTTCATTCTTCAAGGCGCGTGAGGGTAGGTGGATAGGTGCCAAGTACGGCATTTTCAGTCTCTCGCCCGATGCCTCACGCAGAGGCTGGTGCGATCTGACGATTTTCTCAGGCACGAACACTGTGAACTGAAACTGAAAAGAAGATACTCACGCTCGGAAATGTCGTGCAAACCGAATGCAGAACCAAATTCATTTGAGTTATGCTGAGGTGCAGCCGATATTGCAGGAACTGAAAAAAATAAATTCTAATTTATTTTGTATTTCGCTCGCTTATTCGTATCTTTGTGGCGTAAAAAGATTGAAGTGATGCTAAGAATTGCAATTCAGACGAAAGGGCGACTGAACGAGCAGAGCCTGGACCTGTTGTATGAGGCAGGTATAAAGATTGGAAATGACAAGCGTAAGTTCTTGATGCAGGCAAAGGATTTTCCTGTCGAGATATTGTTCCTGAGAGATGACGATATTCCTCAGACTGTGGCTATGGGTGCATCCGATCTCGGTATTGTGGGCTACAACGAAGTGGCTGAGAGAGGATACGATGTGGACATCCTTCAGCATTTGGGTTTTGGAGCCTGCAGAATTTCGCTTGCCATACCGAAGAATGTGGAATATACCGGTCTTGAATGGTTCAACGGCAAGAGGATTGCCACTTCATATCCTGCCATCCTGAAACGTTTCTTCGACGAGAAGGGTATCAGGGCAGACATCCACACGATTACCGGATCGGTAGAAATTTCCCCTGCTGCAGGACTTGCCGACGGTATCTTCGACATAGTTTCCTCTGGTGGTACGCTGGTCTCCAACGGTCTGGTGGAGGTGGAGAATGTCATCGAATCAGATGCCGTCCTTATCGGTACTCCAGGACTGAGTGAGGAGAAACTGGCTGTTGCAAGGCAACTGATGTTCCGTTTTGATTCAGTCATCAAGGGTGAGGGCAAGAAATATCTCATGCTCAACATTCCTCAGTCGGCCATTGACAAGGCTGTTGAGATTCTACCTTCCATGAAGAGCCCTACAGTCATTCCACTGGCCCAGAAGGACTGGTGCTCACTCCAAACCGTTGTGGATGACAAGGATTTGTGGAACGTTATTGAGCAGTTGAAGTCCATCGGTGCAGAGGACATCCTCGTACTGAAACTTGATAAGATAGTGTTGTGATACAGTTCACAGTTACCAGTCGGCAAGGAAAAATATCAAATAAGTATGAAACGCTATATCGAACCTCAGAGGAGTGAGTGGCATGCCCTCTGTGAACGTGCTAAAGATGATGACAGTGTCATTGACGAGCGTGTTAAAGGCATCATTGAACGGGTGAAGGCAGAAGGCGACGAAGCCCTGAAGTCTCTTGCAAGGGAGATTGACAAGGTGGAACTGTCGTCGCTTGAGGTATCGGCAGAAGAAATTGAGGCTGCAAAGGCTGAAATAAGCGATGAACTCAAGGAGTCCATCCGCATTGCCCAGTGCAATATCCGCAGATTCCACGAGGCTCAGATGTTCGAACAGGTTGAGGTTACGACTACCCCCGGAGTGAAATGTGTGCAGAAAGCCGTCCCTATCCAGAGGGTCGGTCTTTATGTTCCCGGAGGTACAGCACCACTCTTTTCCACCGTACTGATGCTCTCCATTCCTGCAAAGGTTGCTGGATGCAAGGAAATTATCCTCTGCACTCCTACTGACAAAGAAGGCAGGGTGGCATCTGTCGTACTCTATGCTGCTTCTGTATGTGGAGTAACCCACATCTACAAGGTCGGAGGTGCTCAGGCAATAGCAGCGATGGCATTCGGCACAGAAACCATTGCTCCTGTCGACAAGATATTCGGTCCGGGAAACAGATATGTCACCAAGGCAAAGGAACAGGTGAGCCGCAGTGTGTCAATCGATATGCCCGCAGGACCATCCGAGGTGATGGTGGTAGCCGACGAGACTGCAGTGCCTTCCTTCGTGGCAAGCGACCTTCTTTCCCAGGCAGAACATGGTGCTGACTCCCAGGTGATACTCGTATGCGGCAATGAACTGATAGCCGATGCCGTGGAAGAAGAGACAAAACGCCAACTGGCACTCCTCCCTCGTAAGGAACTGGCAGAAAAGGCATTGGGTCATAGCAGAATCATAGTAATGAATAATCCTGATGACCAGATGGATTTCGTTAACTGCTATGCGCCGGAACATCTCATCTTGTCTGTCGGCAATCCTTGGGCTGCTGCAGATAAGGTTTTGGCAGCAGGAAGTGTGTTCATTGGCAATTATTCGCCAGAAAGTGCCGGTGACTATGCTTCAGGAACCAATCACACCTTGCCGACATCGGGCTGGGCACGTTCATGCAGCGGAGTGAACATCGACAGTTTCATTCGAAAAATCACTTATCAGGAACTTACCCAGGAGGGCATTCGCAATCTTGGCAACTGCATCATCCGGATGGCAGAGGCAGAAGGACTCGATGCTCACGCAAGGGCTGCAAGGATACGTGTGGGGAATTAGGAGTTTAGGAATTAGGGAATTTTGGAGCTTAGGAAATGAGAGATATCAGAAGTCTTATCCGTCCGAACATCGCAAAATTGTTGCCTTACAGCACGGCGAGAGATGAATACAAGGGTGCGTTGGGAGTTTTCCTCGATGCAAACGAGAATCCGTTTCAAAATGGTTTCAACCGCTATCCCGATCCTCGTCAGACCGAACTGAAGAAGAAGATTTCACAGTTCAAGGGCATTGAAATCGAAAGGATGTTCATCGGAAACGGTAGCGACGAAGCAATCGACTTGTGTTTCCGTATTTTCTGCATACCAGGAGTAGACAATGCCATAGCCATCACTCCAAGTTACGGAATGTATCGTGTATCTGCCGATATCAACGATGTGGAGGTGAGGGAAGTACAACTCAACGAGGATTTCTCTCTGCCAGTAGAAGCACTTCTTGCAAAAGCAGACGAGCATAGCAAACTGATGTTTCTTTGCAGTCCGAACAACCCTACGGGAAACAGTTTTCCAAAGGAACAGATGCTCGATTTGGTAAACCGTTTCAGCGGAATCGTTGTGGTTGACGAGGCATACATCGACTTTGCAGATCAGGAAAGTCTGTTGAAACTCGGTGACGAAATGCCAGAGAACCTCATTGTGCTCCAGACTATGTCAAAGGCATTCGGCATGGCAGGACTCCGGCTCGGTCTGGCCTTTGGAAGCAAGCAAATCATGCAGTTGTTTGCCAACGTGAAATATCCTTACAACATCAACATCGCGGGAATGAACGAGGCAAAGAAATTGCTTGAAAGGGATGTGAAAAAGGAAATTGATATCATAAAGAGTGAACGAAAGAGAGTCGTTGAAGGTTTGAAGAACAAGTCGGGCGTGAAGAAAATCTACCCATCCGATGCTAATTTCGTACTTGTGAAGGTTGACGATGCCGACGGAATCTACCAGAAATTGGTGGAGAAGAAGATAATCGTCCGCAACCGTTCAAAGGTGACTGGATGTGCTGATTGTCTGCGAATCACCATCGGTACACCTGAAGAGAATGACATTCTGTTGGAAACTATATGAAAAAGGTATTATTCATTGACAGAGACGGAACCATCATTGTTGAACCAGCCATAACAGAGCAGGTCGACACATTGGAGCAACTCGATTTCATGCCAGGAGCAATAGGTGCCCTGAGCAGCATTGCCAAGTTGGATTATGAACTTGTAATGGCAACCAATCAGGACGGACTCGGCACGGAGGCTTACCCACAGGAGAACTTCGATACAGTCCAGAACAAGATGCTCGACGTGCTGAAAGGCGAAGGAGTAAGATTCGACGACATTCTCATCGACACCCATTTTCCAGAAGACAATTCCCCTTGCAGAAAACCAGGTACCGGCATGTTCGGCAAATACCTCAACGGTGATTACGACCTTGCAAACAGTTATGTGATTGGCGACAGGATGAGCGATGTTGAACTGGCAAAGAATCTCGGAACAAAGGCAATTGTATATAATCCGGAGACTAACAGTTGGGCACAGATAGCCGAACATCTCCGTCAGACTGAGCGCTGTGTCGAAACACATCGCAAGACTGGCGAGACCGACATTGAGATAAAGATTGACCTCGACGGAGGAAACAATTCCGACATCGTAGGCATAGATACCGGACTGAAATTCCTCGACCACATGCTCGACCAGATAGTCCACCATGCAGGTGTGGCATTGAGTGTGAAGGCAAAAGGCGACCTTGAAGTCGACGAGCACCACACCATGGAAGACGTGGCAATCGCACTTGGAGCAACCATCATCAAGGCATTAGGTGACAAGAGAGGCATCGGACGGTACGGTTTCGTGCTGCCTATGGACGAATGCAGAGCATTGGTATTGCTCGATTTCGGTGGAAGGATTGATTTCCAGTGGGATGTGGAATTCACTCGCGAGTATGTAGGCGATACTCCGACGGAGATGTTCAAGCATTTTTTCAAGGCCCTCGGAGCAGCCATGAACTGTAATCTCCATATCGAGGCAAAGGGAGAGAACAACCATCATCTTGCCGAAGCAGTCTTCAAGGGATTTGCACGGGCATTGAGGATGGCAATCAAACGTGAGCCGTTCAGTTATGAACTGCCAAGCAGTAAAGGAATAATATGATGAAACTGATACCTGCAATAGATTTGATAGACGGTCATTGTGTGCGTCTGACAAAGGGTGACTACAATGAGAAGAAAGTCTACGATGCCGATCCGCTCGTATGGGCAAAGACCCTTCAGGATTGTGGTATCGCCCGTCTGCACCTTGTCGATCTCGATGGAGCAAAAGCCAGTTCGCCACAGAACCTGAAAGTACTGGAAAAGATTGCCAACGGCACTTCACTCGACATTGAATGGGGTGGTGGCATCAAGACCTCCGAGGCATTGCAGTCAGTATTCGATGCGGGTGCCAATCGGGCCATTTGCGGAAGCATTGCAGTCGATCATCAGGATTTGTTCATCGAATGGTTGCAGAAATTCGGTATTGCCCACATCATTCTCGGTGCTGATGTAAGGAATTCCGACGGCAAATGGGTAGTCTCCACTCACGGATGGCTGAAGGACTCCGGACTGACACTCGAAGAACTCATCAGCCAATGTCTGACCACTTTAGGTGAGGAAGACGGACTTCAGATTATCTGCACAGACATCAGTAAGGACGGTATGCTTCAAGGTCCGAATTTCGAACTCTATCAGTCACTGCTCAGCCGTTTCGCCAGCATCCAGCTGACTCTCAGCGGTGGCATCTCGTCGGTGGACGACCTCGTGAGGGCACAGAAAATAGGAGTTCACAACGCAATTATTGGAAAGGCATTATACGAAAATAAGATAACATTAAAAGATATCAGATTATGGAAAAGAAACTGATTATTCCGTGCCTTGACGTTAAGGACGGCAGAGTAGTAAAGGGAATCTATTTTGAGAATTTGCGTGACGTAGGCGATCCTGTAGAATTTGGAAAGCACTACGAATCAGAAGGTGCCGACGAACTCGTCTATCTCGACATCAACGCCACGGTTGAAGGCCGAAAGACATTCACACACATAGTAGAGAAGATTGCAAAGGAAATCAACATCCCGTTTACTGTAGGCGGTGGCATCGCATCGCTCGAAGACGCAGAACGCCTGTTCAGTGTAGGTGCCGACAAGGTCAGCATCAACAGTGCAGCAGTTGCAAACCCTGCAGTCATCAACCAGATTTCAGAGAAATACGGCAAGGAACGTCTCGTCATTGCCATTGACGGAGTGGAGAAGGACGGCAAGTGGTTCGTCACTACTCACGGAGGCAACAAAGTATCTGACAAGGAACTCATTGCCTGGGCAAAAGAATGTGAGGCAAGGGGTGCAGGTTCATTGCTCTTCACTTCAAAGACTCACGATGGAACCAAGACGGGTTACCCTTGCGACATCTTCGCACAGTTGAAGGCTGCCGTATCAATTCCAATCATCGCATCAGGCGGAGCAGGAAGCATCGACGACATTGCAAAGGTGCTTACCGAAGGCAAGGCCGACGCAGCACTTGCAGCAAGCATCTTCCACTTCGGCGAAATCACAATCCCTCAGTTGAAGGCCGACCTCACACGCAGAGGCATTCCAGTAAAAAAAAACTCTCTGAAGTTCTCTGACTTCAATCTCAGCAAGAACTCTGACGGACTCCTCCCATGTGTAGTTCAGGATGCTGCAACGCTGAAGGTCCTGATGGTTGCCTATATGAACGAAGAGGCATTCACCAAGACTGTAGAGACAGGCAAGGCCACATTCTTTAGCCGTGAACGCAAGGCACTTTGGACGAAAGGCGAGACAAGCGGCAATTTCATCGATGTAGTCGACATGTTTGCCGATTGCGATGGCGACACCTTATTAATAATGGGCAAGCCTTACGGTCCGGCATGTCATCAAGGTACAACCAGTTGTTTTGATACAGCCGACAACCAGGGATTCATCCGAAAACTCGAGATAGTCATCCAAGGCCGTCACAAGGAAATGCCGAAAAACCACTACACGACCCACCTCTTCAACAAAGGCGTGAACCGCATCGCACAGAAAGTAGGCGAAGAAGCTGTGGAGACAGTCATCGAAGCCATCGACGGCAACAAGGAACGCTACCTCTACGAAGCATCCGACCTCGTATATCACCTCCTCGTCCTCAACGAACAGATGGGTTTCTCCATTGAAGACATGGAACGCGAACTCCTCTCCCGCCACAAGGAATAGGACATCATCACAAACCCTATATCAACGAAGAAGTCATCCCACAGCAGGATGGCTTCTTTTTTTGAAAGGGACAGGTGGAATTCCAATTGAAGATTTCCTCTCAACCGATCTCATGCGGTTATTCTGACATGTTTTTATTAAATTTTCAGTCATCTTCCTATATTATTCATTTTTTATTATTAATTTTGCAATGTAAAGTAATTCAGTAAATCTAAATATTCAGGCTTATGAAAAAAATCTTGTTTTTATCAATGGTCATGTTAGGACTGAGTTCCCTGACCATGCTGGCCCAGAGTAAGTTCGTTACTACATGGGCAACTGCCCAGCAGGTAGTGGAACCCCATAATCTTCCGCCTTCTCCATATCTGGAGGGCAATTCGCTGCGACAGATTATCCAGGTTTCAATCGGAGGCGACAAGGTGCGCCTTCGTCTCTCCAACGAGTTCTCCAGAGAGACTACTGAAATCCTCGGTGTGGAGATTGCTGCTGCAAAGACGGCAGGAAGCAGCTATGAGATTGACCCCAAGACCACCAAAACTTTGAAATTTGCTGGAAAGAAGGGTGTAGTGATGGATGCCGGCGGTACTGCCACTTCCGACGTGGTGAAGTTCAAACTCACTCCTCGTCAGAACGTAGCCATCACCATCCATTACGGCAAGACCAATGCAAAGAGCGTGACCGGTCATCCCGGAAGCCGTACGACAAGCTACATCGCTACTGGCAACACCTCCGACTTCAGCAATGCTGTGAAGACCGACCACTGGTACAACATCTGTGCCCTTGATGTTGACGTCACCAAATGGAAGGGCTCGAAGTATGATGAACCATGTGCCATTGCTGTGCTCGGCAATTCCATTACCGACGGACGCGGAACGACTACTAATGGTCAGGACCGCTGGACGGACAACCTCTCATGCCGTCTGCTTCAGGGTGTGGGAACTAAGAACGTGGCTGTGCTCAACTTCGGACTTGGCGGCAACTGCGTGCTCCGCGGAGGCTTGGGCCCTACGGCAAAGAGCCGCTATCAGAGGGATCTCTTCGGACAGGAAGGCGTGAAGTACATCATTCTGTTTGAAGGCGTGAACGACCTCGGCGGAAGCCGCGACGGTGTGAAGACAGCCAACGAAATTACGGAAGTATATCATCAGATTTGTGCTGAGGCTCACGCAAAGGGGATGTTAGTGTTCGGTGCTACCATCACTCCATTCAAGGGCAACGGCTATTACAGCGAAGACCACGAGAAGGGTCGTCAGACTCTCAACGACTGGATGCGCAAGACTCGCGACATCGATGGCCTGATTGATTTTGACAAGGCAGTGCAGGACCCTGCAAACCCTGCTCAGTTGAATCCTGAGTACCTCTTCGAGAACGATTGGCTCCACCTCAATGCCAAGGGCTACCAGCGTATGGGCGACGAGGCTAAACTGGCATTCTTCAATGCAGCGGAAATCGACGCAAGATACCATCTCCCTGATCCGTTCAAATTCATGGACGGAACCCGTTCCACCAAGTTCGAGGACTGGGAGAAGCACCGCAAGGAAATCATCAGCCAACTGGAGAAATACGAAATCGGCAAGATTCCTTCAATGGACAACATGAAACTCACGGCTAAACTCGAAGGCCGTCAACTCACAGTCACAGTGACTGCTCCTAACGGTCAGAGCATCGACATCAAGGCAACCATCACTTATCCTACCGACCCTCAGCCAAAGAGAGGCGGATTCGGTTTCGGCGGTTTCGGTGGTTTCGGTGGTTTTGGTGGCGGACAGCAGCAGAAGAAAGAGGAAGAGCCTCTCCCTGCTCCACCCGACAAACCATGTCCGGCACTCATAGGTATCTCCAACACCCTGCCGACCAGTCTGTTCACGGAAAGGGGCTGTGCTCTCGTCAATTTCGACTTCAACACAGTGTGCAAGCATCAGCAGACCCGCGGACAGGAACCTATCAACAAACTCTACCCAGAACTCGTAGCAAACGGCGCCTACAGTTATTGGCCTTGGGGAATAAGCCGCATCATCGACGGTTTGCAGCAACTCGGCGACGAGGTGACGAAAATCGACACCAAGCACCTTGCTATCAGCGGTTGTTCATGGGCTGGCAAGGCAGCTCTCTGGAGTGGTGCAATGGATGACAGAATCTGTCTCGTGATTCCTCAGGAATCAGGTGGCGGCGGTATTGCAGCATGGAGAGTAAGCGAGACCCTCGGCCATGTAGAGGCAATAGGAAGAACCGACGGACACTGGTTCCTCGAAAGCATGATCAAAGACTTCGGTTTCGGAAACATCGGCAAGTTGCCTATCGATCATCATCAGTTGGCTGCACTCGTGGCACCAAGAGCATTGCTTTTCTTCGGCAACAACGACTACGAATGGTTGGCCGACGAGGCTGGATTCGTGTCAATGAAGGCAGTGAAGGAAGTATACAAGACTCTCGGCATTCCTGAAAAAGTCGGTTTCGCTATTGAAGGCGGTCACGGACATTGTCAGTTGCCTGAATTTGAATATAAATATGTAGAAGCCTACATCGACAAGTTCCTGCTCGGCAAGGATGTCAATACCGAATTTGAGGTTGCCCCTAACTTCGAGAACGTCGACTGGAAAAAATGGATGTGGTAATTGTTCATAAAAATGCTCGCTGGACTAACAGCGAGCATTTTCTTATTTCAGGAATCTCTCGTCCATGACTTTCAGGCGGTCGGCAAACCACTTCTTGAGGTACTGGATTTCTTCCTCGTAACTGTCGACGGTGTAGGAACGGAACCAGTCGAGCATTCCGTTGCCACCGAAACCGCCCATGCCGCCAAAGTCTGGAAATCCTCCGAAACCACCGAACGAATTATTGGTTTCGCCTTGATTTTCCGATGACGACTTCTGCTTGCCCATCAGTTCGGGATACTTCTCGAAATGGCGCTTCTGAACCGGACGGAGCTGATTGGCAAATTCATCTATGATGGCATGGATATGCTCGGTGTTGAGAGTGGTCTTGCGGAGTTGTGCATAGCGCTTCTCAACCAGTTCCTTCAACTGCGGATTGACAGCGAACTGCTTCCAGAAGGCAGGGGTTGGAGTCGTCTCGCACCCTTCGAATGCCCATGCGTTTATGTCGCCGGCTGCACAGAAACTGCAACAGCCGTAGGCGAGATTATAGTCCCATACAGGTCCGGCACACATCTTGCCCTTCGTACCGTCAGGCTGGTCGGCTGTCTTGTAGAAATAGGAACTGCTCTTGTAGGCATCGGCATTAAGGCTGAGTTCGGTGTGGAGGAAATAATCGATGAAGGAATTGAGGTCGGTCATGCTCTCCACCTTTGCGTGAGAATAAGGCTCGTTGAGCATTGCGTCCTCGAAGTCGTCCACGAACTGATGGACATAGTCGAGTTGGCTGTCGGTGATTTTCGATTTCTTCGGATACCTACAGGTCCAGACCACACTGCTCATGTCCATCATACCAGGAAAGCCACCGCTGAATCCTCCGAAGTCTGGCATTTCTCCACCGAATCCTCCGAAGTCTGGTATTCCCTCTCCGAAGCCAGGAAATCCTCCGAATCCGAGCATCTCTCCTCCGAATCCGCCCATCATGCCTCCGAATCCGCCTGTATTGGAATTCAGCCCCTTGTGCTTTGACTTGAAATAGTTGTCGGAGTCATCATATTTGTCTATACGGAGCAGGTAGCCGAGCGATTCAGGTGCAATGGTCTTTGTTTTCACTCCCTTGTTCTTCGGAGCGGAGATGTCGAGTCGTCCCTTTCCCACTTTGATGACTTCACAGAAACCATACACACCGATGTACTCACCGTTGAGGATCACCTCCACCATTTGGAAGTGGGGCCCCCAGTGACCCATCTCGTTCCACAGTCTGCAGGCAAAGGCATCGCGCATCATCGACACGTCGTTGTAGGTACACATCAGCACCCAGTCATGTTCTGCCGGCATCCCGAAGAGAGGTACGTCGAGAGGTTGCTGAATGTCGTTCCGGGTCTCGATGGAATATTTCTTCTGATTGAAACTCTGCGAACTGTTGCCACGCAACTTGATGCCAATGGCACCGTCATACTGTCCGTCGATCATCATCTCCGCAGGGACTTTCTCCACTGAGTTTATCTCGTTTCTGCAATGGATATGTACAATCGGAAGGTTCGACTTGAATGCCGGAGCCTGTTCTTTCCGTATCTCCCACTGGGCATGGCATCCGATGCTCTGAATGCCAATCACCAACCACAACACCGCAATTCCAAGACTTCCAAAAGACTTTCCTGACATAGTTTTCTGTATTTAGTATGTTTATATAACCTCTCATTAGACCATTCGATGCCATATTGGTTTAATCCGTGCGTGGGCTATTCCCTCCAGACGCCTGTTCTTACTGCTGCCACATTAAAGTGTGGAATCATATATTTTGGAAACTACATACATTTAGACCTAAAGCATAAATTCACGAAAAATTCGTCTAATTCCTTCGGCACTACAGCCGTCAGGCGAGCAAGCTCGGAACACGACAAAATTACGGGTCATGAGGCACACGATGGACAGTCAGCAACTCCATCCATATCGCACGACAACGCCACTTGCAATTGCTGAAAACTCCTGGCACAACTGAAGCAAACACCCTGTTCGTTATAACCAATAGCCCCTGTTCGTTATAACCAACACCCCCTGTTCGTTATAACCAACACCCCCTCTTCGTTATAACCAACAGGGTGTTCACTTCCCATCACCATCGAGTCCGTCCCCCTTCCTCCCTCCCATCTCTTCCTCTCTATTTCCGCTACCAGTCCGAAGGCGAAGCAGAGGACCTTGCTGTTGATGGTGTCGTCGAACGTGTAGCCTTTCTTGATGCAATGGAGCACTATCCCCTTCCTCACACATTTCTCCATGATAACCATGATGTCGGTGAGGGTCCTGCTGAGTCGCGACATCTCGGTGACGAGGAGTGTATCACCGCTCTTCATGTTGTTGAGGATTCGTCCGAGCTTGCGGGACGACTGTTTCTTCTTTCCGCTCACGACTTCCGTCCCCCATTTGTCTATGACTATTGACTGTTGGAGGGAGTAGTTCTCAATCTCGCTGTGCTGGTTGTCCAGCACTTGTTTTGCTGTACTGATTCTTAAATAAGCTATTACCATACTCTGAAATTATATTTTACTGATATCTTATATATAATATAATTGAGTCCACTTTAAAAAGTGGTTTTTGAGTTAAACATCTGCTCTGAAACAGAAATTCTGGGTTACAATGCCGCAAAGACATAAACTTCTGCCAAGAGCGTTAAATATTCGCGATAGGCCTTCATCGGGTCTGAGAGTGCCTCTATGAGGCGATATATACGGTTGCGGACCTTTTCCATAAGGGCTGATGCCGCTTCCGTAAGCGG
>JAZQPD010000040.1:0-5558 GCA_045628285.1 Bacteroidaceae bacterium
ATCTGTTCCAGTTCGTCCTTCATCTTCACAACGATGTTCTGCATCTCTGCCTGATTGGACTTACTGCCGGTAGTGTTTATCTCACGTCCCATTTCCTGAGCGATGAATCCGAGTTTCTTTCCCTGTCCGTGACCGTCAGCCATTGTCTCGAGGAAATAGTTAAGGTGATTGGTCAGACGCTGCTTCTCTTCCGAGATATCGAGTTTCTCAATATAGTAAATCATCTCCTGCTCAAGACGGTTGCTATCATACTCAACCTCGGGAATCTGTTTCAGGGACTCAACTATGCGTTGACGGATTTTTTCTACCCTGCTCTTCTCGAACGGTTCGATACTTGCGAGCAGAGAACGAATATTTTCCACTTTCTCTGTGAACTTCTTAGCCAGTGCGATTCCTTCCTGTATCCTGAAAGCCACAAGGCTGTCGACTGCTTCATTTACAGCCTTGCCGGCAACTGCCCACTCTTCATCCGAGAGTTCCTCGACCTCAGTCCTTGTCGTCACATCGGGCAAACGCAATAAAGTCTGAAACCAGTCATCAGGTGTATCTATTCCAAGTTCTGAAGACAAATTATTGATTTGCCTGTAGTAGTCAGTCACGAGAGCAGCATTGATCGGTGCAGCTGCCTGGTCGTCAGTTTTTTCAATCCACAAGGTAAAGTCCACCTTGCCCCGTTCGAGTTTCTGAGCAATCAGTTGACGGATTTCAATTTCCTTCTCTCTATAAAGAGGTGCAATACGAGTAGACAGATCAAGAGCCTTGCTATTCAACGACTTGATTTCTGCATGTATCTTTTTCCCATTGTATTCGGCAATACTCTTGCCGTAACCTGTCATTGACTGAATCATTGTAATGTTTTTGGGCTATTAGCCGTTAGCCGTTGGCTTTTAGCTTTTTATTTTACTTATTGCAGGCCAATGGCTAATGGCTAATAGCTAAAGGCCAATAATTAATTACTCATTTATTTTGCAAAGATAATAAATTTATTGCTAACTTTGCATCATAATTCAAAAAAAGAAAACATAATGGCAACCATACTTCATATAGAAACATCAACTGAAGCCTGTTCCGTGGCGGTAAGTCAGGACGGTGCCACCATATTTCAGATTGAGGATCTCTCCGGACATGCCCATGCCCAGAAGTTGGGAGGATTTGTAGATCAGGCAATGTCGTTCACCGACAATCACGGCATTCCGTTCGATGCTGTAGCAATAAGCAGCGGTCCGGGTTCCTACACCGGACTTCGCATAGGAGTGTCCATGGCAAAGGGTATATGCTATGCCCAGAACCTCAAGTTATTGGCAGTGCCGACATTGAAACTGCTCTGCACGCCAGTTCTCTTAGGCAAGGAAGAACTGCCGGAAGATGCCCTGCTCTGTCCGATGATTGACGCAAGAAGAATGGAAGTCTATTGTGCACTCTATAACCGTGCCCTAAAGGAACAAATGGCCGTCCAGCCTGTTGTGGTTGATGAGACTTTCCTTGCCGACGTACTTCAGCAGCACCCGGTGTATTTCTTCGGCAACGGGGCAGAGAAATGCAAGGCCGTCATCACCCACCCTAACGCACACTTCATTGATAAAATAATTCCCCACGCAAAGAATATGTGTCCACTTGCCGAGATGGCGTTCTTGCGTGAGGAATATGAAGATGTGGCCTATTTCGAGCCGTTCTATCTGAAGGAGTTTCAGGCAAAAATACCCAAATCACCTCTTGCAGGGCTATAGCCTGCCCTAATTGCTGCTGACTGTGAACTCAACCTCATCCTTGCTGCCTTCGATATAGGCAACCAGTCGTCCTTGATAGAGATTACGTGAAGTGGCTTTAGGGGCGCTCATGTCACGGTTGTTGGCATTTTCCAGTCCGAGCAATTTTGTATTTCCGCTGACTTTACATTCAACCATGCCCCTGGCGTTCTTTACCCTCTGCCCATTAGCATCTACTGCCTCCACGAGCAACTGACTGACAGAAGAGTTTTTGTCTGGAGAGATGTCAGTCACACGAAGACCTGTCTGTTCGCCATAAGTGGAAATCTCATATCTTGCAACCACCTTGCCATTTGCATCACAGCCTTCAGCAGAGAGAGTTCCCTTAGCGAAAGGTATGTCCCAATAGATTATTCCAGTAGAGTCATCGTAAGGCTTTAGTTCACCTACTTCACGTCCATTGAGAAGAAGACGAGCCTTAGGAGTATTCATGTAGCACATCACACGCACACTCTGGCCATCCTGATAGTTCCAGTTGTCGGCAGCATCCGTCGAAAGCATGTTTCTGCGTCCGCGTCGCTGATTGCCGTCCTGTCCCTGAGGAGGAGTCCAGTTCATAGCCGTTCCGATATAAATCATCGGTTCCTCACTCCAGAGAGACTTGAAGAACCATCCACGAGGCTTGAGGAAACCGGCAAAGTCTACAAGTCCTGTTCCAAGTCCTCGAGAAGGCCATGCTCCCGATTCGCCAAGATAGTCCATGCCTGTCCATACAAACTGCCCGAAGATATATTCATTGTCGCGGACTGCCTTCCAAGCAGCAAGATTGGTACTGGTCTCACTTCCATAGAGTATTCTCTTAGGATATGTAGCATGGTCTTCCTTGTAGCGGTTCTCGGTATAGTTGTAGCCTACGACATCGACAGCCTCAGGATATTCCGTTTCATTGCTCATAACGACTCCTGCGAGAGCACCCGTAACCGGACGGGTCGTGTCGACCTTCCTTATGCAGGCAGCCAGACGTTTCGCAATCTTGCCAATCCGTTCAGCATTTGGTGCGTCGGGCTTGTAACCACCAAACATCGGCTGGTTTATCTTGCTGTTGTTGCCGTCAAGGACAGGATGAGAATAAGGGTCGTTAGGATAGTCTACCTCATTGCCCACACTCCAGAGGAACACAGACGGATGGTTCCGGTCTCGTCGGACCATATCGGTAACATCCCTGTCAATCCACTCCTCAAAAAAATCAAATGTACCATCATATCCAGGCTCACCCTGATTCCACCCCTTTATCCATTTACGCTTAGGGAATTCCCATTCATCAGAACCCTCGTCCATGACGAGGAATCCCATTTCGTCGCAAAGGCCGTAGAGGTCCGGAGCCTGTGGGTTATGGCTCATTCGTATGGCATTCACGCCCATATCCTTGAGTGTCATCAGGCGACGACGCCATACATCCTTAGGAACGACACTTCCCAATACTCCTGCATCATGATGCAGACATACACCCTTTACCTTCATAGACTTGCCATTGAGCGAAAATCCCTTGTCGGCAGAAAACGAGAATGTGCGGAATCCAGTTATAGTTTCATTCCTGTCTATAACTTTTCCGTTGAGAAGAAGAGATGTCCTTACATTATATAGATAAGGAGATTTTGTACTCCACAAATGAGGGTTCTTCACATTGCAACGGGTATGAAGGAAATATCCGCGTTCAGTCTGCGAAAAACCTTTTGATGTCGATTCCTGTACCTTTATTCCGTTTGCATCGAATATCTCAGTCTTCATGACCAAATTCTTCATATCAGCCTGACCATCCACATCCGCAGTAACATCCAGAAATCCGTCAGTATTCTTAATTTCTGCAATAACAGCAGTTCCCCACTGAGAGAAATGCACATCACCACTGCCAACCAGCCATACATCGCGGTAGATTCCACTTCCTGTGTACCAACGGGAATCGGCGCATTTGCTATGGTCAACCTTTACGGCGATCACATTCTCCCCATTTTTCAGGTAAGGAGTCATATCATACATAAACGACACATATCCATTCGGGCGTTTTCCCAACAGATGCCCGTTGAGGTACACTTCGCTACGGTTGTACACACCTTCGAAATATATATAATGTTTCTTGTAGGTATCATCTATCGTAAAATGTTTTTTGTACCATCCTATTCCTCCAGGAAGGAATCCCGTACAACTTGCCAACTGCTGGGAAGGAGTTGACTCCACAGACCAGTCATGTGGCAGAACTAAATTTCTCCAGTTTGCATCATTGGTGTCGGAACTGGCTTCTCCAAGATAGAATTTCCAGCCAGCATTGAACTTAACTGCATTGCCGAAGCCAACTTGAGAGAAGGATTTACATGGAATAAGTACCAAAAGACTTACACACATCAGCATTAAAGGAACTCGTTTCATAATAATATTAATTAGTTATGCACCGCAAAGATAATAAATTAATTTGAATCATGCAAGATACTCATGCTCGGAAATAAAAATAAATACTAATTTATTTTATATTTCTCTCGCTTAATCGTATCATTAACCCGATGTTTTAGATACTCATGCTCGGAAAAACTCAAATAAATTTGGTTTTTCGCTCGCTTAATCGTATCTTTGCACTCATAATACTAACTTAAAAAGAATTATTATGAAACAGTTTACCTTATTGCTCATAACGGTATTATTCCCGATTATCAGCAGCGCTCAACGGCAAATGAGAATCAGAACAGACGTTGCACTTGACAGCATCATCATGTCGGACCCATTCATCTTGGCTGACGATGCGACAAGAACATACTACATGACAGGTACAGGAGGATTAATGTACACAAGCAAGGACCTTAAGAGATGGAACGGTCCGATGAATGTGGCTCAGACTGATCCTGAGTCCTGGATGGGAAGGCGTCCTATGATATGGGCGGCAGAACTGCACAAATACAATGGGAAATATTACTATTTCGGTACCTTCACAAACAGCAGTGTAAAGATTGACACGGTTAAGGGTAATGTGATAGAACGACGTGCATGTCACATACTCGTAAGCGACAGTGCCAAAGGTCCTTACAAGCCAATGGCAGATAAAACATACCTGCCAGCCACACAACCTACCCTGGATGCCACGCTATGGGTTGACAAAGACCAGAAACCATATCTCATATTCTGCCACGAATGGTTGCAGAACTGGAATGGCACTGTAGAGAAAATCCAGTTGAAGCCAGACTTCAGCGGAACGATAGAAGGCACACGCAAACTTCTCTTCAGAGCATTCGACTCACCATGGAGCAAGGAAAACGACGAGCACGGCAATGTCATTCCAAACAAAGTTACTGACGGGCCGTTCGTATTCAAGACCAAGACAGGCAAACTGGGTATGATATGGACAAGTTGGGTGTATTCAGATTACACGCAGGGAGTAGCCTACTCAAAGAGCGGAACTCTCGACGGTCCGTGGGTGCAGGAAAAGGAACCTATCACACCACCTAATTTCGGACACGGGATGATTTTCCGTGACTTTGACGGACGGTTGATTCTGTGCTGCCATTCCCACAAGTCAGTCGGAGGACGTACTATCCGACGCCCAGCCCTCTTTGAACTTGATGACAGCGGAGACAAACTGGTAGTAAAAGGTCGCATTAAAATTGAATATTGAGACACTCATGCTCGGAAATAAAAATAAATGCCGATTTATTTTGTATTTCGCTCGCTTAATCGTACTATCGCTCGCTTCGCTTGCGCAAGATACTCATGCTCGGAAATAAAAATAAATGCCGATTTATTTTGTATTTCGCTCGCTTAATCGTACTATCGCTCGCTTCGCTTGCGCAAGATACTCATGCTCGGAAA
>JAZQPD010000041.1:0-27868 GCA_045628285.1 Bacteroidaceae bacterium
CATTTATTTGACCATTTGGCCATTTGCGAATTATGAATTATAAAATAGTAAATAATACAAATAGTAAATAAATAGGACTCCGAGCTATGCTCGCCTGAGTGGCCGTAGTGCCCGAAGAAATAGTAAATTCGTAAATAGTAAATATGAATTATGAATTATGAATTGTGAATTCATTTTTAACTGTTAACTTTTAACTACAATAAATGGCAATTAAGAAAAAGAAGATAACGCCGCGTCAGAAGATGATAAATCTGATGTATGTCGTTCTGATGGCAATGCTTGCCCTGAACGTAAGCTCAGATGTGCTTGATGCATTCAATATGGTAGACGATAGTCTTACCCGCTCTACCCACAACTCCACTGAACTCAACAAGAATATCTATTCTGCACTTGACGAAGAACTCCATAAGGATCCCACAAAGGCCAAGACTATCCACAGCAAGGCCAACAAGATAAGTGTGCTGGCAAATGCTCTCTACGATTTCATCGACTCGCTCAAGGTGCAGATTGCCATTGAAGCAGACGGCAAGGATGCAGACGTACACAACCTGCGCAACAGGGACGGGCTGGAGGCTGCCAATCAGGTTATGCTTTCTCCTGCAAGGGGGAAGGGCGACGAACTGAAGGCATCAATCGACCGGTACAGGGACAAAATCCTTGAGGTGGTCGTTTCGCCCACCCAGAAGAAACTCATTGCCGACAACCTTACGACCGAAGTTCCCAAGAATACACGCGGTGTGGGCAAGGGCTGGAAGGAGTATCTCTTCGAAAACACTCCTTCGAGTGCTGCCATCACCATCCTCTCCAAATTGCAGAGCGACGTCAGATATTCTGAGACTCAGGTACTTCATGAACTTATCAACAACTCCGACCTCGACATCGACGTCAGCGGCAGGAGACTCCATGTCAATGCCATCGATGCATACGTCATTCCAAGTGCCACCACCATCGTTCGTGGCAGCAAGTTCAAGGCAAGAGTAGTAGTCGGTTCCATCGACACCACCCAGCACCCAAGCATCTATGTTGGCAACAGTCTCCTGAAGGCAACCGACGGAATGTACGAGACTCTCTGCTCATCAACCGGTACCCATAGGTTCAGCGGTTATGTGCTTGCAGTAGATGGCGACGGAAAGGTGGTCCGGAAAGAGTTCTCGCAGGAATACACGGTAGTGGAGCCGGCAGCGACAGTGTCCGCAACCCTCATGAATGTGCTGTATGCAGGCTATCAGAACCCTATCAGCGTGTCGGTCCCTGGTGTTCCGGTCAATCAGGTCAGCCTCACCATGACCGGCGGAACCCTCACCCGCAACGGTGACGGCAAGTACACCGCCGTACCGGCAAAGGTGGGCGAGGATGTCACCTTCACCGTCACTGCCAATCAGGAAGGTCATGCCACTACTGTAGGTTCCTTCCCGTTCAAGGTACGTAAACTGCCTGATCCTGCAGCCTACATAGAGTACAAGGATGCCAACGGCAATCCGATAAGATACAAGGGTGGTGGCAAGGCTATTCCGAAGAAGGCACTCCTCAATGCCACGGGTATCTCTGCAGCTATCGATGACGGTCTGCTCGACATTCCGTTCAAGGTGACAGGCTTCACCATCTACTTCACCACACGTCTGGGAGAATTCGTGCCGAGGGCCTCACTCGGAGGAGACTTCACCGACCAGCAGAAAGCCCTCATGCGCCAGCTGACAAAGGGAAAGCACTTCTTCATAAGTGAAATCCAGGTAGTAGGACCCGATGGCATCAAGCGTACCCTCGATGCTGCAATGGACGGAAGGGTGAATTAGGAATTTGAGAACTTAGAAAATATGAAATATGAACAATTCCATTAATCTGATGAGAAATAAATTGAATACGCGGGTGATTGCCTTAATGGTGCTTTTCACTCTTCACTCTTCACTCTTCACTCGTGAAGCGTATGCACAGCCTCAGAAGTCAAGAGTAAATGCCGCACAGCCTCAGCCTGCTGCCCAGAACATTGCCAAAAAGGCAACAACAGGAAACTCAGTAAAGGTCAATGCCGGCAAGACTGCAAAACCACAGGCTGCCGATGCACCGACAGTGGACCGTGCAAGCATCATGTTCCCTACAGCAGTCGACGTGCCTCAGGACGTGAGTTGGCGACGTGACATCTATCGCGCACTCGACCTCAATCTTGACGAGAACGCACCGCTCTACTTCCCCGTAGAGGCTCAGGGCGATGATGTAAACCTCTTCACACTTCTCTTCCAGTTGCTCAACCAGGGGAAGATTCCTGCCTACAAGTGTAGCCTCGACGGACTTGAGAACTTCTCAAAGGAAAACCGTATGCACTTCAAGGAATTCCTCGATGACAACGGCATTGACTACGAAGTACAAGGCAACACCATCAAGGTGGAGTCCTCCGACATACCGTCGGCAAGTGTCACATGCTTCAAGATAAAGGAGACCACTTACTACGACCAGAACACAGCCACCTTCCACAGTCGCGTGACTGCCATCTGTCCTGTCATCCAGAAAGCCGATGACTTTGACTTCGGCGACGATTCATTCGGATTCGACGACGAAGAAGAGATTGGTGGCGATGAGGCAGAAGGGGGTGATTCCATAGAGAACGAGCCGCTGCCAAAACGCGACATACCACTCTTCTGGGTACGCATGGAGGATGTATCACCATATCTCTCACAGCACATGATCATGACCAGCAACTACAACAATGCTGCACGTTGCTCAATGGCAGACTTCTTCGACACCAACAAGTACAAGGGAACCATCTACATGACCACCAACATGCAAAACAAGATTCTCCAGGAGCAGTATGCCAATCCCAAGGACCTCAAGAAAGAACAGGACCGCATAGAGAAACAACTTACCGACTTCGAGAAGAACATCTGGGCAAATCCTGTAGACTCTGCCAAGCAGGCACGTCTCGACTCCATAGCAGCCCTCCAGAAATCATCAAAGAAGGTCAAGACCAAGACAGCAAAGCAGAAGACCGAGAAGGTCAAAACCGCAGAACCGAAATCTGAGAAGGCTCCTACATCCTCAACTCCAAGGGTGACGGCACGCCGACAGAGACATTAACGGTTCCCCATCATCTGCCAATGCAAAAGAGGAATTCATATCTTATAGGCAAGGCGTTCAGAAACTATCTGACGGCATCAGTACTGACCGTGGCTGCCACTCAGATTGCCAACATTGCCGACGCGTCCATAGTGGGCAACCTCATCGGACCGGAGGCACTTGCTGCAGTCAACATGAGCAAGCCTATACTCCAGACCTTCTATGCCGTGTCGTGCCTCTACATCGCCAGTTCCACCATGCTGGCAGGCATGGCCATCGGCAGGGGCGACAAGGCGAAGGCCAACAAGCTCTTCACGTTCTCGCTCATCACATCCGTCATACTTGGCATCCTCTTCATAGCAGGCGGGCTCATAGCCTTCAATCCCCTCTCCCATCTGCTCTGCAGTTCCGACAACCTGCGCGACATGACCAACGACTTCATGTTCGTCACCATCCTCTCAGCCATACCGCAACTGCTCATGTATGCCTTCAACCAGTATGTCACGGTCGACGGCTCACCCAAACTCATCACACGCGCAGTAATCGTCAGCGGCTTTGCCAATGTGGTCTTCGACATCGTTTTTATCAAATACCTCGACATGGGCATCGCAGGAGCCGCATGGGCAACATTCATCATGTACATCATCTGCATTCTCATGGCACTTCCCCACTTCCGCAAGAAAGACACTCTCCGTCTCTGCCTACCCAAGCGGGGCGACATCGACTATGGCCGGATCCTGTCCTTCGGACTGCCACTGTTCTTCGCAACTGTCCTCTTGTCCGTACAGTACGTAGGCAACAACTACGTTGCAGGCCGCTACCTCGGCGACGGCGGACTCATAGCGATGGCAGTGTGCATGCAGTTGTTCGCATTCTCCATGATTATCCTCACGGGAACATTGCGTACCATCCAGCCTGTAGGATCCATCCTCAGGGGACTGGGCGATGACCGCGGCATGGCGTTCCTCCTTCAGAAGGCATACACCTTCCTCATCATCTGCCTCATCGTCTATGCCGTATTGCTGACAATATTCCCCACACAGATATCCCACCTCCTCGGAGCTACAAACAAAGAGTCGCTGCCAGTCATACTCGGAGCACTCCCCCTCTTCTCCCTACACATAGTGATGCAGGCCCTGCTCTACAACCTCATGCCGGTATTCCAGTTCTACAACCACAAAAATCTCGCCCTCTTCCTCTCCATCAGCCAGACCCTCCTTCCCATGATCGGTTTCTGGCTGCTGCAAGGCGGATGGATCGGATTCTTCCTGGGACAGGCAGTAGTAGCCATAGCCATACTGACATTCACCACCGTCATCCGTAGCAGCGACAAGTCGCTGTCGCCCGTGTTCCTCATTCCGAAGAACAATACCAACGAGGTGTACGATACCTCCATCCCCACTACCATCGAAGGGCTCACGGACAGCACAGCCGACCTCTACCGCTTCTTCCTTCAGCAAGGCGTAGAGAAAACCACGGCAGGCCGCTACATAGTCTGTACGGAAGAACTGCTCACCAACATCATCCAACACGGACATGCCCGATACATCGACCTGCGAGCCACATCCAGTACCATATCCATCCACGACGACGGCAAGCCGTTCAATCCAATAGAATACAACGACGAAACCCGAGGCATCGGACTCAAGATAGTCCATGGCATCCGAATCAACATGAAATACGACTACCGCTTCAATCAGAATATGGTGACGATAAAGATAGAGAGATGACGCGCCAAACCGAATGCAGAGGCAGAGAATGAGAATTTTCTGACTATGCTGAGGTGCGAAGCGGCAAGAGCTGTGATAACAGCTCATTCCCTCAGATAGCTCCGGACCTGTCGTTGAAGAGGCGTATGGTTTCCTTGCTGCGCTTATAGGTTGGCGATGATTCGACCATTGAGATGAGGTCGTCGTTGTCGAGATCTTCGTCGCGGAAAGTGTAACGGTAACTCATGCGGCGTACAAATCCCCCCTTGCGGTCGGGTCCGTAAATCTGGTCGCGGCGTGCCTGGCGGTGGAGAGCCTCTTCCTGCTGTTCCGCCTCGCGCTGGAGGTCGCGCTCGCCACGTTCCTTCATGCGCTTGTTCATCTCGGCAGTGTTGATATTCTGGACTCCGAAGCCAGTAGCAAGTATGGTGACCTTCACACGGTCGCCGAGAGTAGGGTCGACAGAGAGCCCCCACTTGGTTTCCACATCCTCTATGGTCTTCATCTTCTCCATGAAGTCGTTGATCTCGTTCATCTCGTCCATCATGAGAGTTGACGATTCGCCGTTTTCCCCATCCCCACAGAAAGAGATGTGGAGGAGAACCTTGCGTGAGTGGTATATGTCGTTGTTGTTGAGAAGCGGTGAATGGAGTGCTGCCTCAAGTGCCTTGGATATACGGTTCTCGCCCCGTCCGTAGCCCGAACTCATGATGGCGACACCACCATCCTTGAGTACGGTCTTCACGTCGTTGAAGTCGAGGTTTATGATGCCGTGCATCGTGATGATCTCGGCTATGCTGCGTGCTGCGTTGCAGAGGGTGTCGTCAGCCTTTGCGAAGGCATTGAGTACTGAGAGGTCCTGATAGATTTCACGCAGACGCTCGTTGTTTATGACGAGGAGGGCATCGACATTCTCGCTTATCTGTTCCACTCCGTCAAGTGCCTGGTCTATTTTCTTATTTCCCTCCCAGCGGAATGGTATGGTTACGATTCCGACTGTGAGGATACCGAGTTCCTTGGCTGTCTTGGCAATGATTGGTGCGGCTCCGGTGCCTGTACCACCACCCATTCCGGCAGTAATGAATACCATCTTGGTATCATTGGAGAGCATTTCCAAAATGTCATCGTGGCTTTCCTCTGCTGCATGACGACCACTCTCAGGGTTGTTGCCGGCTCCGAGCCCTTCGGTTCCGAGTTGGAGTTTGATAGGGACTGGAGAGTCTTGTAGTGCCTTGCCGTCGGTGTTGCAGACAATGAAGGTAACATCGTGTATGCCTTCGTTGTACATGTGGTTCACGGCATTGCATCCGCCACCGCCGACTCCGATGACTTTAATTATGCTGTTCTTGCCTTCTGTGAAGTTGAATACAAATCCGTCGTTATCAGTCATAGCAATTTATATTTACGATTTATTTACTATTTTGCCATTATCACTTTTCATTGAGCAGGTCGTCGACCCAGTTGAGGAACTTGTTCTTGAAGCTGCTCTTCTTTGCTGCATTGCGAACGGTATCCTCAAGCATTTTCACCTCGTCGTCGCGCTTGGCTATGAGTTCCTCTGCCTCACGAAGGGTCTGCTTGTATTTGTCCTTGCCTATGAGTTGGCGGGTACACTGGTCGTAGTCTGTACCGATGATTGACGTGCATTCGAGCATAAGGTCGGCAGCCTCGTCGCGCAGGCGTTTGCTGCCCTCATCGGAGAGTACTGCTGTTCTTGCTGCCTGGAGTTGGGCGATGGCTTCGCGAAGCTTGCCCTTGATGGTCTCCAGGGTGGTGTAGGCTTCGTCGTCGCTATGTTGGAGAATGGCTGCGGTTGCCTTGCGGTTTCCAATCTCTTCGGCTGTCTGTTGCCTGCGGAAGAAGTCGGGATCGCCCACGGCCTCGCCCACACAATCTTCGGTGCCTGAGAGGAGGAGAGATATGACGGTGTTGGTCATGCAGTTGTCGACAGTGAGATTGGTGAGGGTGCTGTTCTTGATGATTGGGTCGTTGACCTTACGGGCAGTACGGACTTTGTCGACCTGAAGGGTAAGCATGACAGCCCGTTCTGCGTTTCTGATGAGGGAACCTCCACCTGTGATTACTATTCCTCCGAGAAGGGATGTGGTGAACTCGGACTTGGATATCTGTGTGCGTGCATTGGAGAGGATTTCATTGAGACGTGCCTCAATGATGAATTGTATTTCTGCAATCTTTACCGTACGGCCATCGGAAGTGGTGTAGTCTTCCGGTTCCTCAGTGTCGGCAAGGTATTCTTCTCCTGGAGTGCCGTTGCCGTACTTCATGAGAAGCTGCACGGCTTCGCTCTCTTCTATTTGGAGGGAGCAGAGGTCGTGGATGATGTTGTTGAAACCGAGTGGTATGGTGACGAGGAGGCGTACGATGTTGTTCTTGAAGATTGCTACCGTGGTGGTTCCTGCACCGAGGTCAATGAGTGCGCAACCTGAGCGTTTCTCAGTGTCGGTGAGGACATCCCTGGCAAGTTCATAGGCTGATACCCTATAGTCTGCAATGGTGATTTCTGTATTGTCGAAGCAGGTATTGATGTTGTTCTTGAGTTTGCGGTTTGCAATGATGTTGAGGTATCTGCCTTCGAGGTTTGTGCCTACAATCCCGACAGGGTCGACAGCCACATTGGAATCGACTACATATTCCTGTGGGAAGTAGCCTATGAGTTCATAGTCTTCACGCGATACCTTGTGGCTTTCCTCGGTGATGGAGTCGATGTGTGACTGGGTGATGCAGGTCGGAGTCTGCATATTGCTTTGGATTGTGCTGAGAACGGACTGTATAGACTGGCCTCCGAGTCCGACATAGACTCGGGATACTTTCTGCTTGAGGGTGGACTCGAGGCGTCCTACTACGTTTCTGATGCTCTGGGTGGTTTTCTCGATGTTGTAGACCACTCCACGCTTGGCGCAATCCGGTGTCCTGTCTTCGGCGTATGCAATGATCTGCATGGTGCCTTCCTTCATCTTTCCGGCAATTCCTGATACTTTGGATGAACCGAATTCGATTGCTACTACTATTGCTTCCTTTTCCATATTATTGTTGATTCATTGTTTTTTTGGGATTCAGGATTTTGTAGATTTCATAAACCATAACTCCTGATTTCTCTACTGTCACTCGTGCTGCGGTGTTTCCGGTTCTGAAGGCTGCTCTGGTGGTGGAGGAGGTGGAGCGACAGGACGCTTGGTACAGATTACCTGATTCGGATATTCCAGGTTTATCCTTGAATACTTGTTCCAGCCGATGAGAGGCATGGCTTTAGTGTAGAATGTCTTCAGCCGGCGCAGTTTCTTCCGGAAATCGTCCATAGTACCGAGATATATGGTTTGTTCGCCAACCCTTGGGACAAGTTCCACAAACGGGTCGTGGCCTCTGGACTTCGTGACATGCAATTGCTCTATCTGATTGTCCCAAAAGGAATCATCAAGCAGAAAATTGCCGAACTCTACAAGGCTGGTCCTGGCATAATCCTTTGTAATATCGCCTGTTGCCACAAGTATGTCGGCTGCGTAACTGGTGTTCGGGATGATATTTCCCTGAGAATCCACATAATATCCATTGCTGGCAGAATCAGGAATGACATACATTACAGGAGTGCGCTGTGAGGCACAGACACATACCTTGCCGTTTGCCGTCTTATAGCACTCTACACTGTCAACATATTGGTTGAGTCTGATAGCCTTCTCTATCTCTTCGAGGTCTATGTCCTTCATCAGTTTGCCAACAGGGTTGATCTTGGCCTTGGCGAGGATTTCCTCTATGGTTTTCTCATTGATGAAATTTGCCCTCGGGTCTTCTGCTATGGTGAGTACAATACCATTGCAGACCTCCTGAGTATAGCCCTTAGGCTTATGAGTGATGGTATAGATGATGTATGCTACTATTCCCAGGAAGAGTAGTAGCATGAGTATGATTCGTATTATGCGAGAAGAGGACATGGTTATTTACTATTTTACTATTTACTATTTCTTCGGGCACTACGGCCACTCAGGCGAGCATAGCTCGGAGTCCTATTTATTTACTATTTACTATTTACTATTTCAAATTCCTCATTCCTTTTCACTCCGACTCAGTCAGTAAGTCTGGGATATAATTGTCTACATCTCCGGCACCGAGGACGATGAGCACATCGAAGTCTCTGTTGCGGACTATATCAGGCATGTCCTCTTTGCGGACAAGACGTTTCTGGATGCCTGGACGCAGACTGTCGTAGATGAGGCTGCTGGTGACTCCCGGAATCGGTGCTTCACGTGCAGGGTAGATATCGCAGAGGAATACCTCGTCGAGGAGTGAGAGGCTGGCGGCAAAGTCCTTGTAGAAGTCGCGGGTACGGGTGTAGAGATGTGGCTGGAATATGGCAGCAATCTTCTTATCGTTGTACAGTTCACGAATGGAGCGGACACTCTGCTCTATCTCGTTGGGATGATGTGCATAGTCGCTCAAAAGGACAAAGTCGTCCCTCTTAACCTTAAAATCGAACCGTCGGTCAACACCGCCGAAAGTCTTCATGGCTGCACGCAGTTCATCGTCAGACACACCATTGAGTTGTGCAAGTGCCATTGCTGCTATGCCGTTATCGATATTGATGCTTACAGGTACCCCGAGCTGTATGTCCCTGACTACACCTTTCGGAGAGACAAAGTCGAAGAATATCTCTCCATTTCCAATGCGGATATTTTCAGCATGGAAGTCGCCTTCGTTGCGTGAATATTCGTAGACATCAACGCCGGGTTGGACATCGGGCTGCATTTCAAGTCCCTTGTGGATGATGAGGGCGCCTCCGGGTTGGATGAGTGAAGTATATTTTCTGAAACTCTCAAGATATGCTTCCTTTGTGCCGTAGATGTCGAGATGGTCGGGGTCGGTAGCTGTGATGACCGTCATATAAGGACGGAGCCAGTGGAACGACCTGTCGAACTCATCAGCCTCGATGACTACGTAGTCACTTTCTGAAGAGAGGATGTAGTTGGTGCCGTAGTTCTTTGATATTCCCCCGAGGAATGCGTTGCAGTCTATTGATGACTGGTGGAGGATGTGTGCGGCCATGGTGGATGTGGTGGTCTTGCCATGAGTACCAGCCACGCAGAGTCCCTTGTGCTCCTTGGTGAGACTGCCAAGCACCTGGGCGCGTTTCTGTATCTCAAATCCTCCGTTGCGGAAGAATGCAAGTTCGGAATGGTCGGCCGGAATGGCAGGGGTATAGACAACAAGGGTTGTGTCCTTATCCTTGCAACAGTCGGGGATAAGGTTGACATCATCGTCGTAATGAATCATTGCACCCTCTTTTATGAGAGTCTCCGTGAGTTTGCTCGGGGTCTTGTCGTATCCGCCGACCTTGCATCCCTGATGGAGAAAATAGCGGACAAGGGCACTCATTCCGATACCGCCTGCTCCTACGAAATATATGTTTTCAGTCTTTTCCATTTACCAATTTATAAATTTCCTGTGCTATGATCTTTGCCGAATCACGGAGTGCAAGCCGGAGTATGTTCTCCGACAATGAACGGAGGGTCTGCCCGTCGCTGACGGTCTTCAGAGCCAGAGGTATGAGTTTTTCCCTCGACTCGATGTCCTTTACAAGGAAGGCAGCCCCCTTGGTGGAGAGTGCCATGGCATTCTTGGTCTGGTGATCCTCCGCAACATTTGGTGAAGGCACAAGGATGCATGGCTTGCCAAGCAGGCAGAGTTCGGAAATGGAACTTGCACCGGCACGTGAGATTACCAAATCGGATGCGGCATAGGCATTGTCCATGCCTGGGATAAACTCGACAGGATGGAGATTAGGCACTTCGGCCCGTTCACCAAGTCGCTGTATGATTTCATTGTAGTAATACTTGCCTGTCTGCCAGAGTATCTCGACATCAGAGTTGCGGATTTCGTCAAGATGGTCCAACACGCTCTCGTTGACTGTACGTGCGCCCAGACTGCCTCCGATGATGAGTATTGTCTTCTTTTCGGGATTGAGTCCGAAGGAAGTGGCTGCATCGTCCCTTGAGACGGTAGTACTGAGCAGGGACTGACGGACAGGATTGCCTGTAAGGATAATCCTCTCCTTTGGGAAGAAACGTTCCATACCCTCGTATGCCACACAAATCTTCCTGGCTTTTCTGGCAAGCGACTTATTGGTGACTCCGGCATAGGAGTTCTGTTCCTGGATAAGGCAAGGCACTCCAAGGGAATATGCCGCATTCAGTGTAGGTGCAGATGCATATCCGCCTACTCCCACTGCTACGTCGGGCTTGAACTCGCGTATGATTTTCTTCACCTTTATGCGGCTCCTGAGGAAGTCACATAGTACGGAAATGTTCTTCGGACTCCACAGAGGACGGACAAGTCCCCTGACGGGCAAGCCTATGATTCTATAGCCTGCATCAGGAACTCTCTGCATTTCCATACGTCCCTCAGCGCCTATGAACAGAATTTCTGCCTCAGGATGATCAGCCTTGATTGCATTGGCTATAGAGACTGCCGGAAAGATATGTCCACCCGTACCACCACCACTTATTATGACCTTTAATCTCTGCATATCATGCAAATATAGTAAAAATTTTTTATTCCATACCAATACTGCTGAAATATTCGTTCGTTTCATTGGAACTGATTTCTTCGGCAGGCTCCGTTTTCGTCTCACTGACCTTATCGGCATACCGGCTCACACTGAGTATCATACCGATGTTGAAACTGGTTATCAGAATCGACGTACCACCCTTACTGATCAGTGGCAGGGTCTGTCCGGTCACAGGCAGCATTCCTACAGCCACTCCCATGTTGATCAGTGCCTGAAGCACCATTATCATTCCCAGCCCCAGAACAAGGTACGCAGGGAAGAACCTGTCGCATTTCTGGGAAATCTTTCCCACCCGGATAAGCAGCAATACATACAATATGAGTACGAACAAGCCTCCAACCATGCCCAGTTCCTCAATGATGATGGCATATATGAAGTCGGATTCGGCACGATAGAGGAAATCCCGCTCTTCCGAATTGCCCGGACCACGACCGATGACATTTGAATTGGCTACGGCAATCAGGGCACTCGTCTCCTGTTTCTGGGCATCCTGGATAGATATGACGGCCATGGAATCGGTTACCGACTCAGGACTGATCTTGTTGGCAATCCTCGCCTTCCATGTAGGAGCACGCCTTGAAAGTTTGGAAAGAGTGTCATTAGGAAGCATACACATACACACTACGGCAATGACACCAAGTACTGCTACAACGCCAAGACCTTTAAGCATCAGGTCGTTGGGTATGTTTCCTATGAACATCATTGCTACGGATACCGTGAACAGTATTGCTGCCGTTGAGAAGTTCTCAGTACAGATAAGTGCACAAACCACAATAACCACCACACTGCACATCTTGAACGGTTTGGAATATCCTCCGCTCGTGGCTTTGAGCTTTGTCAGAATGCCACGCTTAGTACGGACCTTTATTTCTGTCTGAGCCCGTGAGAGAATAAATGCAAGGGTGAGTACGACTGCTGTCTTTGCAATCTCCGACGGTTGGAAAGTGAACTGCCCTAACTTCATCCAACGCTGGGCATTGTTCACCTCACCTCCCATCAACTTGGTACAGACAAGCAATACGACGGCAAGAGGCAGGAGGAACAGCGGCAGCAACTTGAAATACTTGCACGGAATCCTGTGAACTATGAGGATAATGACGAATCCTGCAATGAGGAATCCAGCCTGGCTGATCATTGGTGCCCAATGATGACCAGACTTAAAGGTCAGGTTGCTGGATGCACTGTAGATCTCTACAAGGGAAATCATGCACAGGAAGAAATAAATCATCCATACAGCCTTATCTCCCTTGAAGAAATTCTCAGAGATAAAATTTGATATCTTATTCCACGCCATGTCTTTATTTACGATTTAACCGTTATTGATTGGCTTTTAGCCATTAGCCGTTTTCTTTACTTTTCAATCTTTTGCAACCAGTAAACTTCCCGTTTGAACTGTTCGCCTCGGTCTTCCATGTTCTTGAACAAGTCGAAACTTGCACAGCAAGGACTGAGAAGCACACAACTGCCCGGTCGTGCCATTTTCCAACACTCTCTCATGCAGTCCTTCATGCTTCTGACATCAGCTATAGGTATGCCGAAATTATCGAAGTTCTCATGGAGTTTCTTATTATTTACACCCATCAGGACTAATCCTATGCACTTTTCCTTTACCAAGGAATAGATTTGCGAATAGTCGTTACCCTTGTCGAGCCCACCGAGTATGAGCACAGTCGGTTTAGTCATACTTTCGAGGGCATACCAGCATGCATCAACATTAGTGGCCTTTGAGTCGTTCACAAACTCTACGTCGTCTACGACACCAACTTTTTCCAGACGGTGTTCCACACCTGGGAAATTGCTGAGACCTTCGTGAATGATGTCCATCGGAACACCCGCAATTTCTGCTGCAATACCTGCAGCAAGTGAATTGTAGAGGTTGTGCCTGCCACGGAGAGACAGCCTGTCCCTGCTCATTCCCCCTGGGAGTTCGGTATTTTCAGTGAAGGCATATCTTGTTCCATGGAGTTCGGCATCATGCTTCCTGAGTTCCACGCTTATGACAGGATCATCTGCCCAGTAGACGAATGCATCCTTGGAAGTCTGGTTACGGGTTATCCTCATCTTGGCATCCGTGTAGTTCTGCATATTGAAGTCGTACCTGTCGAGATGATCGGGTGTGATGTTCATCAGCACTGCTATGTCTGCCTTGAAATCGTACATGTTGTCGAGCTGGAAGCTGCTAAGTTCAATGACATAGGTGTCGTGATGCTCAGTCGCTACTTGGAGCGCAAGACTGCTTCCGATATTTCCTGCCAGTCCTACGTTCCATCCTGCAAGAGTCAGGATGTGATGGATGAGCGAGGTGGTGGTGGTCTTTCCGTTTGAACCGGTTATACATATCATTCTGGCATCGGTATATCTTCCGGCAAACTCAATCTCGCTAATGATGTTTATACCCTTCGCCCTGACTTTCTGAATCATAGGAGCCTTATCGGGTATGCCAGGACTCTTGATGATTTCATCTGCATTAAGAATCATCTGCTCGGTATGTTGGTTCTCCTCCCATGCAATGTCGTACTGACTGAGTAACTGTTTATATTTATCCTTGATCTGAGACATGTCGGACACAAACACATCAAATCCCTTCACCTTTGCCAGTACGGCTGCACCGGCACCGCTCTCACCGCTTCCAAGTATTACTATTCGTTTCATTATTCGTCTTTTTCCTTAACCTCTAACCTCTAACCTCTAACCTTTAACCTCTAAACTCTAAACTTTAACTACCTTACCTTCAATGTGATAATCGTAATTGCAGCCAGCAGGATGGTCACAATCCAAAACCGGATAGTGATGGTGTTCTCGTGGAGCACCGCAGTCGGTTTCCTGATGAGGTACCTTCCTTCTGGCAACATCTGGCTCTTCAGTACACGGAAATGGTCGTGGATAGGTGCACGCTTGAACACACGCAGTTTCAGACCTTTTCTGTTTCCGTATTTTGCATACTGTATCTGAAGTATCACTGACAGACTTTCGATGAGGAATATGCCGCAAAGTATAGGCATCAGCAATTCCTTATGGATGATGATGGCCGTGACTGCAATGACGCCTCCGATTGCAAGGCTTCCCGTATCGCCCATAAACACCTTGGCAGGATATGTGTTGTACCACAGGAATCCAATCAATGCCCCTACGAAGGCACAGATGAAGACGACAATTTCCTCCGACCCGGGGATGTACATTACATTCAGGTAGCTTGCGTAATGGATATGGCCGGAGACATACGCCAGTATGCCCAGTGCCACACCTATGATGGCAGAGTTTCCGGCACACATTCCGTCCATGCCGTCATTGAGATTGGCTCCATTGGATATAGCCGTGATGACAAATGTAGTCACAATTATGAACAGGAGCCATCCGCATGCTCTCTTGACTTTGCCGTTCTGAATCCAGTTGAAAGCCTCGTAGTAGTCAAGGTTGTTGTTCTTGAAAAATGGAACAGTAGTAACCGTAGACTTACGGGCTTCGCTTTTATGATATATCTCCGTTGACTCAGTATTTCCGTTCACCCTCTCCACATTCTCGCGGACTACAGCCTGGGGACTGAGCCAGAGGGTAAGACCGACTACAAATCCGAATACCAGCTGTCCGAACAACTTGTAGCGGGGTTTCAGCCCATCTTTGTTCCCTTTCAGTTTGATAAAATCATCCAGAAAGCCCAGCATACCGAAGAAGATCATCGTGGCTATGAGCAGTAGCATATACACATTATCAAGCCTGCCCAACAATGCTGCAGGGAAAAACACGGATGTGATGATAATCACTCCTCCCATAGAGGGAGTGTCGGTCTTATAGATGCCGTAAGGGTCGGTTTGTTCATCGCGTGCCGCCTCGAGATGCCGGTTGCGTTTCATAAAAGTGATGAAATTTTTTCCGAACCACATGGAAATCACCAATGAAAGCATCAGTGCAAGCAGTGAACGGAAGGAAATGTATGTCCACATTCCTGCGCCCGGGATATTCAACTCGTTAAGATATTGTGACAGATGATATAACATTTACCATTTACAAATTTACCATTTACCATTTATTTCCCTAATTCCTCATTCCTCATTATTTAGCCATTAGCCGTTGGCTCTTCCTAATTTCCTAATTTCCAATAACTATCTTCCTGACTTCTTCCTTGTCGTCGAAATGATATTTCACACCGGCAATTTCCTGATAGTCCTCATGGCCTTTGCCGGCAATGAGAATCACGTCGCCTTTCTGCGCAATCATACAGGCAGTCTTTATGGCATTCCTTCTGTCTGGAATGGTCAGTACCTTCTTCATCTGCTCTGGGTCAAGACCGGACACCATGTCGCTGATGATGGACTCGGGGTCTTCAAAGCGAGGATTATCACTTGTCAGAATGACTCTGTCGCTCTGTCTCACTGCTTCCTGAGCCATCAGAGGGCGTTTTCCTTTGTCACGGTTTCCGCCAGCACCGCATACGGTAATCACCCGTCCCCTGCCTTCCAGTACTCCGTGAATTGCCTTGAGCACATTGTCAAGGGCATCTGGAGTGTGGGCATAGTCTACAATCACCGTAAATCCTGCAGGTGCTGAGATTGCCTCGAATCGTCCGCTTACGGGGTACATGTCGCTCAGGGCGACCAAAGTCTCTTCCTTTGCCTTGCCAAGCAATATGGTTGTCGCATATACGGCAAGCAGGTTGGATGCATTGAATTTGCCGATGAAGTGTACTCCGACTTCCATCTGGTTTATCTCGAGATACATTCCTTCAAAATGGCTCTCTATGATTTTGGCATGGAAGTCAGCCATCTGCTGAATGGAATAGGTCTTCACGGCAGCTTTTGTGTTCTGCACCATCACGAGTCCGTTCCTGTCGTCTGCGTTTGTGATGGCAAAGGCAGACGGGGACAGATTGTCGAAGAACAGTTTCTTTGCCTTCAGGTAGTTTTCGAATGTCTTGTGATAGTCAAGATGGTCGCGGGTTATGTTGGTGAATATTCCTCCGGCAAATTTCAGGCCTCCGATACGGTTCTGCACGATTGAGTGCGAACTGACCTCCATGAATACATATTCACATCCTGCATCTGCCATTCGTGCAAGCAAACGATTGAGGGTGATTGGATCGGGAGTGGTGTGGGATGTAGGGAATGCCTCGTCATCAATGTAGTTCATGACGGTAGAGAGCAGTCCTGCCTTGTGTCCCAGACGACGGAACATGTTGTAGAGGACAGTGGCGATGGTTGTCTTTCCGTTTGTTCCTGTCACTCCCACCAGCTTGAGTTTCTGTGTAGGGTTGTCGTAGAAAACAGTGGCAACCTCGCCTACAATCTGTTCTGTATTCTCCACCCGTATGTAAGTGACGTCATCAGCCAACTGTGCAGGCATATCCTGGAGTACGATGGCTGTGGCACCCTTCTCAATGGCACTGTCTATGTAGTTGTGACCATCTGTCTGGGTTCCCCTTACTGCAAAGAACAAATGTCCCTTCTCAAGTGACCGCGAGTCAATGTTCACTCCGCTTATCTCCTTGTTCAGGCCGCCTCTGACTTCAAGTGCCTTTATGTTTGCCAACAGTTTTTCGAGTTTCATATTTTAGTTCAGTTTTACGTTCATAACTGCATTTTTCCTGACAGCCGTTCCGGGAGCGATGCTTTGTGATATTACCTTTCCGACTCCGGACAGTCTTATCTTCATTCCGCGGCTTTCTACGGCATACACGGCATCCCTTGCACCCATACCCTTCAGGTCGGGAACAGTGTCGACATAAATCTTGTCCTTCGAAAATTTCAATGTGCTGCCGTTCGGCTTCACTTGTCCCCAGTCGGTCTCTGCCAGTCTGTCGCCAACGATGCCTATGTTCAGTTCTCCAAGAATTTGTTTTGCCGCATGGATATTTCCGGCAAGCACTTCCGGGACGAAGACGGATAACGAGTCCTTTGCCCTTGTCAAGTCGGTAGTGACTGCACTTGAATAGACCTTCTCTGCTATCGAAGCAAACACAGGCCCCGCCATTAGGCCTCCGGACGCGGCAGGACCAGGTTTGCGAATGGCAACTATACAACTGTACTTGGGAGCTTCTGACGGATAGAATCCGCAGAAACTGACAAGATACTGCCTCTGTCCGACTGTATAGCCCTTTCGCCCCTGCGACACCTGAGCTGTACCCGTCTTTCCGGATACATGGAAACGCCTGCTTCCTGCCTTCTTTCCCGTACCCTGATTATCGTTGACAACCCGGAACAATGCCGTGCGGATGTCCTCGAGAGTGGATGGCTTGCATATTTGTTCTTTAATCACCTCAGGAGGGAACTCCTCAATGATCTCACCATTCTTCTGGATGGCCTTTACGAAACGCGGTTTCATCATCTTTCCATCGTTGGCAATCGCATTGTAGAATGTAACTGTCGAAATCGGTGGTATCTGAGTTGAATAGCCGATTGACATCCAAGGTAGTGTAGTCTGCGACCATAGTTTATTGCCTGGAGTAAGAACGAACGGATCTTCTGTGCCTGGAATGGGAAGTCCCAACGGCTCCGCAATACCGATTCTATGAAGTCCGTTGATGAATTTCTCTGGCTGATTATGGTAATGCATGTCAATCAGACGGCTTACACCGATGTTTGAGGAGTACATCAATGTGTGAGGCACGTCAATCCTCTGATATCCGCCTCTCGACCAGTTATGGTCTTTCATTAAGGACCCATGCATATTGTACACCCCGCTATATGTATCTATCTGGTCAGTGTATTTTATTACTCCATCGTCGAGTGCAACCATGATAGACGCAGTCTTGAAGGTAGACCCCGGCTCCATCTTTGCGGCAAGTGCCCAGTTCCGCATCTCATAGTATTCACCGTCACCTGCCTTTTCGAGGTTCACTATTGACTTCACGTCGCCGGTCTTGGTCTCCATCAATATTACTACACCCCAATCGGCATTCAGTTCGTGGAGTTTCTCTCGGAGAGTGGTCTCGCAGATGTCCTGCATTCCCACGTCGATGGTAGTAATGATGTCATATCCGTCCTTTGCCGGCACATCGATCACATCAAGAAACTTGGAACGAACCTTCTTTCTGTGGCGGATGCCCACTTCGCCACGAAGCACGGAGTCGAATGCAAGTTCCAGTCCCGACCGTGCAGAATCCTTTGCTCCGTACATCTCACCGAGGGTGCGCTTTGCCAGCGAACCGAAAGGTTTCTTTCTGTTGTTCCTCTCCTCAATGGTCAGTCCTACGAGATATTTGTGGTATTTTGCCTCGCAGAAGAAAGGCAGGCTCAGAATCCGGCAGTACTGGATATAGTTCAGCACCTGACGCGAACAGACTTCGTAATATCTCTTCCTCTCGTTCCAACCCTTTTCGAGATATGCCTTGTACTCTGCCGGAGTCTTGCATGGACATATTTCGCTCAGCCCGCGGCAGATGGAATCAAGGTTTTGGTGGAACAAGGAATCTTTCTTTACCCAGATGGCAGAGTCGGACTTGTTTACGGGATTCTTTGCCTTCATGCCCTCCCTTGAGAGTCCTGAGAGAAAATCGATGTAAATCTTATAGTCCGGCAGACTGCTGGCAAGCAATTGTCCGTCGGCAGAGAGGATGTTTCCTCTCTTAGGCTTCACCTCAAGACTGTCTGTCTCGAACTTACTCTTCATGTCCATCAGCTCATCATAGTCTATGGTCATGGTCTTGATCATATTCCATGTGATGCCTATGGTGAAAAGAAAAGCCAGTACAACTATTACTGGAAACTTACTTGATATATATTTCCTATTGAATTTCATTGTTAGTCTTCGTTATCTTCTTTCTCGATTAGGAATGGAGGCGTTGACTGATTGATCAGCGCAGTATCCCCATTCTCTACCAACTGGTCTTCTATTTTTGACTGGCGGCTCTGATAGAGGAGCTCGCTCGACTGTGTGAGCACGTTGTACTTTTCCGTCTGTAGTCTTACCTGCAAACTGTCGATAAGTATTGCATCCTGCTGGCTGGCATATCTGTTGCCTGTGTATATCAGCATCAGCACAGCTATGAACATCACAAATACAACTTGTTTCACTAACATGTGGCTCTTCAGGATATCGCCTCCCAGTATTGATTTCCAGGAAAGATCAGTATTTCTCTCCTCGTCATCATTGGCAATACGTCTTATAGCCTCGATGGTTTCTGTCTTTTCGTCATCGTATCGCTGTACGACTATGTCGTGTCCGTTTTTTTCTTCCATTATGATTTACTCTTCAATATCGTTTTTCGGCGATTCTTAGCTTTGCACTTCTCGACCGTGGGTTTTCTGTCTGTTCCTCATCGCTTGGCACAATTACTTTTCTGTTGACGGCTTCGTACGGAGAGCTGCTCTTGCCGAAGAAATCCTTGCTGATTACTCCATCCACATTTCCACTCCTCATCATGTTCTTTACCATCCTGTCCTCAAGTGAATGATACGTGATGACTACCAGCCGTCCTCCAGGTTTCAGTATCTCTGTGGCAGACTGAAGCATTTCCTTCAGCGCATCCATCTCGTGATTCACTTCTATCCGCAGAGCCTGGAACATCCTTGCAAGCACCTGCTTGTCATCAGTCTTCACCACTGCCAGCAATTCCTCTATCCGTTCTATGCGTTTCTGCTGACGGGCCTTTACTATTTTGCTCGCAAGCTGACGGTTGTTTTTCAGTTCACCATATTGGTACAGCACATTTGCAAGTCGTGTCTCGTCGTAATCATTTATCACATTGACGGCTGTCACTCCCGAACGCTGGTTCATCCTCATGTCAAGCTTTCCCTCAAAGCGGAACGAGAATCCCCTCCCGCTGTCATCGAAATGATGTGAACTGACTCCGAGGTCGGCAAGAATTCCGTCCACCTGTTCCACTCCATAATAGCGCATGAAGTTCTTCAGATACCTAAAATTGCTCCTAACAAATGTAAATTTCTCGTCGGCAACGATGTTTCTCTCAGCATCGGCATCCTGGTCGAAACTATATAAGTGTCCCTTGTCCGACTTGCCGGTATTTGCTGCCTTTATCCTCCTGAGCATTTCCCTGCTGTGGCCACCACCACCGAAAGTGACGTCAATATATATACCGTCAGTCTTGATATTTAATCCGTCTACACTCTCGTGGAGTAAAACCGGTATATGATATACGGCATCATCAACTTTCATCTATCAAATTGTATATTTATTTTCGTCACAAATCCGATTTTTCCGATAACTTATAATTTCCCTCTGCAAATATATGAATAATTAATCGAATTTAAAAGTTTTTTCTCAATTATTTTCATATACAATTGTTAAAAAGTGGAAAGTCGTTTACAAAATTCAAAAAAACAACGAAAAACATAGTTTTTACAGGTATCGTCAGGGCTGACTTTTACATCGGGTCTACATCATAATATACGGTAAGCCCATTGGCAAAAGTCTGCTCCATCAAGCCGTTTTTCATCTTGTTAAGAGCCTGTCTCACTTTCGTTGGTGAGTCATTATTCTTCAGCTTTACTATGATTTTTCGGAGTGAGAGCGAATTGACCCTTGCTATTGGTGGTCGGTCAGGTCCGAGGACTTTGTCGCCGAAGATGCGGCGCAGGTTCTCAGCCAAGAAATTGGCGCATTGCTCCACTCTGGCTGGGTCGCGGTGTTTCAGGTATACGTATATGAGTCGGCAGAAAGGCGGATACACAAACAGTTTTCTCTCCGCAATCTGCAATGAGTACATAGATTCATAGTCGTTGTTCACTACGCACGATAGTATCGGCGAGTCAGCACTTCTCGACTGAAGAATGACCTTGCCTGTATGGTATTTTCTTCCTGCCCTTCCTGCCACCTGAGTCATGATGTGAAACGAACGCTCGTAGCTCCTGAAATCAGGTAGGTTGAGCATTGAGTCAGAGTCAAGTATTCCGACAACGCTTACATTGTCAAAATCAAGACCTTTGCTCACCATTTGCGTCCCTACGAGGATGTCATATTCGTGGTTTGAGAAGCCATTGATTATCTCTTCGTATGCAGTTCTTGAATGGGTGGTGTCGATGTCCATTCTCGCCACTCTGGCATCGGGGAAAAGTCGGTGGATTTCGTCCTCTATTTTCTCGGTGCCAAGCCCAACATATGCAAAGTCTTTTTCGCCACATTGCGGACAGCATTCAGGCTGTCTGTATTGCTTTCCGCAGTAATGACACTGGAGCTGACGGGACTTATGATAAGTGAGACTCACATCGCAGTGTTCGCAGTGTGGAACCCATCCGCAGTTACGGCATTGCATGAAGGCCGAAAAGCCCCTCCTGTTCTGGAAGAGAATCACTTGTTCATGATTGTCGAGAGCCTCCTTGATGCTATCGGTGAGCACACCGGAAAACGCGCCTTTCATCCGTTTCTGCTTATAGAGTCGGCGGATATCAACTATCTCTATATTTGGCAGTTGCAGGTCTTGATGCCGGTGAGTGAGAGTCACATATCCATATTTCCCATCCTGTGCCAGACGATAACTTTCTATGCTCGGTGTGGCAGTTCCGAGAAGGGTTTTTGCCCCCGACATTTTCGCAAGCATTATGGCACTGTTTCTTGCATGATATCTCGGAGCCGGTTCCTGTTGTTTGTAGGATGTCTCGTGTTCTTCGTCAACGATTACGAGTCCCAGATTCCTGAACGACAGGAATATTGATGACCTCACCCCGAGGATCAGTTTGTAAGGGTTGTCCGACAGTTGCCGTGCGTACACTTCCGCACGCTCCTTGTCGGTGAATTTTGAATGAAACACGCCCATCCAATCACCGAACACATCCTTCAACCGGCTGGTTATCTGGGTGGTCAGTGCAATCTCCGGCAACAGATAAAGCACCTGCTTACCCGCGCGTGCGTATTTATTAATAAGGTGTATGTATATTTCGGTCTTTCCGCTTGAGGTTACTCCATGAAACAAAGTTACGTCCTTCGTCCCGAACGACTCCTCTATCTTTCTGAGCGCAACCTTCTGGTATTTGTTGAGATCCTTCCCCGGCTTCTCATTCTGGAATTCCAAATTTGGGACATTCTTCAGTTCCCTGATTCTGTAGTCCCTTATCTTCTTCACAAGGGCAGCCTTGAACACTTCGCCCACGGAACACATATAGTACCCGGCAATCCACTTCCAGAAGTCGAATTGCTCTCGTGTCACCACTGGTTCGTCATCCAGCAAAGCCTGTATTTCCTTCACCTGAAAGTCTCCGGAAGGTATTGTGTCGTGGATCTTCTCCACAAGTGCAGTGTACGTCTTCTTCGCGCCGAAGGGAACCGTGACCCTGCACCCAACCTTCACCTTTCCCGCCAGTTTCTCGGGAATGATGTACGTGAAACTCTCCGTCAAAGGAAGAGGAAGAATTACATCAGAATAGATAGGCTACTGAAATTTGATGGGTTTTATACTTGAAATCATTATTCTTCACTTTGTCTACGGCATCACTCAATTTCATCTCGCCCGTATTTCCCAGACCGATGCTGTAGTTATATCCTACTTGCAACTTGCCGAACAATTTCACACCGCCACCTACGTTCATACTCAGTACCGAATTGCTCAATTCGAAAGTATGTCCGTCTTCTATCTCGTCAAAGATATTCTTGCCACCCACATTGAAGGCAAACTGAGGACCGGCGGCCACATACACACCTGCCATTTTTGTACCTATAGAATATTTCAGATTTATTGGAACATCTATATACTGGATCTTGTCCTTCCTTCCATCCAATTTTATCTCCCTCTGGTCATAGAGCGCGGCCATGTCGAAACCTATACCGGTAAAAGGAACCGTGAACTCCATCATCGGACCGACAAAGAATCCCTTTCGGTTGTCAATATCAGCAACCGACATGTTGAATTCCATCTCCGATATGTTAAGTCCACCCTTAACACCAAATTTCATCTGAGCATCGGCAGGCACAGCTGCGAAAAAAAACGCTAACAGAATAATAAAATCTATAATTCTTCTTGTTTTCATAAGTTTATTCGTGAATATTGACTTCCCTTTGCAAATATAGTGCAAAACGAGTGAAAAAACAAAAAAATAAGAAGGAATTTGTCCTTGTGGCCTTTGTAAATTTGAAGATGAAAGTATAATAATTGAGGCTGCAATTGTAGAAACTGACAAAATTATATTATCTTTGCAATATAATAAGATGATATATGGAACTTCGTCAGTTGAAATATTTTGTCAAGACTGCGCAGGTGCTGAATTTCAGTGAGGCTGCCAGACAGTTGTTCATATCGCAGAGTACGCTGAGTCAGCAGATTCGCCAACTGGAAAACGAACTGGATTGTGACTTGTTTAAGAGGGATTCCCACACTGTAACCCTTACTGAGTCGGGAGCGCGACTGGTGCCTCTGGCTCAGAAATGCATGAGGGATGCGGATGCCTGTGTGATAGAGGTGGCAAATGTGAAGAACCTGATGACGGGGGTACTGAACATTGGAGTGACCTCGTCGTTCTACGAGATTTTCTGGCACACCATGAAGGAGTTCCTGTACACTTACAAGGGTTTGAAACTGAATGTGGTGAACACGAATACCGAGAACCTGATAAGGCTGTTGAGGGAACATAAGCTTGACTGTGCTCTTGCGTATAAGAAAAGGGATGACGAAGAGGGATTCATATCACATGAGTTGTTCAGGACTCAGTTGTGTGCCATAATGCCCAAGACTCACCCGTTGGCAGGGATGAAGAGAGTAGGGCTCAAGGACCTGGTTCCCTATCCCATTGCCATGCCTGCTGCTGGGGTACAGGGCAGAAGAATCATCGACGATGAACTTAAGATTCACCCTGAGCCTGGACTGAGGGTAAGAATCGAACTGAATGATGCCAACTACCTTTGTAATCTTGTGGAACAAGGTTCACAACTGGTGACGATGCTTGCCGGAGTAACGGCATCAAGCCACAATAGTCTGGTTGCCATTCCGTTGGATATTGATAACAACGAGATGGTGGGGTGTGTGCATGTGCTGCAAGACCACTACATCAAGCATTCGGTAGAGGAATTCGTCAGGATGCTGAGGGATTCACCGGTTGTGAGGCTGATGTGATTTTGATTAGTTGACTTTCATCTCTATCTCCGGGTGTTCCTCGATATAGTCTACAATTGGGCGTGAGAGGTTTATGAATATGTTGCGGGCGGTTAGATTGGCATTAACCTGCTCGTTCTGCCTGATGCAGAAATTCAATTGTGCACTGCCTGGATTGTCCTTTGTGAGTTCCTGAAGATCCTGTACCATCTCCTCGGTCAGTTTATCGAGGGGTATGCTTAATGTTACCTTCGATATGAGGGAGTCCTTCACGTCGGAAAGCATTTCAACGGAGCGGATATTGAGATTGAAACGTGTCTGGTCCCACTGGCCTGGCTCAGACTTGGCACGGACAAACACAGGCACTCCCTCGTAGAAACTATTCTTGTGGGTACCCCACTCCTTTCCGAAGATGGCAAGTTTATGCTGTCCGGAATAGTCCTCGATGATTACGGTACCCATAGGATTGCCTTTCTTGGTATAGCCGGTAACGACACTATTGACTATTCCTCCAAATGTGACTTCTGCCTTCGACGAAAGTGCTTCGAGGTTACTGAGTTCCGTGACCTTTGTATTGCACACATAATTGAGAATGGCGGCATATTCATCAAGGGGATGGGCTGAAAGATAGATGCCCACAAGGTCGCGTTCCTTGTTGAGACGCTCCATGTCGCTCCATGTTTCATAGTTGGCAGGGAGTGGAGGTCTGACAATATCAACTGCCATCATTCCTCCAAAGAGCGAATTTGCCGACTGCTGTTGGTCTGCCTGATAGCGGTTTCCGTAACGTACGAGTGTGTCAAGGAAAATCTCGCGGCCATTGTCGGCAAAATATGCCTCACGAGGCAGATTATCCTGGATTAAGTCGAATGCACCAGAGAGTGCAAGGCTTTCAAGACATTTCCTATTGCAATTGGACAGGCTGACCCTTTCCACAAAATCAAATATATTCTTATAAGGTCCGTTCTTGGTTCTTTCGTCAATGATGGCCTGCACGGCACTGATTCCAATACCCTTCACGGCTGCAAGTCCGAAACGGATGTCTCCATGCTTGTTGACAGAGAACTTCAAATGGCTCTCGTTGACATCAGGACCAAGTGTATTGATGTCCATAGCCTTGCATTCATCCATCAGTTTGCGTACATCGGCTATGTCGTTCATACTCCGGCTCATGATGGCTGCCATATACTGTGCGGGATAATGAGCCTTGAGGTATGCAGTCTGATATGCCACCCACGAATAACAGGTAGCATGGCTCTTGTTGAAGGCATAGGATGCGAATTTCTCCCAGTCGTTCCATATCTTCTCAAGGGTCTGTGGGTCGTGCCCGTTGCTCTTTCCACCTTCAATGAACTTTGGCTTGAGCATATCCAGCTTGTCCTTCTGTTTCTTGCCCATTGCCTTGCGGAGCGTGTCGCTCTCGCCTCGGGTGAAGTTGGCCAACTGACGGGAAAGGAGCATCACCTGTTCCTGGTACACGGTGATTCCATAAGTGTCCTTGAGGTATTTCTCCATGCATGGAATGTCGTAGGTGATGGGCTTCCTGCCAAGCTTTCTGTCGATGAAGTCAGGAATGTAGTCCATTGGTCCCGGACGATAGAGGGCATTCATGGCAATGAGGTCCTCAAAGCACGACGGATGGAGTTCGCGGAGGTATTTCTGCATTCCTGCCGATTCAAACTGGAAGGTACCAATCGTCTTGCCTTCACAATAGAGTTTATATGTCTCAGGGTCGTTAATGTCAAGCGTGTTGACATCTACATCGATTCCCAAACTCTCCTTGATATTCTCCACGGCTTCCTTCATGATACTGAGGTTCTTCAGTCCGAGAAAGTCCATCTTGATAAGTCCGGTCTCCTCAATTACGTGGCCGTCATACTGGGTGCAGCGCACCTTCTCCTTCATCTCCTTGTCATCTGCCGTGCTGACCGGAACCCAGTCGGTAATCGGATCGCGACAGATAATCGTACCACATGCATGTACACCGGTATTCCTGACGTTATTCTCGAGCATCATGGCATATTTCATAGTGTCGCGGAGAAGGGGGTCGGTAGAGGTGACAGCCTCCCTGATTTTAGGAACCGACTTGACGATATTCTCAAGATTCATCTTCATCCCGTCGGGGAGCTTGTCAGGGATGGCCTTGCAGAGTTCGTCGGAAACGGCAAGAGGCAGTTTCTGCACTCGGGCCACATCCTTGATTGCCATCTTGGCTGCCATGGAGTTATACGTAATAATGTGGGCAACCTTGTCGGCACCATACTTGTCGGTGACATACTGTAGCACTTTGCCTCGTCCGTCGTCGTCGAAGTCTACGTCGATATCAGGAAGACTGATTCGGTCGGGGTTGAGAAATCGTTCAAACAGAAGGTCATACTTTATAGGGTCGACCTTGGTAATGTCAAGACAATAGGCCACAACCGAACCGGCAGCGCTTCCACGCCCGGGACCTACCCATACTCCCAGTTCTTCACGTGCAGCACGGATATAGTCCTGCACGATAAGGAAATAACCCGGGAATCCCATTGTCTTCATGATGTGCAACTCGAATTTTATCTGCTGCATCACATTTTCAGGTACCGGATCACCGTAGCACCTCTTTGCTCCCTTATATGCCAGATGGGCAAGATAATCGGCTTCGAACTTGATTCTATAGAGTGCCTCATAGCCTCCAAGACGTGCAATCTTCTTCTTCCCTTCCTCCTCAGAGAGTACCACATTACCGTTTTCGTCCTGTGTGAACTCATCGTAGAGGTCCTTCTCGGTGAGCCGCCTGCGGTATTCCTCTTCCGTTCCGAACGATTCCGGAATAGGGAAGAACGGCATGATAGGTGCATGGTTGATATTGTAGAACTCAACCTTGTCGAGTATTTCTGCTGTATTGGCCAGTGCCTCCGGAATGTCGGCAAAGATGGCATTCATCTCCTCCTTTGTCTTAAACCACTCCTGCTTGGAGTATAGCATTCTGCCAGGGTCATCGAGGTCCTTGCCGGTACTCAGGCATATCAGACGGTCGTGAGCCTCGGCATTTTCCTCGTCCACAAAGTGCGAATCGTTGGTGCAGATGAGTTTCACGTCGAATTTCCTTGCCAGTTCGATGACCTTCTCATTCACCTGCTGCTGGAGAGGGAAGGTCTCACGGTTTGCACGGACATTCGGATTGATGACCTCGTGGCGCATGAGTTCGAGATAGAAGTCATCTCCAAACAGGTTCTTGAACCACTGTACCGACTCCTCTGCCTCCTTCATCATGCCTCTGCGGATATACCAGGGAATTTCGCCTGCCAGACAGGCACTGCTGGCAATGATTCCCTCATGGTATTTCTCCAGTTCCTCATGGTCGGTACGGGGACGGTAATAATATCCGTCCACCCATGCGTGGGAAACTATCTTTATAAGGTTATGGTAACCCACCTCGTTTTTTGCCAACAGGATAAGGTGCCATCCGCTCTGGTCGAGAGGATTGCCCTTATCGTGAAGCAGACGACTCCTTCGGGCACAGTACACCTCACATCCGAAAATGGGCTTGAATGGCTCGAGCCCTTCCTTCTTCCTTCCACCATT
>JAZQPD010000042.1:0-4741 GCA_045628285.1 Bacteroidaceae bacterium
CTCGAACTGCCCGAGTCCCACTGCTGCCGCCATATCCGTCATATTGCATTTGTACCATGGCCCGACGATGTCGTACTCCCATCCACCTGCCTGATTCTTCGCGAAAGCGTCCTTGCTCTGTCCGTGGAGGCTGAAGAGCTGAATCTGGCGATAGATTTCGTTATCTCCAATACCCTCGAAATGATTCCACGTGAGAGCTCCGCCCTCGGCTGTGGAGAAGTTCTTTGTGGCATGGAACGAGAATGACGTGAAGTCGGCAACGCTTCCCACCATTTTTCCTTTGTACGAAGCCCCGAGTGCATGAGCGCCATCAGCAACGACTGCGATCCTGCCAAGTGCCTCCTGAAGGCGCGACGAAGCATTGAACAACGCTTTCTTCCGTTCAACAATCTCAAATATCCTGTCATAGTCGCACGGCACTCCGGCAATATCCACAGGGATAATCGCCTTGGTGTTCGGGGTAATGGCCGCCTCAAGCTTGTCGTAATCCATCTCGATGGAACCGTCAGCCTCCGAGCAATCTACCAGCACAATCTTTGCTCCGACATGGCTGATAACCGATGCCGAGGCGGTATAGGTGTAGGCACAGGTAATCACCTCGTCGTCGGCACTGCCTCCCGCCTGCTCGCCGATGTGCAGTAATCTCAATGCTGTTTCCATTGCCGCTGTGGCCGAACCTAAACACACACAACGGGGAGAATCCTCCCCATTGTAGTCACCGACAAAGCCTGCCAGTTTCTTCTCCAGCAGTTTGGTCTTCGGCCCAGTCGTAATCCATCCCGACCGCAGCACCTCCACCACATTCTCAATCTCCAGATCCGAAATATCCGGAATCGTAAATTTTATCTCAGTCATATTATTTTCATCTTCGTCAGTTCCCAAGTTTATCGAACCATCTCCCTTTCATCTCCGAACCATCTCCCTTGCTTCCCTAAATCTTCAACCCTCAATCACCTTGCACCATTCCATCGGGATGCCGTCAACAGCAACAGCCACCACACCAGCCAACTGCAGTACCACCTTACGGTCTCTCCTAATGCGCAGCAACATACCCTGCACTCCCTTGAACGGGCCGCTCACAACCTCCACCGGAGTGCCTTTCTCGGCAACAACCGAAGGATTGTCCAAATAAAGGACCCCTTCGTCCATATCAGCCGTGACACGGATGAAATCCTCCATCTCCTTGTCGCGCACCACCATCGGAAGACCAGTACTCCTATCCATCATATAACGCATAGGGATAACATACTCCATTTGGCGCTTATAGACATCCATAAACTCTCGCGACGTATGCACAAAAACAAGGTTGTGGACTGCAGGAACATAGCGTTTCCCATTTTCATCTCTCTTACAAACCATCGGAACAAAACACTCAATTCCCTCTTCCTGCAAACTCTTCTGCACCTTCAGCTCACGGCTGTAAGTCGCACGCATCACAAACCATCGCATGTCCGTAGAAGACACTACTGGGGGACACCCGCCTGCCTGAGCAGAGGATTGCGAAAAAATGTTTGAACTCAAAAAAACAGCCATTTCTATATTGCTATCCAGCGAATTGTAAAAGGCTTATCGACATTACTAACTGACAGATGTGATTATATGGGGTAATCTGAACTATAACAAATTACCCCCCCCCATATCGTTTGATGAGTGGAGGGGTAATTGCTGCTATTAGCATTTACTTCTTGAAAAGTTACGGCTATTCGTCGTTTTCGGATTCTTAATCTCATAATGGTCAGTGATTTGGAATGCTGAAGTTAATTCTCTGTGCAAAGTTACGAAAAAAATATAAATATGAACAAATAATTAATTAAAAAATGTAAATGTAGTTTGATTGTACTTGTAAATCAATTATTCTCGGACGGTTTTTTTATAAGATGGCTTAGATGTAGCCTGAAAGGCTTTTACAGATTTCAGCCCAGGGTAAAGCGTAGAGACACCCTGGGCTGAAGGTTTGATGGGCTTTTAGCCCATTTTTACCGGACAAAAGCCAAAAGCATCAAAATAGCAATAACACCCATAGTTTGTTAATTTTTTATTTAACTTTAGCATGTGCATAAATATTTGATTTCTAACATTAATGTTTTAAAATAAAAGATAAAGTCAAGTTTTTTATTTTTGCGGGGAATTATTAGAACGCCCCTGAATAGTGTTATCCGCCTGCGTTGACTGTATCCTCCGAATATGTTGACAGTGACCTCCGCTTGTGTCTGGGACATTGGGACGAATGAAAGGAACTAAGGAAAATAATGAAAATTGTAAAAAAATTTGGCATAACGAAATATTTTTCATAACTTTGCAACCCGATTGCAGAAAATACTAAAAATATATAGCAATGAAAAGAACATTTCAGCCTCACAATCGTAAGAGGGTTAACAAGCATGGCTTCCGCCAGAGAATGACAACAAGGAGCGGTCGCAACGTATTGGCAGCACGCCGCAGAAAAGGTCGTAAGTCACTTTCAGTTTCTTGTGAACGTCACGGTAAGTAATCATTTTTAAATCCGGAACATTATGTTAGCAGGTGATATTAAGAAAAATGTATGCTTACGTCTTGATGGCAGAATCTATGTAGTCATAGACTTCCTGCACGTGAAGCCGGGTAAGGGTAATACCGTAATGAGAACGAAGCTTCGCGATGTTGCTGACGGACGTGTACTTGAACGCACATGGATTGTTAGTACAAAGCTCGAGGAAGTTCAGGTTGACCATCGTCAGTTCCAGTTCCTTTACAAGGAAGGAAATGACCTTGTGTTCATGAACAGCGAGACATACGAGCAGGTGAACCTTGCAGCAGACTTCATCGACGGTGTCCAGTTCCTCAAGGAAGGTGACACAGTGATGGCAGCCATCGACTCTTCAACTGAGACAATCCTGACAGCAGAAATTCCTATCAAGACAGTTCTCAAGGTTACTTACACAGAACCAGGTCTGAAGGGCGATACTGCAACAAACGCAACCAAGCCTGCAACTCTTGAGACAGGTGCAGAAATCCGCGTGCCTCTCTTCATCAACGAAGGCGACCTCATCGAGGTTGACACTCGCGACGGTTCTTATGTAACACGCAAGTCGTAATACTGACGATAGGGAATACGATAATGAAAACAGAAGCAGGATGAAAAGTCCTGCTTTTTTGGGTTTATTTTGAATTGTGAATCATTAGAAATCCGACTCCGGTAAGAGGATAGGTCTGTGCGGATTCGTCTTGGTCGAATATCTCTTCGTCGAAGTCGATGACTATGTCATTTCGTATCAGCAGATTTCTGAATGTGTTGATTTCATCATCGGGTATGATGATCGGTGTCTGGTTTCCCGGATTGATGAGATAGCCTGTGGTACCGTCTACAAATGTCTCGGTCTGTTGTTGTGCATTCGTGCAGTGAATGAACACCATTTTCGGTATGACATTCTGCACGAGACATTCGATGCCCTTGGCCGACAGTTGGTCAGCCACCTGCTGTTCACGGTATTTCCGTGTTGTCATGGCGTACCAATGCAGTTCCTCGCCCCTCATCTGATGTTGCCTGCGGATACGGATATAGCGGGTCTCCTCGGGTATGAAGTAAATTTTTCTGGCTGACTGCGGTTGGCAATCAGAACGTATTTTCCTTGCCTTGAGTGCTTTCAAATCGCGCGAGATGGTCGACTGGGTCAGATTGTACCCTTCACGGAGCATTGCGTCGTGGAGTTCCTGCTGGTCGTGTATATCCTGTTCGGAAACTATACGGATAAGGGTTGAGAGTCGTTCGGAGTCGCGCATTGGAAGTCAGTCAATCTTTGTCTCGCCTTCAATGTAGTGATTGGTCACGATGTCGGATCCGTTGAAGACGGCATAGGTGAAGAGTGAGTACCACTGTCCGAGAATCACTACACTCGTATCATCACCAATCTGCCTGTTGAGGTCAATGTGGCGGTGTCCGAATATGAAATAGTTGATGTTGGGATGCAGTGCAAGATATTCGTTGGCGAATAGAATCAGCCGTTCCTTGTCGTCTCCGAGATATTCTGGATCTCCACCTACATGGTGGTGGATATGGCTGTGGCGTGCCCAGTTGTAGCCGAATCGGATGAACGGTCCTGATGGCAACAGGCGTGCCATGAACTGCATGAACCTGTTCTGGAAGCACCACATCATGAAGTGCTCCGGCATAGGTGCATCTTTGGTCTGGATGGTGTGTCCGTGGGCAATGTAGAACACCTTATTGTGTAGCTCTATGGTGCAAGGCTCACGGTGGATGACTGCTCCACATTCCCTGTTGAGATAGTCGCCCATCCACATGTCGTGGTTCCCTATGAAGTAATGCACTTCCACTCCGCTGTCGGTCAGTTCGCTTATCTTGCCGAGAAAACGGGTAAATCCCTTTGGCACCACTTCCGAATACTCAAACCAGAAATCGAACATGTCGCCGAGCATGTAGATGGCTTCGGCCTTGTCCTTGATGGTGTCGAGGAACCGTACGAGCCTTCTCTCCTGGGTGCGCCGGTGTTCTACGGCCCTGCATCCCAGGTGTGCGTCGGATATGAAATAGATACGTTTCATTATTATTGTGCTGTTAGCCGTTATTATTTGGCCGTTAGCCGTTATAACTCATTCACTCTTCACTCTTCACTCTTCACTTTTCACTCGGAGCGAAGCGAGGTTTACATCAGTCCCAGGTCGAGTCGTGCCTCTTCGCTCATCATATCCTTAGTCCATTCGGGTTCGAAGACGAGGTTGACGTTGACTTTGCTTACGTTCTTGA
>JAZQPD010000043.1:0-19670 GCA_045628285.1 Bacteroidaceae bacterium
ACTCCGGTGGGAATGGAGGCAGCCAAGTATTTCAGACTGGAAAGCGCCTACGTCATCGGAGTCGACACAACCCCCAACCACAGCGATGCATGCAGTCACTGGGGAGTGGCACGGGATTTCTATGCCTACCTCCGCCAGAATGGACATGCGACGAGTCTTCATCGTCCGTCAGCCGACGGGTTCAAGGCAGACAGCAACGACATAGACATTGATGTGGAGGTTGTAGAACAGGAAGCCTGTCCACGCTATGTGGCCGTTACCCTGAAAGGCTGCGAGGTAAAAGAATCGCCAAAGTGGCTACAGGACCGACTGACAACCATCGGACTCCGACCTATCAATAACATAGTGGACATTACCAATTACGTGATGATGGCATACGGCCAGCCGCTCCATTGTTTTGACGTCGACATGATAAAGGGCGGCAAGGTGGTTGTGAAGACCATGCCGGAAGGTACTCCTTTCGTCACTCTCGACGGAGTGGAACATAAGCTGTCGGCACGCGACCTCGCCATCTGCAATGCAGAGGAACCGATGTGCATAGCCGGTGTGTTCGGAGGAAAGGGCAGCGGTACCTATGAGACGACGAAGGACATACTCTTCGAATCGGCGTATTTCCATCCAACATGGATAAGGAAGAGCGCACGACGCCATGGATTGCAGACAGATGCCAGTTTCCGCTTTGAGAGAGGCATCGACCCTGACGGACAGATATATGCAGTCAAGATGGCGGCACTGATGGCAAAGGAACTGGCAGGAGGTGAGATTGCCATGGAAATAAAGGACGTAAGGAACGATGAACTGCTGCCAAAGAACGCAGTAGTGGACCTCGAATACAAATACTGCTGGGACCTTGCAGGCAAGGATATTCCAAAGGAGGCAATCGAAAGTATATGCAAAGACCTCGGAATGAAGGTGATTGAAAAGACGGACGAGTTTGTCACTCTTGAGGTTCCTGCATTCAGGGTAGACGTGACACGTCCTTGCGATGTGGTTGAGGAAATCCTCAGAGTCTATGGATACAACAATATAGAGATTCCGTCGCAGGTGAAGTCTTCGCTCACCATAAAGGGCGAACTGGACAAGAGCAACAAGTTGCAGAACACCATTGCAGAACAGTTGGTAGGATGTGGCTTCAACGAAATCATGAACAACTCACTGACCAAGATGTCGTACTACGACAACGGCAATCCGGAGTCTGCCGTCAAACTGGAGAATTGCGTGAAGGTGATGAATCCTCTGAGCCAGGATCTTGGAGTGATGCGCCAGACTCTGCTCTTCGGCGGTCTTGAAAGCATTGCCCACAACAGCAACCGAAAGATGTCGGACCTCAGGTTCTTCGAATTCGGAAACTGCTATCATTTCGACATCGCAAAGAAGGTGGAGGCAGAAGGTGAGCAGTCGACTGCCGAGAACTCAAAGCAGGTGCTCAGTGCTTACTCAGAGGAAAGCAGACTGGGACTCTGGATTACAGGCAAGAAAGTGAGTGGCAGTTGGATTCATCAGGACGAGGACTCAAGTGTGTATGAACTGAAAGCCTACGTGATGAACATCTTCAGCAGATTGGGCGTGAATATGAGTCAGGTGGTGTTTGAGGACTATAGGGACAATGTGTTCGCGAAGGCAACAGCCATAAAGACAAGGGCAGGGAACCTCGTTGCAATATTCGGAGTGGTCAGCAAGCAGCAGACAAGCAAGTTCGACATATCAAATCCTGTGTATTACGCTGACCTAAACTGGAAGGCTCTCATGAAACTCATAAAGAAGAATAAGGTAACTTACTTCGAGATATCCAAGTTCCCTCCAGTAAGCCGTGACCTTGCATTGCTCCTCGACAAGAACGTGGCATTCGCACAGATTGAGGAAATTGCATATCAGACAGAGAAAAAACTACTGAAGGAAGTCACACTCTTTGATGTGTACGATGGAAAGAACCTTCCGGAAGGCAAGAAGAGTTATGCCGTCAACTTTATCCTTCAAGACGAGACGAAGACCTTGAACGACAAGGCAATCGATGCCATAATGAACAAACTCATCGGTAATCTCAAGCAGAAACTGAATGCAGAACTGAGATAGACTACAGACAAGGGAAACCAATTAAAAAAGATTATACAAAATGGGAAGAGCATTTGAATTCAGAAAAGCCCGTAAGCTGAAGCGCTGGGGCAACATGGCAAAGACATTCACACGTCTGGGTAAGCAAATCGCAATAGCAGTAGCCGAAGCAGGTCCTGACCCCGACAACAACGCACACCTGCGTGCCATCATAGCAACCTGTCGTCATGAGAACATGCCTAAGGACAATATCGACCGCGCCATCAAGAACGCAATCGGCAAGGACAAGTCGGCATGGAAGGAAATGACATACGAAGGATACGGCCCTCACGGAATTGCCATATTCGTAGATACACTTACCGACAATACCACACGTACAGTTGCAGACGTGAGAAGCATCTTCAACAAGTTTAGCGGTAACCTCGGTAACATGGGTTCACTTGCTTTCCTCTTCGACCACTACTCCCAGTTCACCTTCAAGAAAAAGGAAGGTGTGGACATGGACGAGATGATTCTCGACCTCATCGACTTCGGAGTAAGCGACGAGTTCGACGAAGAATACGACGAGGACAAGGACGAGACAACCATCACTATCTATGGTGACCCCAAGTGTTTCTCAAATATCCAGAAATATCTCGAAGACAATGCCTTCGAAATAGTAGGTGCAGAGTTCACATATATTCCTAACGACACAAAGGAAGTGACTGACGAACAGCGCGAGACTATCGAGAAGATGGTTGAGAGGCTCGAGGAATTCGATGACGTTCAGAACGTCTATACCAACATGAAATAAATCCTGCATCACATTGAAATCAAATCCCAAATATATCGTATCCTCCCTTTGCATTATGATAGGGGGGATATGTTTGTCTGCATGCCAGGAGTCAATCGGAGAACGGCTCGAGAGGGAAACTCAGGAATACACAAAGAGGAATTGTCCGCAGAAATTCGATGCGGAGGGTTCCATCATACTCGACTCGCTCGTGTTCCACAACGACGGCAAGAATGAATACGTATATCACTATTCAATCCAGCATGATCTTGCCTTGCCTGAGATTTTCGGGAAAATGCGCGACGAAATGCAGACATCACTCCTCAACGGCATCAGGAACTCAGCCGAACTGCGCCACATAAAGGACGAGGGCATGACTTTAATATACAAATATTACGACACGTCTACACACAAAGTCGTTTCGACGTTCAAATTTACGAAAGAAGACTATGAGTGAGAAACAGGAAAAAGCCAGGAAATTATTCCTTGATGGTTATAACTGCAGCCAGTCAGTGTTCTGTGCGTTTGCAGAGGATTATGGCATCAGCAGGGAACTTGCACTCAGGCTCTCCGCATCCTTCGGTGGCGGAATAGGAAGAATGCGTGAGACATGCGGTGCATTGTGCGGAGCCGTTATGATTGCTGGACTTGAGAAAGGAGAGGTGGCACCCAACGACAATAACGCCAAACAGGAAAACTACAAGGCTGTGCAGGACATTGCTGCCAAGTTCAAGGAAATGAATGGAAGTACAAAATGTGACGAACTGCTAAAACTCCGCAAGGACACACCGGTGACTACCGTGCCCGACGAACGTACTGCTGAATACTACAGACAGAGACCTTGCCTGAAAATGGTGGAGTCCGCCGTAGGAATCATCGAGGACTTTCTCATGGACAAGACTGTATAACCATTTAGTGTGCTCGCACACAGCAAAAATGTGCCATAAATTGTTATAAAATGTTAAAAAAATCGGCAAACATGACTTATTTAGCAATAAATCATTGGGATATCATAATTTTTTTATAAATTTGCACCGCGAAAAAGAAAAGACATATAAAGTTGTATTTTAAAGGTAAAAAAGTTATGTTACAAGACAAGGCAGGCAATATTGCCGGTATTATTTGGAACACGTTGGCAGAGTATCACTCTTTAGGATTCAAGCAGATCAAGAAAATCACAAAACTCTCTGAAAAGGATTTTCTCCTTGGAGTGGGGTGGCTGCTTCGTGAAGACAAGCTGAACGTAGTAGAAACAGAAGATGACAAAGATCCTTATATCTATTCTCTTAAGTAATAGGAATGGATTTTTACAAATTATAGCGTTGATTTTACATAAAATCAACGCTTTTTTTATAGATTTTTTCGTAAATTTGTGGCATGAATATAGAAAACATACGCAACTTCTGCATTATTGCACATATAGACCATGGTAAATCAACCCTGGCAGACAGATTATTAGAGTTTACTGACACCATTAAAGTGACAGAGGGACAGATGCTTGATGACATGGATTTGGAGAAGGAAAGAGGTATTACCATCAAGAGTCATGCCATTCAGATGGAGTACAGACTGAATGATGAAAACTACATACTAAACCTCATCGACACTCCGGGACATGTAGACTTCTCCTACGAGGTGTCGAGAAGTATAGCAGCATGCGAAGGGGCGCTACTGGTAGTAGATGCAACCCAGGGAGTGCAGGCGCAGACAATATCGAACCTTTACATGGCAATCGACCATAACCTGGAAATCATTCCGATCATCAACAAATGTGACATGCCTAATGCCATGCCGGAAGAGGTTGCGGACGAAATAATAGATTTGCTCGGTTGTGATCCCGACGAGATAATCCTTGCATCAGGCAAGACAGGGCAGGGGGTAGAGGATATTCTTAGGGCTGTGGTGGAACGTATTCCCCATCCTGTAGGTGATGAAAATGCACCGTTACAGGCTCTGATTTTTGACAGTGTGTTCAACCCGTACAGGGGAATCATTGCCTATTTTAAAGTAGTGAACGGGGTAATGCATCCAGGCGTGAAAGTCAGTTTCATCAACACTCAGAAAGAATACTTGGCGGAAGAAATCGGAGTTCTGAAAATGAATATGATTCCACGTCAGGAACTGAGGACTGGAGATGTAGGCTACATAGTCTCGGGTATCAAGAATGCCACGGAAGTGAAGGTGGGCGATACTATCACCACCGTCGACAACCCAGCCAAGGATGCCATAGCAGGGTTTGAAGAAGTGAAGCCTATGGTCTTCGCCGGTGTGTATCCAATCGAGACGGAAGACTACGAAAACCTTAGAACTTCACTCGAGAAACTCCAGCTCAATGACGCATCCCTGTCGTTCCAGCACGAGAGTTCCGCTGCATTGGGATTCGGATTCAGATGCGGATTTCTCGGACTGCTCCACATGGAGATAGTGCAGGAAAGACTGGACAGGGAGTTCAACATGAATGTCATCACTACCGTCCCGAACGTGTCGTACATGATTTACGACAAGCGTGGAGAGGCAAAGGAGGTGCACAACCCATCCAGTATGCCCGACCCGACATTGATAGAACATGTTGAAGAACCATATATCCATGCCACAGTCATTACTACAGCAACATACATCGGACCAATCATGACACTGTGCTTGAGCAAGCGTGGAGAATTGCTGAAGCAGGAGTTCATTGCCGGAAACCGTGTGGAGATTCAGTTCCTGATGCCACTCGGGGAGATAGTCATCGACTTCTACGACAAGTTGAAGAGCATCTCAAGGGGATATGCGTCATTCGACTATCATTCGGCAGGTTTCAAACCTTCAAAACTCGTCAAACTCGACATCCTACTCAACGGCGAGAGTGTTGATGCCCTGTCGACTCTGACTCATGTAGACAACTCCGTCACACTCGGACGGCGTATGTGCGAAAGACTCAAGGACCTGCTTCCGCGCCAGCAGTTCGACATTGCCATCCAGGCTGCCATCGGAGGTAAAATTATTGCGAGAGAGACAGTGAAGCAAGTCAGAAAGGATGTACTCGCAAAATGCTATGGTGGTGATGTAAGCCGAAAACGTAAACTCCTCGAAAAGCAGAAAGCCGGCAAGAAGAGAATGAAGCAGATTGGTAACGTGCAGGTTCCGCAGAAGGCATTCCTTGCCGTACTGAAACTCGACGAATAATGAACAAGAAAACCTGAATATTATGAAATATATCTATGCAGTCACAGCACTTTTGTGTGCTTTCATTAGCCAGAGTGTCAAGGCAAATCCTATCTCTTTGAAACAGTCGCAGAAAATTGCACAGCAGTTTGTGAAGGGTCAATTCGGTGAACCTGTGCTCGTCAATAAGGCAATAAGGAAGAATGGCAGAAAACTGGCCGACAAATATCAGACTTCTTCACCTTATTATATATATAGTAGGGGAGAAGGGCTGGGTTTTGTAATCATAAGCGGCGACGATGCACTTCCAGAAGTTCTCGGCTACACCGAAGGTGGTGATTTCAACGAGAACGACCTTCCGCCATTTCTCAAGTGGTACCTTGACTACTATGGACAGATGATTGAGGCAGCCCAGTCTCATCAGGCACCACGATACGAAATGCCACCGGCTCATGCAACAGCTGACAGGGCGGATGTGGCTCCCCTGATAAAGACTCACTGGCATCAGAACTCACCATACAACGACAAGTGTCCTACAAGACGTGACGGAGGTGGAAGATGCGTGACGGGATGCGTTGCAACGGCAGCCTCGCAAGTGGCATATTATTGGTGGAAAGACCTTCCTTCAGAGACTCAGGCTCCGACAAGCAGCTACCGATATGGCGATCAGGCAAATCCTACGACAGCATTCCCAAAGGGAACACCGCTGAAATGGGAGCTCATGCTGCCTCAGTATGGGTCGGAACCCGTAGAATACCGTGATGCAGTAGCCACATTGCTGGCTGTAGTAGGAGGGGGTGCTGGACTTACCTATGGCTCAAGCACATCCGGATACAATGACAACTGCCGGGCCGTGTTCAACAATATTCTTGGTCTGAACGGCGGCAACGAGAATGCCAAAGACTGGGGTGAAGCCTACAACAACTACTCCGACGAGGCATGGTCAGCACTTCTTTACAAGGATCTCTCACAGTTGCACCCTGTGCTTTACAGCGGATGTAACTCAAAGGGTGAAGGTCACTCTGTGGTCGTGGATGGATATCAGGCATCCACAGGATTGTTCCACTTCAACTTAGGGTGGGGGAATCCGAATGCATACGACGGTTATTTCACTGTGGCACGCGGTAAGAGTCCTTCATGGGGATTCAATGATGCATGGCAGGAATGCGTGACAAACATCTTTCCTAAGAAACAGAACCTGAAGGCATCCATCGAACTACCGGGTCACATCTACAAGAACCGTACAAATACCGTAAGGGTCAGGGTTGCCAATAACGGAACCCTCGATTATTCTGGCGTTTACCTCTTCTGTAGCACATCAAGCAGCAAACCATCATCCCTTTCAACGGCAAAGGACAAGGATGAAACTACCGTGCTGAAGGCTGACGGCACCGAGTATTTATTCAGGATGAATGTAAAGCCGACTACGAACACCATTTATCTGACACTGACAGACAAGAAACTGAACGTAATGTCACAGATGAAGGTTACATCGGAAGAAGCGACCAACGAAATATGGTTTTCAGACATAAGGGTTGACGGAAGTTCCGACATGCAGGACGGATATCCGATTATCTACAACGACAAGGCATCTGCCTATGTTAAAATTGAAAACAAGAGTGCCATCAGTTTCGAAGGCATGCTTAAGGTCAATGTATATGGCAGCAGCGATAATGGCGAGACATTTGAATTTGTAGGGACAAAATCGGGAAAGATAGAGGTACCGGCATACGGCACAGGAATTGCCGACTTTTCATTATCCTCTACCTCCTCGTGTCCTATCAATAAAGACATGCCTTATTACATTGCATTACAGGCAGAGAGCAGTGCTGGTGATGTGATTAACTTCATTGAGAACCCTGACACAACGGCACGGTTTATTCTCAAGGAAGGTGATCTTGACGTGGTTTCCTTCAATGGAGGATGCCTTGCATTGAAAGGACACTGGGATGTCAACCAGTTCAACACAATCGCAAAGAAAACGGCTTACAAGATTGCAACCAGTTATGACCTGACAGGAGTAAGCAGTATTGGAGTCGTCCCTGCCGCACCTCTGAATCCTAATGCAGTGTATTTCGTAGACGACGAGAATGTCTCAGGCCACAACGTAATATGTAACGGCATCTGCAAGAATCTCTCACTGACACCTGGTTATCGGTTTGACCCAAAGAAGGACTTCACGGCAACAAGTGCATCTGTCAATATTGCTCAGCAGGCTGACAAATGGTACCTTTTCACGGCACCTTGCCAACTTTCTGTTCCAAACGGTATGATTGCCAGAAGGATAGAATCCCATTCAAGTACAGGAATCAGCAACAAGACCACTGATGTAAGGACACTTGAGGCAGGACATACCTACCTGCTCATGACCTCGTCTTCCCGACTGCAGGAAATAACCGGTGAGGATGCTCCTGTTTCATCTGTTGCAGTACAGAATGTTGATACGGCCGTCGTAGGAACCTATTCCGACATGGAGGTTCCTGCAGGATCAATGCTTGTCAACTTTGAGGACGCACAATATTTTGTACCTGTAGAGGAAGGAACCATAGTCGAAGCATTACGCGGATATTTCAACGCAAGCAACGTGACCAAGGAATTCAGGGCATACTCTTCTTTAACGGCAGACCCTGTATATCTGCATCTTGCAGAAGCAATCGAAACGTCATACATTACTATGGACGACTACAGTTCATTGGTGTTTGCCGAGGCAAACGATGAACTCCTTGATTCAATTCAGAAGGCTGAGAAAGTATTTACGGATAGAGAATACGAGACGAAGAATGTGAAACTCCTGACTTCCAATCTTCTGGATCAGGTTGAGTTGTACAAGAACCAGCTTATTGATCCGGAAGACAAAGATATTGACTATACCTCTTACATCCAGAATCCTTCCTTTGAATCAGGGAAGGTTACTGGTTGGACAGTGGAAGACTCAAAAGTCGCGCTTGTAAAGGATGCCAGTCAGGTGAATTTTAAAGGGGTAGGGGCTGATGGCAAATATCTGCTCTATTCATACAAGTCATCTGATTCAAGTGGATGTGAAATCAAGCAGGACATCAGTGGACTTCCAGCAGGGCTCTACAAACTGACAGCCATGGTCGGTACTGAAGACGGGCATTCCGTTACTCTGTTTGCAAACGACAAGTCATCTGAAACAGAAGCACATCCGTTTGGCAAATTCTATCTCACAGAGGCTTCAGTCGACAGTGTCGAAGTAGGAGAGGGGAGTACCCTGACAATTGGAGTAAAGGCTGGTCATTTCTATAAGGCCGATGATTTCCGTCTGACAATGATTTCAAGAATCACTACAGACATTTCAAATATCTACGCCAACGATAACCGTGTGCGCCACGATGACAAGATTTACGATCTGTCCGGACGAACGGTAGATATCAGCAACCTGTCAGCAGGTGTATACATTGTCAATGGCAGGAAACGAATAATACGTTAACGGAAATTCCATAAGAAGAGTCTCGGTATTATGACGATACCGAGACTCTTCTTATGTTGTGATTATGTTTAATCCAATTACTTAACCAAGGTTTTCTTGCCATTAATGATATTGATTCCTTTCTTGGCACTGATGACTTTCTGTCCTGCAAGGTTATATATTTCGGATGAAGCAACCGTCTTATTCTCAACCACCTTGATGTTAGTTGCACCATTATTGTGAGTTGTATTTAGTGCGAGCGGAGAACCGGCAGGTGCATTGATGTAGCAGCGGCTTGCATAGAATCCGTTTGTTCCCTTTGTATCAACTGCTACAAATGAGGCTTCCTTGTTGTCACGAGCAAGTATACCGTATTGTCCTGCACCGTCAAAGTGAGTCTTTGTACCAACAAATGTCACACCGTCAACTACAACAGGAATGCACTCGCTTACAATTTCCTTTTCCTTAAGTCTTATTGTGAACGACTTGTTCTCACCAGGATAATAGAGAAGGTAAGGCTTGCCGGCTTCAATGCCTTTATTCTTGACATCAGAGAAATTGAGTGTTACATTCTGGTTGTCATAAATGACATCTGTAAGAGTCTCAAGTTTGCAACCGGCACCAAATGATGCGTCGATTTCCTCGGAAGTCATACTGAACGGCAGACAGATTGTGTTCCATCCGTTGAATACCTGACGATAGATTGTAACGTTGACAGTCTGACCGACATACATACTTACATCAGTTCCGCTTGTGGTGCTGATGTAAACATTTTTCTGTGCATTTACAGCAACTGAGCATAATGCAAGAGTTGCAACTAAAAAAAGCTTTTTCATATTACCGATATTTTAAATTAAACATAACGCTGATTATGGAATATGTATACAAAAGTAAATCCAAGATGGGACTTGTGCGTATTTTACTTGATTTGAAGTACAACAATACTCATCTTTGGCATGTCAACCACGAGCTTTCCATTTGCAATCTTTGCATTCTTGAACTCCTTGGTGACAACTTTGTTTGGATTTTCAAAAGTATTATGGTCACTGACATTTGCTGATGTCAGGATTGTTGCATTGGAAATTTTACCTTGAATTCCGGACAAATCAATTGACACCTTGTTGCTGTTGGCAAGATCTGCATTTGCAAGATTTATGGTAATTGTTCCATCAGATTTCTTTGAAGCTGACGCACTGATATATGGAGAGACACGGTTTGGAGTTCCATCAGTCCTATATCTTTCATTTTCCGCAATAAACTGGTCGCAGGAAACCTTCAACGGAATATTGGTTGCACCCATATTCTCTGTGTACATCTTGAACACATGATATGTTGGAGTCAGGACCATCTTGTCGTCCTTTGTCAGTACCATGCTCTGCAATACATTGGCAATCTGAGCAATGTTTGTCATCTTGATACGTTTTGTGTACTGATGGAATACATTGAGCGAGAAAGCGGCAACCATTGCGTCGCGCATTGTGTTCTGCTGATAAAGGTGTCCGCGAATACTACCCGGTTCTTCATCCCACCATGTACCCCATTCGTCAACGAGCAAGTCAACTCTGCCTTTTGGATCATATTGGTCCATGATTGCAATCTGTTTCTTTATGACTTCCTCTATGCCGACACCGCACTTGGCAATTGCCCAGTAGTACTGGTCGTTGGAGAAATTTGTAGCACTTCCCTTGCTTCCGTTCCATGTATAGCATGTATAATAATGCAGAGACAGACCCTTCATCTGGTCTCCGACTTGTTTCATGAGGGTTTCAGTCCAGTTGTAGTCATAGTCACTGGCACCGCTGCCAATCTTATATAGTTTGTTGCCATTGTATTCTCTGCAATATGTTGCATATCTGCGATAAAGGTCTGAATAATATTCAGGACGCATATTACCGCCGCAGCCCCAGCTTTCATTTCCTACACCGATATACTTTACTTTCCAAGGCTGTTCACGGCCATTTTGCTTACGGAGTTTAGCCATCGGACCATCTTTGGCTGTCATGTATTCAACCCATTGAGCCGTTTCCTGAACAGTTCCGCTGCCGACGTTCATACTTACATAAGGTTCACAGCCGAGCAATTCACACAGATTGAGGAACTCATGTGTTCCGAAACTGTTGTCCTCCACTGTACCACCCCAGTTGTTATTCACCATTCTTGGTCTGTTCTCCTGAGGTCCTACCCCATCCATCCAGTGATATTCATCTGCAAAACAACCGCCAGGCCATCTCATTACAGGCACCTTTATCTCTTTCAGAGCCTGCAATACATCATTTCTATAGCCTTGAGTATTAGGAATTTTCGAATCCTTTCCGACCCAAAGTCCTCCATATATGCAGGAACCGAGATGCTCAGCAAACTGACCATATATTTCCTTGTTAATCACTTGCTTTGCTTCGTTAAGCTGTAATGTTACAGCACTCTCCTTCTGGGCATTTGCACTAATAGCAGCCAAAAGGCAATTAATAGCCAATACAAATCTTTTCATATTTCACAGAAATTTCTTATCTTTGCAAAGTTAAGAAAAAAATTTATACAATGAACAAAAAGAAGCGAATATTATTCATATCATTATCAATATTGTGCATATTCATTATAGGAGCAGGAATGTTTGTCCATTCTGTTTTCAGAACTTTTAATGTTTCCGACAATACCTATTTATATATAGATAACGATGACGATATTGATTCAGTAAGTACAAAAATCGGTCAGACTGTGACCGGTGCCAACACCGCAGCCTTCAGCATCATTGCATTTGCCAGTAAGTATGCAAGCAACATTCACACAGGCCGTTACCTTGTAAGTCCTGATATGAATCTGCTTGACCTGTTCCTCAAACTCAGAGGACATTCGTCAACTCCACTCATGCTTGTCGTGCCATCCGTACGGACCCTTCCCGAACTTGCAGGAAGGCTGAGCCGGCAGATAATGCTTGATTCACTGACATTGCTTGAAACTTTTACGGATGATAGCGTATGTGCATCATTGGGATACACCCGTCAGACCATACCATCACTCTTCATTCCCGATTCCTACGAAGTTTACTGGGACATTTCAGCAACCCGGCTCATGAATCGGTTCATGGAAGCAAACAAGGATTTCTGGACATCTGACCGTCTTGGCAAGGCAGAGGCACTTGGGATGACCCCCAATCAGGTGTGTACCTTAGCCAGTATCATTGACAGCGAGACTTCCGTCAACTCCGAAAAGTCCACGATAGCAGGACTTTACATCAACCGCCTCAATAAGGGAATGTTCCTGCAGAGCGACCCTACTGTTATTTATGCAGTTGGCGATTTCAGCATTCACCGTGTACTCAAGCAACATCTGGCATACGACTCTCCCTATAACACCTATAAGTATGCAGGACTTCCTCCAGGTCCAATCCAGATTGCCACTATAGCCGGAATTGATGCCGTCCTGAATTACGACACCAACGACTATCTCTACATGTGTGCCAAGGAAGACCTTTCAGGCACTCACAACTTTGCCTCCACCGGAGTACAGCATCTCATCAACGCAAGGAAATATCAGAAAGCACTTAATCAAATGGGAATACGAAAATGAAGATACTTCTATTGGGAGAATACAGCAATGTCCACTGGACCCTCGCACAGGGACTTCGCGAACTTGGACACAAAGTGACAGTGGTCTCCGACGGAGATAGCTGGAAAAACTATTCACGTGACATAGACCTCAGACGCAAGTCACTGTCTGCGAAGGACACCATCAGATACATATTCGATATCGTCCGCACACTCCCGAAACTCCGAGGCTACGATGTGGTGCAACTCATCAATCCCGTTTTCTTCGATCTCAGGGCAGGCAAGATATTGCCATTCTACAAGTTCCTGCGTCGTCATAACAAGAAGATATTCATGGGTGCATTTGGTATGGATCATTATTGGGTAAAAACCTGTCTTGACTGCGCCACATTCCGTTACAGCGATTTCAACCTCGGCGACCAACGACGTATTGAGCCTTACAATCAGGACTTCATCCGCGACTGGCTTGATGGCGAGAAGACCTCTATCAACAAGATGATAGCATCCGACTGCGATGGCATCATCAGCGGACTGTATGAATACGACCGCTGCTATCGTCCGGTATTCCCCGACAAGACACATTTTATTCCGTTCCCTATCAACATGTCCGAAATCGTTCCACGCATCGACGACGGGCATTCCACAGTTCGTTTCTTTGTAGGAATACAGAGGGAGCGTTCTGCCTACAAGGGCACCGGCATCATGCTTCGGGCTCTTGAGAGGGTAAGGGCCTCCTACCCTACCCGATGCGAGATCATCAAGGCAGAGAACGTACCTTATGATGAATACCAGAACCTGATGAATACATCTGACGTGATTCTTGACCAACTTTATAGTTATACTCCAGCAATGAATGCATTACTTGCTATGGCAAAAGGACTTATAGTCATTGGAGGTGGTGAGCCAGAGAACTACGAGATACTCAACGAGCACGAACTCCGTCCTATCATCAACGTACTTCCCGACGAAGAGGATTGCTACAAAAAGATGGAGCAACTTGTGCTCCATCCTGAAGTTATCCCCGATCTGAGTCGGCAGAGTGTAGAATATATTCGTCGGCATCACGACCATATCAAGGTCGCTAACAACTATATTCATTTATTTTCCCGACAATCCATCTGACCTCTTCGTCCGTCAGTGCCACATTCAGAGGCAGACTAATTTCCTCGTCCGACCAGTCCTCCGTTTCGGGCATGTGCAAATAGGCATACTCCTGATATGCCTTCTGCTTGTGGACCGGCACCGGATAGTGAATCAAGGTCTCTATGCCACAGTTCCTGAGGTACGACCACAGGTTGTCCCTGTTCTTGCACCTTACAGGGAACACATGATACACATTGCTCATGTCGCCTATGAACTTTGGAGTCTTCACCCAGTCGTTCTTTATATTCTCGCAGTAATATCTTGCAATGTCCAGCCGTCGGGCATTGTCCTTGTCCAGCCGTCTGAGTTTCACTCTCAGAACTGCCGCCTGCAATTCGTCAAGACGTGTGTTCACGCCCTTGTAGCCATGTACATACTTGTCCGACTGGCCGTAGTTTGCCATTTGCCTTATCATAATCGCTACCTCTTCATCATTAGTCACCACACAGCCTCCGTCGCCCAGACAACCGAGATTTTTGCCCGGATAGAAACTGAAGGCAGCAGCATTGCCAAGATTTCCTGCCCTGCGTCCGAACATACTGGTAAGGTCCATCTTTAGCGAAGAACTATACAATGCCCCGTGAGCCTGGCATGCATCTTCCAGCACCTTCAGACCATGTGAGCGTGCAATCTGGTTGATGGTATCCATCTCGCACATCCTGCCATAGAGATGTACAGGTATGATAGCCTTTGTCCTATACGATATCAATCCCTCCAGCAGCGACTCGTCCATGAGAGCACTGTCGCCACGAACATCACAGAATACAGGTTTCAGTCCGACTCTTGATACAGCAAGGGCTGTTGCGATGAAAGTATGCGACGGCACGATAATTTCGTCACCCTCTGTCCATCCGCATATTTCCTTCCATGCCTGCAGAATCAGTGTTAGGGCATCAAGCCCGTTACCGACACCAATACAGTACTTGGTACCTACATATTCGGCATATTCACGTTCGAAGAGTTCCACCTCGCGTCCTTTCACGTACCATCCCCTCGCCAGTACACCCCTTATGGCATCAGTCAGTTCCTCCCCATAAGTGTCGTTCACCCGTTTCAGATCATTGTATTTTACATTGTCCATTTCCCTAATTCCCTATTTCCTTATTTCCCTAATTCCCTTATTCCTCCAATTTATTATTCCCCTTCTTCCAATTCGTCAACATTGAGGATACCCAGTTGGAAAGCCTTGGTAACCAGACGTGTTGCATTGACATTCCGGCTATTTTCGCCAAACAACCGCGCCACGAGGTCATTCTGACGTTTTTCGAGCGATTTCACTCCGAACGGCATGTTCTTCAGATTCGCAATCATGTCCTTGGTATATCCTAAGGCAAGATGTTTCAGCAGCCGCTTGTCATATTCATCCAGATCATATTCGATTTCTGCGTCCATCATCATTGTTTCTTTCTCGATTTGCTGTGTGTATTTCAGCAGAATTTTTTCAAGGATAGGCTGGTTGAACACCATACGCTTGCCACTCATCACCTGCATGACGTCACCCTTTGTAAGCAACTCACCGCATTTCAGAATAATGCCATCGGCACCAGCCTTCAGGGCATCGACCCACAGGCGTTCGTTCAGTATCTCACCAGTGAATATCAACACCTTGACTGTCTTATATCTCTTCTTCAGTTGCTTGCAGATATCAACTCCTACGGTAGTCGAGCCACCGAGTCCGAGGTCGAGCAGAACGAGGTCAGGGTCATTGTCCTTCATGAGTCCCCATAACTCCATCTCGTTCTGGGCCGTACCGATAATCTCAGCCTCCGGGATGTCATTCCTGAAAATACCCTCGGTACCCTTCAATTCCAACTTGACATCCTCTACGATTATAACCTTAAATCTATCCATATGATATTTATTTACTATTTACGATTTAATTCACAATTCATATTCCGGCAGTGTGAAGACAATCCTTCCCCCACACTCTCCCCGTTCGGCATAGATCCGGCATCCCCTGCGTCCGCAATGCTCGTCATGTTCTCTGATAATCTGCTTGCACACAAGATATTGTGTACCAATCAACCTGTCGTTCACCGCATCATATTTCAGATTGTCCGGATAGAAAAGTCCGTCCATTTCCTCATCCGAGAGTTCCATATTCCTGTCGTCGAATGCAAACTTAACAAATCCTTCCGACATTTCAAAATAAAACTTCATGTCATCCTTCCCCGAACCATGTTCCTTGCCGAGTCCTGTCAGGCTATCGATGAGATAGTGTAGCATAGCCTCATCCCCTATCACACACACATTTTTATGGTTTTCGTTTTCGTTATGGTTGGTTGGTGAGCCATGTTTATCCTGAGCTGATTCCCGAGCCTGTCGAAGGGAACCATCGTTGAAATATCCCACCAGATCCACAGCCTTTATCTTCTTTCTCCTGAACTGCACATTCTCCAGTTGCTTCATGGCATGTTCCGTAAGCACACCCAGCACCTCCTCGTAGTAGATGGCCAGTTCGCAGGCACCCTTCACGTCAACCGCACCTCCTTCCCCTGCCTCGGTCAGGTTGATTATTCTCGACGGGTAATACATCGTCTCGTGCTTTATGGTCGACAGGCAGTTGTCAAGAATCATGTTCTGCACATGCCGGATATTGTCCTCATACTCAATCTTCCTGTTTTCTTCATCGTTAAGCGAATTAGCCAGTCGTGCAAGATACCTCTGTGCCAGCACGAATACCACAATACCAATTATTATCAGTGCCACCACCTCAAATATGGCAGCCTTGGTATTCCTGTTCGTCTCGTCGAGAACCTTGCAGTATTCCTCCAGCGAGTGGTCTTGTCCACACAACTTGTACAGTCGGGCATAGACGTCATTATTGTATTTATACATCGCCATGTCCTTCATGGCAAGTGCAGCAATCGCCAACTCGTTACGGATGTCGAGAACCGATACATAGTCAGTCACGAACCCCTCGTTCCATAAGTCAATCTCCGGCTTGTAGCGTCCACCATTCAGCACCATCAGCTTGCTGCCCTCCGGATTCATCTTCTCGTAGTATTTGTTCAGATAACGGAGCACACTGTCGGCAAACACATACGTTCCTGCGTAGTTACCGTCCACATTGGCATAGAATGCGCTGTCGGCAAATTCGTGGGCAACGATGAGCAAAGAGTCTTCCGGAATTTTCATGTCCAGAAGTCTTCCGCTGCCCGGTTTCTGTACCTGCGCAAGTCCACCCACACTCGTTACCATCAGAAGCATCAGGCACATCACAGCCTTCTTAGTTCCCTTTGGCAACCTGAATCGGAACTTGCTCCCCTCGCCTATCTTGCTTTCCACGTCAAACTGGCACACATCAAACAGCCGGCTCGTCTTCCTGTACTTCTCAATGATACCCCTACAGTTCATCAGCCCGAACCCGAATCCCTTCCGGCTGTCATTGACAGATTCCACCCCGCACCCTGTATCACTTACACTTATCTCCACATAGTTGTCCCCCTCCTCAGCCGAGAGTTCCACATGCCCCCTGTCCGTGAATTTCCTGGCATTGTCAAGCAGAGTATTCATCATGAACATCGTAAGTGCCCTGTCGGCCTTCACACTCAGGTCTGTATCATTGATGATAAGGTCTATGCCCTTTTGGTCATACACGTTACGGTTCTTTGCAAGCACGTCGAAGAGAGGTTGCAGTTCGAATATCTCCACATGCAGTTTCACCTCGCCCTGCTTCATCTTTATCCAGTGGGTCAGAATGTCATTATATTCATTGATTTTCCCGAACAACTCCCGCACATACTTCAGGTCATTCTCTCCCCTCACATTGTTGAGCACACGTATTGCCCTGCTCAAGAAGGGCCTGATGCCGTTCACTATCGAAAGCGTGGCACATTTGTCGATGTAGTTCCGCTTGTTCTTCTTCAGGCGCAGTCCGAGCACAGCCTTTTCCTCCTCCATCAGTTCCCTCATCCTGGCATGTTTCTCTGCCTGCCGGCGTTTTATTATGAAGAAGAAGACGATGGCAAGTACCAGTACCACCCCGCCAACCATATACACAGCCGTGAGCAACCATCGGAGTTCCGTTTTATCCTTTTCCAGCATATCCCTCCTCTGCTCGTACATCCTGTCCTGCCTGGTTTGTTCGAGAATATCAAGATACCTGTTCCTATGGCGGTCCGATGCCTCCTTGTCCCCAAGACTGCCATACACGATACTCATGAACTCATGAATCTTGGCCGCCCATTCCCAAGGTTCTCCATGCTTGTCCGGATCCTTTTTCCTGTCCGTCAAGGCAAGGTCCACCGCTTTCATGGCAGAATCGAGGGCCACCTCCGGCTGGTTGTTCTGAAGATAATGTTTGCTAATGGTAAGGTACGACAAAGCCCATCCGTAGTGCGAACCATATTCCTTGTACAATCCCAAAGCCCTGTCGGCAAGCACAATCCCCAAGCAGTCATCATCCACATCCTCAACCCCCAACAACACCTTGAAAGCTCTGACCTTCCGCAGTCCATCAGGATTATCAATCAGAAACGACGCCATCTGCTGCATACTTCCCGCCTGCATGTATACGAGGTTCCTCTGTCGTGCCAGCACGAAGGCATCGGTGATGTACTGCACCTTCATGTCGTTGTCCACACTCCCCTGCCCCATCATTCCGCATAGTTGCAGATACCTTACCATTTGAGCCGTATCCTCCCTTATCCAGTCGTAGTTGTCCCTCACCACCTTGAAGCACTCCCGAGCCTCCCCGTCCTGCATCATGTCGCTCAGAAACGTAGCACTCGCCATGTAGAACTCACTCCGGGCATAGTTCAGCTTCATCAAGTCATAGATGGTTGGTGAACCGGTCGAGCCATCGTTATAGTTTTCGTTTTCGTTATCGTTTTCGTTATTCCCCCCTTCTTCCCTCGCCCGTATGGAATAATCATAGAATTCCTTGTTCTGCGAAGTCACCTGACAGATTTTCATCAGCCCCACACTGGCAGCCATCCTCGTCACCATATCGTCCGACTCGTCATGACTCCGCGTGTAGAGCACGAACGCACTGTCGTACTCCATCTTCATATATTTCACGAACGCAAGGTTTGCAAGCGCATCCGCCCTACCCTTCGAATTCGGTTCCGACAACGCAAAAGCCCTGTGGGCTAACCGCTCCGTGCTATCCATCGATACATATCGCATCCTGTAGGCCATCATGTTCAGCGAGTCCACACCCGCAGTCGCGTCCGCAGACTCTCCCGAACAACCAGCCACGAGGAACGGCATCACCACACCCCAAAGGCACGACAATATATGAACAACACGTCTCATTTCACTGCAAATTTATACAAAAAATCCGAATTATTACAATGTTGCATAAAAAAAAGATAACAAGTAGGAATGACGTAACGTACAGAAGTGTGGAATAATTCATAATTCGTAATTCATAATTCATAATTCATAATTCATAATTCGTAATTCATAATTCGTAATTCATAATTTAGAAAAGCCAATGGCTAACGGCCAACAGCCCAAAGAAATCCCTGAACCTTGCCCAGTTTACTACTGACGCTTGCCCCATTTAGTAGTGGCGTTTTTCCGATTAGTAGTGGCGTTTCGGGCAAAACGCCACTACTAAATTTCCCTTTCCTCA
>JAZQPD010000044.1:0-5321 GCA_045628285.1 Bacteroidaceae bacterium
GTTCAAGATTTACTTCTCCAACACCTATCAAGTAAGAGAATACCACGGTCGAACCAGCAGGAACAGTCCTGTTTTTCCAACACCATCCCATACCACTGTCGTATGATCCGTTCTCTTGCATATAGCATTCTCCAGAAGAATAGTTTCCCACCATCTGATATGACTCAGAATTAGTGTAAAAATACCCAAACCAAAAATCACTTACTGCAGTCACGCCAGCAAGACCTGAACCGAAAAGTACGCAAAGTTGGGCTCCATTACCGTCTTTCATTGTTAATCCATACGTCTGTCCAACTGTATCTATTCGTCTGGAAATAGGAGCACTATCATTGCTACCAATCATAACGTCAGCATGAGTTCCCATTGAAATAACAACATCTGTTGAATCGTTGTTCGTTACGGTATAACAAATTCGTGCCAACTCGCCTTGCTGTTCAACAGAAGGGCGAACAGTAACACCATTTGTTGTCGTTCCATTCAGGCAGTCAATGCGAACCGCACCATTGTTACCTACTTTGATTGCAAGCTCATAACCATAGTCTCCATAAGTAGAGGAATAATAGTAGCCGTTGTAGTATCCAATCATATCAATTGAATTTGAAGACTGTTTATAATACAACCGCGTTGTACCAACTTGATTATAGCCTCTTGGCAAGGATGAATACCTACTTGCTGTAAGTCTTCCTGCTTTTTTATGACTCTTCTGCTGTGCATAGACACTATTTGATGCAAAGCAGAAAATGGCAATAATAGCCAGACACAACGAAAATGTTACATTGTGCCCCATCCTTTTCTTTACTTTTTCTTCTTTCATAATCGCTTTTATTTTGATGTTTATAATCTCCTGACTCTCTCCCTTAAAATGCAACACAGTCTACTCCATCCGCTCACCCTGCGGACAGAAAGCATCTGATTTGATATGTCCGTAAATGAAAAATGCGTGGGTGATATTCTTTCGCTTATCCCACGTTCAGGCTCTCGCATTGCCTCGTATCAGGATAAGCAACCAGTTAGCCCACGCAGGCGGTATTATATAATAAGGTATAATACACCCACAACGGGCGCTTCGTTGCGTTATCTTCTGATACTTGTCAAATTTGCGAGATTTGAACGAAGAAGATAAAACGTCTAAAACGCCTTTCACATTCAGCGGTTTGCCTACACGTAGGCGGTGCTGAGATTGTCCACTAAGAGCCTGCCCAAGCCGTCCACAGAGGAATGTCGCGACAGACTTTTTGACCCGCCAACCCCAAGGGGCTAACTAATCGGGTGCAAATATAAGAAATAAAATCGAATAGTCAATCATCAATCCGATTTTTTTTTTGAATTGCTGCTTACCTGCAAATTTCTGTTAGACCTTGATGCGGAGACCACCAATAATTATTGGGCCGATGTTGTGACAATGAAATAAAAATGACTAACTTTGCAAAAAAATAGGTTAAAATGAAAGAATACAGTTTTTATCTCATAGGACTGATGATGGTGTTTATGTCCGTGAATCTTGATGCAGGTGCATCGGATTGCACCACTTTGCGGGAACCGAAAATGGAGCGTGAGGCGGCTGTCAGGGAAGTAATCGACAGGTTTACTGACGGGACGATGCCGGTGAGGGTGGTGCTCGATCTGAAACCTGCAGGGAACGGATGCGACCGGTACAGGTACTCTGCCGACAGGAAGAGGCTGACCATCCATGCCTCGTCTGCCGTTGCAGCATGCAGGGCGTTCTACGACTATACGAAGGAGAAGGGTGCAGGCATCAGGACATGGGGAGAAAGGCGGTTTGAACGTCCTGACGACATATCGTGCAAGGAAAGGACATGCACTACCCTCTTCCGTGACCATCAGTACTTTAATGTGGTGACCTACGGCTACACGATGCCATTCTGGGACGAAGCCCGATGGAACGAGGAAATCGACTGGATGGCACTGCACGGAATCGACATGCCACTGATGCTGGTTGGTGCCGAGGGGATATACCGTGAGGTGTTCAGGGAGATGGGACTGACGGACAGCGAGATTGACGGATGGGAAGTGGGACCCGCTCACCTCCCATGGTTCAGGATGGGAAATCTCTCGGGCAATTCCTTCGACGGTCCGTTGGGCTCGGAATGGCATGAGGGACAGAAGCGGCTTGCCCATCACATCCTCGACAGGATGAGGGCTCTCGGAATGAAGCCCGTATGTCCGGCTTTCGGAGGATTCGTACCAAAGGCTTTCTCTGACCACTATGACTGCAAGACGGAACAAACGGGATGGAACTGGATTCCGGGAGAATGCAGGAACTGCCGGCTGAGTCCTTTGTCCGAGGCTTTCGTGGAAGTGGGAAAGCGGTTCATCAGGAAATGGGAGGAGGAATACGGAGTGTGCAGATACTACCTGTCCGATTCGTTCAACGAGATGACAATCCCCGACAGTCTCGGCTTGCTGACGGAATACGGCGACAATGTGTTCAGATGCATCAGTGAGGGTTCGGAAGACAAGGATGCCGTATGGGTTACTCAGGGCTGGACGTTCGTGTACCAGAGTGGCGAATGGGGCAAGGAGAAGTTCGATGCGCTGACGAGGAATATCCCCGCCGACAGGTTCATGCTGCTTTACATGAGTCCGGAATATGGTCCCGACAGGTGCTGGGAACGCTATGACGGTTTCGGTGGCAAGGAATGGAACTATACGATGCTGCCGAACATGGGTGGCAAGACTTTCTGGACGGGCAACCTCAACAACTATGCGGCAGATTATCTTAGGAAACTCCACGAGTCGGCATCGAGAGGCAATGTGACGGGGTTCGGTCTTACTCCGGAAGGGCTGGAGAACAACGAGATGCTGTACGAGCTCATCACCGATGCGGGATGGACGGACGGTGGTGCTTCGGTTGATATAGAGAATTGGATGGCGGACTATGCAAGGTGCAGATACGGGTTTTGTTCCGAAGAACTTCAGGACTTCTACAACACCCTGCGGAATACTCTCTACAGCCGTTACACCGACCATCCGCGGTTTGGCTGGCAAGTGGGCGGCAACCTCGTAGGAAGGGGGAATGCACGTGTCGATTCCTTGTTCATGGAGTCTGCCTCACGTCTGCTGACGAATATCGGGACAAGGGAGAGGAAGTTCACCTCACGTCTGGAATATGAGTTGGCTGAAATGACGGCAATATGCCTTGGCAGCAAGGTGGAAATGCTTGCAAAGAGGATAATGGATACGGAAGACACACGGGAAGCAGAACTTCTCATCGGAAGGCTCGACAGGATGATGCTCCAACTTGACTCCGTGCTCTGCATCAATCCTATGCTCAGTCTGGAGCGTTGGGAACAGATGGCTGCCGGTGCAGGCAGCACTCCGGCTGAGGGGGCGAGGAATGCCGTCAATGCGAGAAGGCTTGTCACCGTATGGTATGGCAATCACAAGAAGGACGAACCGGTGCAGGACTATGCCGCAAGGCTCTGGTCGGGACTTGTACGCGATTACTACCGTCCACGTCTCGTGAACGAACTGAAATACAGGAAAGGGGTGATTTCATCATGGGACAGGATTGGGTTCGAGAACAACTTCGTCGGTTCGGCACCACACCTCTCCCCCACTCCACAATTGCCGGAAAACCACATAGCATTCATGAAGCGGATTATTGATTCATAATTCACAATTCCTCAACCCTCAACCTTATCTGCTTGCAGAAGGCTTCATGGCGGTGGACTATGTAGTTGCACATCAGGGTCATGACGATTGATTCGAAGAGGAAGTACTCGAACGGCATGTCGAGCAGACAGAAGAGTGCCAGGAATGTGGTACGGAAATTGAATGTCAGAAGTCCGTTGACTGGCATGAGCGACAACGAGCGGTCGTGGAACTGTTGCCTTATCTCCGCAGGTATGTTCTCGCAGCTGCCGTACTTTACCTTGAGCGATTTCATGAGTTTCTGGAATTCGGGTGTGCGTTTTTCCTGTAGTCTGGTGTAGGTGATGTAGTTTTTCAGGAATATCTTCCAAATCCGGTTCCCTTCAACTGGTGTCTCATCGTAGGTCTTCTTCAGATTGGCCGAGTTTTCCAATTCACAACCTTTCTCGCCCTTGAGGAAGAAGAGGTGAATCTGGATGTAATAGTCGGCTACCCGCTGTTGTCCGGCACAGCAGATGAATCCGGAGATGTTTGCCAGTACGGCTGTCAGTACGGTTGCCAAGATGATGTTGGCTGGAGTGTCGTCTATCCCCATCCAACCGAATTCCATGCTGTGGTGATGATAGATGCGGACAATGAGGAGAATGTAGAGGGGAATATACCATACTGCTCCTGCAAGTCCGTCGAGTATGCGTCCGATGCGGGATGTCTTCCCCGTCATACGTGCCAACTGTCCGTCGGTGCAGTCGTATACATCTGCCCAAAGAAGGAGCAGGATTGCAATGATGTTTGCCCAGAGTCCTGATATCCCTTCGTAATAGTAGCTGCCTCGCATGAAGAAAAATGCAGCAGCGGCACCTATCACCATTGATATGATGGTAACGGTATTGGGATGAACTCCCAATTTCGCAAAGAAGCGCGCCCAGAGATAAGCCAACGGGCGCACTACTTTTACGTCTACCCAATCGTCGGTCTCGGACGATTTGAGTGTGGATAATATCTTTTGGTTCAAAACGTTTATCCTTTTACACTAAAGTATTTATGTCGACATAGTCGAGGTTGAGTGCCTTTGCCACATTGGCATTGGTACATTTTCCCTGATAGATATTGACTCCGAGTGCGAAGTACGGATCCATCCCGACAGCCTTCTCCAGTCCGTTTTCTGCCATAAGCATTCCGTACTTGAAGGTTGCGTTTGCAAGTGCTACAGTCGATGTATAAGGTACTGCACCAGGCATGTTGCCCACACAATAATGTACGATTCCCTGTTCCACGAATACCGGTTCGTCGTGAGTGGTGACGTGAGAACTTTCGCAGCATCCGCCCTGGTCGATGGCGACATCAACGATTACGGCACCCTTCTTCATAAGCGGAAGATGTTCCCTTCTGACGAGTTTCGGGGTTCTTCCACCAGGAATGAGGACTGTACCGATTACGAGGTCGGCTGTCTGAAGAGCCTTGCGTATGTTGGCTTCCGTGCTGTAGAGGGTCTCGACTGAGTTTCCGAACACATCGTCGAGGTATGACAGACGATTGAGGTTGACATCGAGCAGAGTGACGTGTGCACCGATACCGATAGCAGCCTTTGCAGCATAGGTTCCGGCAATACCGCCACCGAGGATTACGATGTTGCCCTTCTCAACTCCTGGTACACCACCGAGAAGGATTCCACGACCGCCATAGCTCATTTCCACGTACTTGGCACC
>JAZQPD010000045.1:0-4847 GCA_045628285.1 Bacteroidaceae bacterium
TACTTCCGAGGCACAGATGCAGTATTTCTGAGAGGGGCAAAAATTATTACTGACCTTTCGGGCATTTTGTACTGACGTTTTCCCCATTTTGTACTGACGTTTCGGGCAAAACGCCACTAATAATTTTTGAGCGTCTCAGTAGTACCATTTGCCAGCATCAGAAATGCCACTTGTATGCGTCCGTAGTACCACTTGTCAGCATCAGCATTAGAAACTGTCATCGTCATGAATGTCACAGCCGGCCATGCCGGACAGGTGTATGGATGCAGGCTTATGATTCACCAATAATGACTCATCTATTGGCTGGGAAACAGATAGAGACTAACTGTCATAACTTCTTTTGCCAAATTTTATCAGTTTTTTACCGTTTTATTTTGCGGTTCTCTCGGTTTTCACTAACTTTGCAATGTTGTGCAGGATTCCCTGCCTGACTTCTAATCGCGACACTAAGTCAGGTGAAATTTCAGGCATGGCAATGTCCCAGGCAACCTATTGTTGCTCAGGGCGTAGAAAATACTAATCTGTCAGTGTTGCGGAATAAGGGTTTCTTATGAAAAAATCCGTTGTATTATTGGTACTTGCCCTTGCATTATTGACCGGGTGTGAAAAATCGTCGACTGAGGATTCCCGCGACGGCATCACCAGATTCGTTGTACTCTCTGACATTCATCTGATGCATCCCGATCTTCTCGTAAACGAGGGGAAAGCATTTGACGAGTATAATATGGAGGAATGCAAGCTTTTGCGCGAAAGTCCCGAAATTTTTGAGGCAACACTGGAAAAGGCCGCAGAATACAAACCCGAATTTCTGGTGGTTTGCGGTGATATGACCAAGGACGGTGAGGTTATTTCGCATCAGTATGTAGCAGACAGATTTAGAGAATTTTCCGAAAAGACAGGTGCAAAGATTCTTGTGGTTCCCGGCAACCACGATTTGAACAACCCGCATTCCAAAAGATATGACGGGGATGCGGCATCGGATGAACCGAGTGCTACGGAGGAACAGTTTGAGACGATATACAAGGATTGTGGCTATGGGGATGCCGTGGCCAGGGGTCCGCGAAGGCTGGATTATATGAGCTATCCTGCGGACAGCATCGCATTCATCGGAGTGGATTCCAACGAAGAGAATACTCAGGATACGGTCAAAATCAAGGGAGGTCTTACGAAGGAACAGGCGGCATGGATAGCCGATATGGTAAAGAAGGCGCGTTCCGAAGGACGTTATGTCATTATGGGAATGCATCACAACCTCCTCGAATACTACAACCTGGCTGCCCTTATTCGTGGCGAAAACATTGCCAACGCCAAGAGCGACGACTACACAAACGATGAACTGGTAACGGATTTGTGCAATGCAGGAATCCAAGTGGTATTGAGCGGACATTCGCACATGCATTCCGTCACGTCCAAGCATTTGGAGTCAGGGGAAATATGCAGCATCGTCACCAGCTCCCTCGTGAATCTTCCGTACGCATTCCGCCTGTGCGAGGTGACTGAGGGGGGATGCCTGAACATCCGTTCCACCGACGTGCAGGAGTTCCAGCCGTCAAATGGGGTGGACATCATCGAGCAGGGGAAGAGCTACTGGCAAGGCCAGACATCGTTCTATATAAACTATGCCGCTAAAAAATGCTGGGAGAATCCGTTTGCTTCCGTTATCTTGGAAGGAATCGGTTTCGCTGACCAGACGGATGTCGAGGCCTTCCTGACTGAGAAAATCCACGAGCCATTTTACAAGTTCCTCTACTACACAAGCAACGGCAACGAACATTTCTACTCGCCTTCCGAAAATGTGGAAGAGGCTATGTCGGCGTTGGATGACGTCATAGAAATCGTTACCCAAAAGCTGTATGACGTCTATATCGAGCAAGGGGCCACTGAAGAGGAGGCTCATGAGGATGTTCTTGGATTCATCAGCCTGGTCGAAGAATGGCTTGGAATGAGTATGGATGAACTCAGGGCAAAGGCACTTGACTTCTTCTCAAGCGCATATAATAATTATTATGGCACCGACCTGACTCCAGTGCCGGATGATGCGGTTACAATACATCTGACCAGATAGCATGTAGCACCATACTCGTCAGCAGGATTAGGTGCGAAAAACGGTGCTTCGTGCGAATTTTATGGGAAAAAGTGTCGCCTATTCAAAATAAATTGTGTAATTTTGCGGTTACAACTTCCGATTTGTGTTGTATGGATACACTTTTCGGAACTTAATAACGTAAAATTGTACACAACTATGGTAATTACACGTGACATCCTTGAGGTTTTCAGGCAATGGAAACCTGCCAAGCTGTCCTTCTCCTCTTATTGATTGGGTGTTCGGCCTGCTGAAGACCAGGGGCGTAGGGACACGAACCGTTGATCCGGGATTGGATGAAGTCCGGGAATAACCGAAAAAATTTTGGCGTTTCAAAGTTTTTGACTAAATTTGCAATTTGAAATGCGTTTGGCGTATTGCCGGATGTGAAAAAACAAGAAATGGCAAATGGCATTGTTATCATTATTTAAGAAGAAAGACGAAACGAAGGTGGGTGGCATGGAGGACTTCATGACTCTTATCCGTGTGTATTTCCAGAGTGTTCTGGCAACGAATATGGGTATTTCCAATCTGGCTTTCTTTCCTGATATGGCTGCGTTCAAGCGTTCCTTGAGGGTGGCGACGGTCAACAACAAACTTGGCGTGGGGGAGAGAAGTGCATGCAAGAAGATGCTGCAGAGCCTCTATGGCATAAGTGACTCCTTTTTCAAGGAGATTGACGCAAGTATAAAGAAGGGTTGCAGGAACCAGAATGACGTGCGCAACTACATGATCATGTTCCAGGGCTACAGCCAGGACCTGATGATGATGGTCGGCAACATGATGAAGTGGAAATTCCGTGTCCCGGGTTTCATGAAGAAGATGATGCGTGCGATGACGGACCAGACTGTGCATGACATATTCACGAAGATGGACTGGAAGGATGACGGTCAGAGAAAGACTGCCTTTGCTCTGAGGAAGTATCAGCAGATGCTTGGCCTCTCGGAGAACTGGGCTGCGGAATATGTATACAACGTGGTTGTTCTGGCCAAGAAGGAACCGAAGCCATCGCAGGACGAAATGGACAAGGCAGAGAAGAAACTTAAGAAATAATTTGTAAAGAATAGTTCAGTATTCGTAATAATTTACTAACTTTGCACGATGACTGACGAAGAGAGAAGGATAATCAGGAACTTTGAGGCTCGTGTACGTTCTCTCATTCTCCAATATCAGGACATGCAGAAGGAGGTCAGCGCCCTGAACGCGACGATTGCGGAGAAGAATGATGAAATCAAGCGGTTGCAGGTGGAAATCAGTCAGTGCAAGGATGATTACTTACATCTGAAGACAGCCAGAATGATAGAGGTCACGGACTCCGACATAAAGGAGGCGAAGACGCGTATCACAAGGCTGGTGCGTGAAGTGAACAGGTGCATCGGACTTTTAAGTTCTGAACAAACAGAATAGGTTTCGGTGAATTATGGCAAAAGGACTCACAGTAAATGTAAATATAGAGGGCATCACGCTGCCGATGACAGTCAACACGACGGAGGATGAGCGAATCTATCGTCAGGCTGCATCGCTTGTGAATAACCGATTGAGAGCAATGAGGGACCGCTACCCGTCTCTGCCATCAGAATTCTACTATTATGCTATGGTATTGCTCAACACTACTGTGGATGCATTGCGCTCGGAGGGAAAGTCGGATAACGGGTCCGTAATGGACATGATAAGGGAACTGGAATCTGAGATTAATGACATCGTCAAGAAATAAAATGGAGACTAAATATTCGCGCATTCTTCAGTACATACTTATAAGGTGTGGCTGGAAGTGCGCTTTTTTATTAACTATAAAAACATTATAACTGAACATGGAGATTATAATTGCGGCAGGAGCATTGTTGGTGGGAATCGCCATTGGCTACATCATATTCCGCTATGTGTTGAAACAAGGCTATAACAAGTCGTTGGAGGAAGCCAAGAAGGAGGCTGAGACTATAAAGAATCAGAAACTTCTTGAGGTGAAGGAAAAGTTCCTTAACAAGAAGTCGGAACTCGAGAAGGAGGTGCAGCAGCACAACTCGAAGTTGCAGCAGATGGAGAACAAACTGAAGCAGCGCGAACTGTCGCTCAATCAGCATCACGAGGAACTCCAGCGCAGAAAACAGGAACTGGACAGCCAGAAGCAGAGCATAGATGCCCAGCGTAATAATCTGGAGAAGAAGAAGGCTGAACTTGAAGCCCTTCAGTCGCAGGAACGCGAAAAACTCGAGGCAATCAGCGGCCTTTCTGCCGAAGAGGCGAAGGAACGCCTTATCGAGACTATGAAGGACGAGGCCAAAACTCAGGCCCAGCAGTACATCAATGAAATTGTGGACGATGCCAAGATGACTGCCAACAAGGAGGCAAAACGGATTGTCATCCAGAGCATACAGAGGGTTGCATCGGAAACGGCAATAGAGAACTCGGTATCGATTTTCCACCTTGACAGCGACGAAATAAAGGGGCGTGTGATCGGACGTGAGGGACGCAATATACGTGCATTGGAATCCGCAACTGGTACGGAACTCGTGGTGGATGACACTCCGGAGGCAATCGTGATCAGTGCGTTCGACCCTGTACGCCGTGAAATATGCCGTCTGGCCCTCCATCAGTTGGTTGCCGACGGACGAATCCATCCGGCAAGAATCGAGGAGGTAGTGGCAAAGGTGAAGAAGCAGGTCGAAGAGGAAATCATAGAGACCGGTAAGCGTACGGCAATCGACATGGGTATCCACGGACTGCATCCGGAACTTATCCGCATCATCGGCAAGATGAAATACCG
>JAZQPD010000046.1:0-2669 GCA_045628285.1 Bacteroidaceae bacterium
CCGTTTTTAGGGAAAAAGGCCCTTACGAAAAAGGCATATATCGGGAGCTTTGCTGTACAGCTCATAAAAGGTGTAAGCAAAATAGTCATCTTACGGTCTCTCTCACTGGGTAAAGTTCTTGTTGCCATAACAGCAGGGACCGTGCATCCAAAACCTATAAGCATCGGAACAATGCTTCGTCCGGAAAGACCTATACGTCTTAAGAGCTTATCCATAAAGAATGCTACTCTTGCCATATAGCCACAGTCTTCCATCCACGATATAAAGGCATAGAGAATGAGTATGTTTGGAAGGAAGATGATGACGCCACCGACTCCGGTAATGATTCCATCGACAATGAGGTCTTTCAACGTACCGTCGTACATGATCTGACTGACGGTAATGCCAAGCCATTCTACGCCGGCATCTATCCAGTCCATAGGGTATTGTCCGATTGCAAATGTGCAATAAAACATGAAGTACATGAACAGAAGGAATATGACGTGACTGCACCAGCGGTTTGTCACGATTGCATCAATTCGCTTGGTAAGTACACGGTTCGGAGTCCTGTGGTTTTTCCGAACGAGACATTCCCTGAGTACTCCCTGCACGAATCCGTACTTGGCATCAGTGATGGCGTTCTCGGATTCTTTCTCGTATTCCTTCTGAATGGTGCGCAGACACAGGTTGCGGACATGGAGTATTTCGTCAGCGTTTGGCAACTGGCGGATAATGACCTCGACCTGACGGTCGTTTTCGAGGAGTTTGATGGCAAGGAATCGTCCGGAGTAGTTGTAATGAGGCTCCGGGTTCTTGCGAATTGACTGTTCCACTGTAGCAATGGTTTCCTCTATAATCTTGCCGTGATTGATGTGGATACGGCGGAAGACAGTCTGCCGTCCTTCGTAAATATCGACGATGTTGTGGAGCAGCGTTTCCACGCCTTCGCCGGTGCGTCCTACTGTCGGTATGACCGGAATTCCGAGCAACTTGCCTAACTGTGTGATGTCGATTTCGTTGTGCGTCTCACGGAATTCGTCGTACATGTTGAGTGCCATGACCATCGGCACGTCCATGTCGATGAGCTGTGCCGTGAGGTAGAGATTGCGTTCGAGGTTACAAGCATCGACTACGTTGATGATGACATCAGGTGACTGTCCGATGATGTATTTGCGGACGTACAGTTCCTCGGGTGTATATGCCGTCAGAGAATAGGTGCCTGGGAGGTCGATGATGTTGAAATGGTATCCTTCGAAGTCGAGTTCTCCCTTCTTTGCATCAACTGTCACCCCTGAATAGTTACCGACATGCTCGTGGGCATGACCTGATATATTGAAGAGTGATGTCTTACCGCAGTTGGGATTGCCGACAAACGCTACATTAATCGTCTTGCTCTTCTTCTCGGCAATGCAGCGGAGCAGGCGTGAGGAATCTTTGGAATAGAGTATTTCCGAATTGCCGATATATTCGGAAGGGTTGTTCTTGTACCATTCATCGGCTTCATCCTTGCTGACGATTTCCACAAGGTCGGCCTCCGCGCGGCGGAGGCTGACTTCGTAGTCCATCAGTTTGTATTTTACCGGGTCATTGAGCGGGGCGTTGAGCACGCATTCCACGAGGATTCCCTTGATGAACCCCATCTCCACGATACGCTTACGGAATCCACCATGACCATTGACTTTTACGATGACACCGCACTGACCTGTATTTAATTCGGATAGTTTCATGCCCTTACTGTATTAGAATATGTTTACATCATAGGCCATGCCGAGGTTTAACTCTTTCATGCTATTCATTCCTCCGTGACCGAGACGGCGCGTGGTGTAGTTGAACTTAAGGACAATCTCGTCTATGAGTTTCCAATTCATACCGATACTCAATGCCTGCACCTTGCTACACTCTTCTCGCAGGCATGTCGTTTCATCGGCCACCTTCATCTGTGGGTCGTAGCATTCATAGTGTACGAAAGGCATGAGGTCTGGCCAGTTCTTCTTGTCGGGATAGAAACAGTTCTTGATGTTGAAGCCTATTTCTCCCATGTAACTGATGACGTCCTTGCCGATGGCACCTGGTTCGTAGTCGAGGTCATCATATACAGCATTCTTGACGCATGTGTTGAAGTAGTCTGCAAGGCTTAAACTATTATTCATGTGTCCCTGAAGGTAACTTGCACGAGCTATGAAATAATTGCTCCTGTATTCTGCATCGGCAAACCAGAGCACTACAGGGACGGTATAGGCGTTACCTGTCTTTCCGATGATGAATTCCTTGAAGTTGGTGTGGCAAGGCATGTTCCTTGCAATGTCGGAACAGAAATATCCGCCAAGTCCAAAACGGAGATCCTTGAAGTATTTGTTGTCGAGACGTACTGACAATGCCGGTGAGGACAAGGATGTCTCGTCCTGAAAAAATCCCTGTGAGGCGTTCTTCAGCCATCTATTGGGTGAAACGAACAACGGATTGATGCCTGTTGTGATGCTTGCCTGATAACTGATGCCGGATTCAAATTCTCCGAGAAAGGAGATTCCTGTCTCTGTGAACGGACATGGAATGAGTGAGGATTCACCTTCAGGGTCGCCTGTCGTGAAATAGTCGGCATAGCCGTAGCCGGCGTTGCAGTAGCCCATTGGGAGCATGAACATGCCTCCCTTTATGATGAAGGAAGGAGTCAATTCGTGAGAGATGGATAT
>JAZQPD010000047.1:0-23063 GCA_045628285.1 Bacteroidaceae bacterium
TGTGATTCGGTTGGGATTCGAACCCAAGACCCACAGCTTAGAAGGCTGTTGCTCTATCCAGCTGAGCTACCGAACCAAATTCTCAAAACCGACTGCAAAGATAGGAATTTTTTTTTGAATACCAAAATTTTTTGCTTTAAACACACTTCGGTTATATCACAACATCACAACACTACATCAATCAAGAACTACATCAAGTATTGTACTTTCTACCGGCTTATTGTTTTTCTGTGGTCCACAAAGTCGTTCAACTGAAACAATCACCCACATTATCAACTAACCACGCGATTTCCTGAAAGAAAACAGTGTGCATGCGACTAATACAACGGTCATTATCGACAGCGGAATGAATTGACCGACAAGTTCCGATATGCTTGCACCTTTCAGCACCACATTGCGCAGGATGATCATGGTGTATCTGGTAGGCATCAGATACGAAACTGGCTGCAACCATTCTGCAACGCACTCAAGGGGGGTTATGAATCCACTCATCAACATTGAAACGCAACCGAACGTTCCCGAAAACATTACCATCTGTGATGTGCTGGTAAGCAGATTGCAGGCCCACAGGCCAATGCTCGAACAGGAAAGGACATAAAGCGAGAGGCACAATAGGATAGTGAAGAAATTTCCACTTGGCAGGAAACCGTATATGAGCCAAGTTACAGCCATGGTTGCAAGTATGTTTGCCATTGATAGTATATAGCATGTGATGAGTTTGCTTGCCATAAACGAAAAACCCTTCATTGGGCTTACGCTTATCTGGCAAAGGGTGCCAAACTGCAACTCATTTGTCATTATGCGCGAGGCGATATCGAAAATGAAAGAGATATTGATGAAGATTACAGTGAGCATGAGCAATCTATAGTCTGATGAGGGATTGTAGAGATTTTGCGTTGAGATGAAAGCATTGCCATTTTTGGGAATGATTCCTCTGGCGCAAACATAACTGTTCAACGATGTGGCAATGATACCTGTTATGTTTTCCGAAGCCGCAATTGCCTTGGTTGTGTTGACGGCATTCATTGAGACATGAATATGTGGCTGTATGCTTGTATTGTTCAACGATTGATGCAGGAAGTCCTTCTCGAAATTTTTCGGAATCTCGATGATACAGTCTGTTTCGTCTTCCTTGACAAGCGAGAGTGCATCGCCGTAAGTGGCACATTGGCCGGTGAGAACGAAATCATTGGAGTATAGGATGTTTCGGATTAGATTATTTGTAAGTTCCGTCTGGTCGTGGTCAACAACCGAAACCCTGATTTCTTTAACCTGAAACGTAATGACTTGAATAAGGAAAGGATTAGACACGATCATTACGAAAAATGTAATGACAAACGATTTGTTGCAGAGGAATTGCAACAAATCTTTACGGACTGTTGAGAGTACTGCTATGATTTGATCCATCGGTCGTTCTTGAGTTTATAGATACAAAGCAATAAAAACACAAGCATGTTTGTCAGTACAATGCTCAACTCCTTGATGATGTAAGGGAATTCTGCACCCTGAAGCATGACTTTCCTTAATGCGTCGATAACCCATCTCGCATAGAGACATTTGCTCACGAATTGCGCCCAGTCGGGCATACCCTCCGGCGGTATGGCCAATCCTGAAAAATAAAAGATCGGAAGGCCTACTACCATGGTCGCCGTACTCAAGGCATTGGATTCCGTTGCCGAAGACAAGGAGATGAAAGTACCGAGAAGTATCGTGGTGACAATACAAAACAACGAAATTATGGCTACCAGTATAATAGAACCTCTTATAGGCACATCTATGAGATAGTACGTGACGGCAAGCCCTAACACAGCTATGAGGCAGTTGAGCATCAACGCAGTGAGCATTTTGCCCAAAGTCAGTTTCCTGGTAGTAACGGGTGACATGATGATGGCATCTATCGAATGGCATTCCCTTTCCTTCACCATGCCTGATGCGGCAGATGTAATGCTGATATAAATAAGCAGGAGCGCAAAGAACCCGACACCAAAATGATAGGAACAGTACAAGCCGGGATTGTAAAGCATCTTCATTGATATGCTACTTGACTGTTGCGGATTCAATGCTGATCGAATATAGTAGTTTGCAGCAGTACCTATTACTATGTTAGAATTGTCGGTCACGATCTGCACCGCTGCATTATTCTCTGATTGGGTCGTTACGGACATCGGGGCATCTGCCCGTTTGTCAAAGTTCTTGTCGAGCACTACGAGAGCATGAATCTTGCCTCTTCTAAATTGGCTTATGCCCTCATCCACGGATGTGACAGTGCCTTTATACCTGAAAACAGGGTTCCCCCTGAGTGGTTGGAGAAATTGGTTTGCACGTTCTGACGGCTTCTGCACTACAGCCATGACATCAATATGATTCATGTCGGTAGAGACAATCTTATTGAAGATATATATGAAAAATACAGGGAGGATAAGCATAAACACAAGACTTGTGCGATCTCGTGTCATGATTGTCAGTTCCTTCTTGACTATGTATAATAATGGCGACTTCATTTTTATTGTATTTTCCCTGCGTATGCGATAAGGTCAAATATGTCGTCAAAGTCAGGCGATACTCCCATTGAGATAAGGTCCTGAAGTTTTCCCATTGCGAAAATCTTTCCATCGACCATAATACTCTGGCGGTCACAGTAGGTTGCCTCGTCCATATTGTGGGTAGTGATGAAGATGGTGGTTCCTTTCGCAGCCTCAGCACGGATGATGTCCCACATGCGATGGCGTGTCTCCACGTCCACGCCGCTTGTAGGTTCGTCGAGAAATACTATTTCCGGTTGATGCAATGTGGCAACGGCAAAAGACAGACGCTGTTTCCATCCTAAAGGCAAGGTGCTGACAACGCGATTTGCCAAACCGTCTAATCCCATGTCACGAAGTTGTTTCTCTACTTTTGCTTTTGCCTCTTTCCCTGCAATGCCATAGATACCTGCAAAGAACATCAGATTCTGCCTCACGCTGAGGTCTTCGTACAATGCAAATCGCTGGCTCATGTAGCCGATATGCTTCTTTATTTCCTCACGCTGAGTGATAATGTCGCATCCTGCCACATGGCCACTGCCCGACGTAGCGTGAGTCAGACCACACAGTACGTTGATGGCCGTGGTCTTGCCGGCACCGTTGGCACCGAGGAAACCAAATATCTCGCCTCGTTTTACCTCGAAGCTTATGTCATTAACAGCCCTGAACGAACCGAAAGCCTTAACCAAATTGTGTATCTCTATGATGTTTTCGGTATTTCTTGTCGGTGCAGCCTCACGATTCTGTACAGCTTCCACGGGCAAGATATCTTGAGGACTACCTATTTCTGTCACTTTCCCATCAGCTATCTTGGCAATCCTGTGACACATCATGACTTCATTATGGTATGGAGTTGATACGATAACGGTAATGTTGTGGGAACGGTTCAGGTTCGACAGTTCACGCCATATTTCTTGTCGTGAAGTGGCATCAATACCTGTTGTCGGCTCATCGAGAATCAGTATTTGAGGCTTATGAATCAATGCACAGCATATTGCAAGCTTCTGCTTCATTCCACCCGACAGATTCTTTGCCAGGCGACTGCCAAATGGTGCGATATCCCTATAAATGGATTTGATAAGCGGATTGTCCTTGTCAAATTCCACACCGTGGATTCCTGCAAAGAAGGCAATGTTCTGGTCGATGGACAACTCTGGATAGAGTGAGAAGGTAGCATGTACGAATCCTATGGATTTGCGTATCGCAGTCTTATCATTTATCACGTCATTTTGAGAAACACTACATGTACCGCTACTTGGACGGCAAAGGGTGGATATGACACGCTCCAGAGTAGTCTTGCCGGCACCGTCAGCCCCCACAAGACCGAATATTTCGCCTTCGCGAATGCTCAGAGTCACTCCGTCGAGGGCTTTGACCTTGCCAAACCTGACGCAGAGATTCTCTATCTCTACAATATCGGTTGCCTTATTTGCCTTTTGACTCACTTCAGCCATACCTCACCGTTAAGTCCGGGGCGCACCTTGCCGTCGTTTTTTATGGAAATCCTGACTGCGAATACTATGTTTGACCTATCATCGTTGTTAGGAACCGACTTCGGACTGAACTGCGATTCAGATGCTATCCAAGTGATGGTGCCTTCATATTCCTTCTCTGTTTCACTTCCGTAGAGTGTCTTTACCGTCACCTTCTGTCCGAGCCCGATGTCCACCAATTTGCTGCCGGGGAAATAAGCAGTCAGCCACACGTCCTCAAGGTCGGAAATCTTTATCAGTGGATGCCCCGCACCAGTCATTTCGCCTTTATCGGCATAGGTACATATAACAGTCCCAGCAAGCGGAGCCTTTATTCGGCAACGTTCCAGCATCAGGTCAACGGACTCAATCTGGATGGCATTGACATTCTTGTTGCCGGAAGTCGTACTATTGGTATTGACAATGGTCTCTTCTGCTGCCTGAATCTGCCTTTTGAGTGAGTTGATTCGGGTTTCTATCTGTTCTTTTTCCCTTCGTGTGGCAGCACCTACGGCAATGAGGTTTTCGATACGTTGTTTCTCGCGTTCCAATTGTTCAATCTCAACTTTCAGAGCACCTGTCTGCACATCTGAACTGATAGTTGTTTGGTTCAAAATCTGCTGCGAAGCAAGTAGCTGTTTTTTCTGGATGGAATATTGCATTGTGTCAATCAGTACCAGTTCCTGACCATCCGTCACCATGTCGCCTTCCTTGACATCAAATGAAAGTATGCGTCCATCAACTTCCGAACTGACCATTACCGTGCGAGCCTCAAACACACCCGTTGCATCGGCTTTAGGCTGTTCACATGCAGTAAATACCGACAGTGCAGCAACCAAAGTGCTAAATATAAATTTTTTTTTCATATCTTGTGTAAGTTTTATCACCCATCAATCACCGTTCCGTGTCGCCATAAATCATCAACTTATACATGTCAAGCATTATTTCCGTCTCGTGTATGCTGCGTTGCAGTTTTGCATCTGCCTCATCATTGATTTTGGAGAGCAACTCTGTGGCATCAATGACGTTATTTTCCATCTTAACTTCTTCTGCAATGCGCAGATTTCGGTAGAGTTCCACTATTTTGTCGTCCTGTTGCCTGATGTTTTCAAGTCGCTTTACCCGCATTTCCAACGAATTATTTGCAATTCTTTGGTTAAACACGAGTAACTCTCGCTGGTTTTTTATAGTCTCTTGATTCAGGTTGATTAGAGTGATGTTGTTTTTGCGTGTATAAAAAGGAGATATGTCCCAACTCAGTTTCACTCCCATGCTCATGTTAAGAGTCGGACTACGATCTACTATACTCCGAAACAGATTGTTGCCTGGATATCCATAAAAGGCTTGCCCTATAAAACTGAGTTTCGGTCTCATTTTTACTTGCTCGTTGTAGTTCTTTAGGTCGAGCAGCTCACTTTGTCTGTCGAGCAGTTGCATCTCTGGCAACTGGCTGAAAGCTGGGCGTTCGACGAATGGCTTGGCTGGGGGAATCAGTTTCTGCGACGTGATGTCGTGTCCCGTCAGCAGACTTAGCGTATTACGATAGATGCTGAGGTTCTCGTCAACGATGTCGCAACTTTGTTTCAGTTTCAATTGTTCTACCTCCAGGACCTCCACATCAATCAGCTTAGCCACACCTTCCTTTTCAAGGTCACGCAGTTTCTTTAGGTTCTTGCCAAGCAGTTCATTGCGCAATGCCATCTGTTCCTTGCGCTCTTCGAGAAGCAGTATGGAGAAATATACATCCACTACCTTTTCTTCTACCGAATGGAGTGAAACCTCAATCTTTGTCCGATCGACTTCTGTTTGCATGTGCACAATTTTGCGTTGCAAAGCCGTAGCACCCCCATCATAGATTGGTTGCACCACCTCCACTCCTGCACGATATTGCCAGTTAGGTACTGACTTGACATTAAGGTCTCTCTTCATGTTACCAAGTATGTCATTATAGTAGTCGCTATTGTTGCTGGAGTTTGAAGTCAGACCGTTTATATCGGTGGTACCGTTCATCCATCCCCCTTGAAGACCTATCGTCACCATCGGCAACCAGTTTTTCGAGGCATTGCTGAGATTGCATGCCTCTGTTGCGCTAATAATGTCATGGCGCTTTATTTCAGGATAGTTTTCCCGTGCCCACGTCTGACAATTTTCAAGGCTTACCTGTGCCAGGGCATTCGAACTTATTATCCAAAGTGACAAAAATATGAGTCTATGTATCATTCAGTAAAAGATATTGTTTTTGTTGTTCTTTGTTTCGTGACTCTAATCATAATTTTAAGCCATGTCCAGCAATTATTCTTGTATAGAGCGACTAAACCGTACTGTTCAAGGTTTTGTCATATCGGAAATATCACTTGCCCTAATGCCGCGATTAGAAAACATGCAAAAATCTGATAGAACTGCAAAGTTATAAAAAAAGAGAAGAATGACAAACCATCCTTCTCTTTTTTTTTTTCATTTATTCTTTAGCACTGTGCCAATTTTCCGTCGGAACCGAGCACATTCACAATCTTGTGGATGTACATCTTCTTCATGTTTTCACGTGCTGGCTTGAGGTACTGACGTGGGTCGAAGTCTCCAGGATGCTCGGCAAGATGCTTGCGGATGGCTGCTGTCATTGCAAGGCGAGAGTCGGAGTCGATGTTGATCTTGCAAACTGCTGACTTGGATGCCTTGCGGAGCTGTTCCTCTGGAATACCGATTGCTGCCTCGAGTTTGCCACCGAATTGGTTGATTGTGTTTACTTCGTCCATAGGAACTGAAGAAGAACCGTGGAGTACGATTGGGAATCCAGGGAGTTTCTTTTCGATTTCTGCGAGGACGTCGAATGCCAATGGTGGTGGAACGAGTACTCCGTTCACGAGTGTACACTGTTCTGGAGTGAACTTGTGAGCTCCGTGAGACGTACCGATGGAGATGGCGAGTGAGTCACAACCTGTGCGGGTAGCAAATTCGATTACTTCTTCTGGCTTTGTATAATGTGATTCAGCGGCACATACCTCGTCTTCTACTCCTGCGAGTACACCGAGTTCTGCTTCTACTGTTACGTCAAACTGATGTGCATATTCTACTACTTTCTTTGCGAGAGCGATGTTCTCTTCGAAAGGAAGGCTCGAACCGTCAATCATTACAGATGAGAAACCGTTGTCGATACAGTCCTTGCAGAGTTCGAATGTATCTCCGTGGTCAAGGTGGAGTACGATTTCTGGATTTTCGCATCCGAGTTCCTTTGCATATTCTACAGCACCCTTTGCGAGGTTGCGGAGAATAGTACCGTTTGCATAGTTGCGGGCACCTTTTGATACCTGCATGATGACTGGAGACTTAGTTTCTACTGCAGCCATTACGATAGCCTGCATCTGCTCCATTGTGTTGAAGTTGAAAGCTGGAATTGCATAACCGCCAGCAACGGCTCTCTTAAACATATCGCGTGTGTTTACGAGACCAAGTTCTTTGTAATTTACCATAATAACTAATACTATTATATTAAAATGTGTATGCCATATCTTTTCGGAGTGCAAATTTACTAAATATTTATGAATAATGAGTTAAGATGTCGGATTTTATTTCATCTCGGCCTTAATTTCGAGCAGTCTCTTGACCGGTATGAGATATTCCTTGAATTCATCGTAAGTCATGTCTTTCAGGTAGATGACTCCGAAGGCTCTCTTCATCATCATCGACTCTGAATTGTAGAAGAAATCGTCTCCGAAAAGTTTGCAGATGTCGTTGTGCTGCTCTACCCAGCCCTTCTGTGCCAATTCGCTGAACGGACCGTCGTATTCGTAGCTTGGGAAGTCTGCCGATTTCTGGCTGAGATAACAGGTGTCAAACATGCTCTTCAGCACAGCAAAGGAATTCATGGATATAGGGATGATGGTGTTCACTTCGCTTACATGATATTTCGACCATACGTTTCTGTATCCCCATATGTGGAGGTCTGTGTCCGGATGGTTCTTCTTGTATTCATCAATTGCGGCAGCCAGTGCAAGGAGTGTCTTGAAATGAGTGTCCGGACCACTGCCTTCCGGGTCGAGTGCAAGACTGATGATGGTTGGCCTGATTTTCTCCAACAGTGTCAGTATCGGTTTTACGTCATGTTCGAATTCAGGATAGTGAGGGAAGATGTCGTCGCTGTAGAATGGAAGTCTGAGGTGGCTTACATAGTCGTTTCCGAGTCCGAAGTGTGCCCATACGAGTTCGGCTTCCAATTCTCTCAGCCATCCTTTGGCTTTGTGGAATGTCTCAGGCTCTTTCCTTCCAGTGTCGAATGTACTGAGAATGTCGAGTTGGCTGCTGACGAAGTCCCTCAGCTGGTAGATGTTGTTGTATTTGTTTTCCTCTACCCATTTTCTTGCCAGTCGTCTTGCCACGGCGAAGTTCTGCTTCGACTTGTCTTGCTGAGCTACACCTCTCAGGTACAGGGTGATGTCATCCTGATAGGATGTGGAGAACAAGGTGTCAACTTCTTCGTCTCTCAAGGCTGCAATGTGTGGGTTGACTCTTTCTGTGATATGTATGTAGCAGGTCTTGAGATAGTCGCATGTCACGGATGTATATCCGCTTGTGCAGTAGGCGAAGTGGTTCTGCATGCTCTTTGCTCTTACAAGGTGGTGCAGGTAAGGGAAATATGCCAGTTCTATGTCGTCGTGGTGAGGGCCTGTGTGGAGTATTACTTCGTTTTCCTTTACTTTCAGTCCTTTCTTTATCTTTCCCTTTATCGACTCCTGTACGTCATTCAGCAGGGTAGGGATGTCTTTCCCTGTCAATTCGCTTACGAATTTCAGTTCGTCGCCTTCGTACCCCTCGTCAATGAGTGCCTGTATGGTTTTTCCTGTTTTCAAAACATCTTCCACTACGAGTTTCTCGATGAATGCTTCCGGAGTGGATGACGTAGGGTACTGTGCCTTGAGGTATTTGTATGACCGAGGCAGGTTGACTGCTGATGCTGCCGTTATGAAGAACCGGGCGTTGTTCAGTTTCTGGAGTGATGTGGCAGGAAAGTCCTGTGTAGGTTCGTTCAGTACCGAACCGGCTACTACTTTTGCCTTCGACTGTCCGGCGGCAATGATTACTGCAACACAGTCGGGATTATATGTGATGGTCTCCAATCCCATGGTGATGACGGCTTTCTTCCTCACGAGATTGATACCTCCGAGGTCGCCAGCCGCAGCAGCCTGTGTCTCGTAGTTGATACCAGTGAGGCGTGTGTGTGAATAAGGACTCGATCCCCTTACATTGAATGCGATGTGCCCGTCAGGACCGATTCCTCCGAGGAAGAATCCGATTCCTCCAAGTTCACGTATCTTGTTTTCGTAGCGTGTGCAGAAATCGTCATACATCTTGATGGCACGCTGCTGGAACTTCTCCTCCTTGTTGGTGGCAGTTCTGATGCGTAGCGAGAGGTCTACCTTTCCGTCTACAAACACTTCTCCCAGGTTCTTCGCTCCTCCAAGCATCTCCTGCTCTTTTTCGTTGAGGAAGTATGTGTTGATAAGGTGTGTCTTCTCAGGGTCAAAACCCATGACATCGATGTAGTATTTCTTTACAAAATATCTGAACGAACGTTCATGCTCCGGGTTGATGGGGAAGAATTCGTCCAACTGGAAGAAATGCAGCGAATGGAAGTCAGGCTTCTTCAGCCCAAGCTTTCCCACCAGACCGTTCTTCGACTCTTCATCCCAATTGTCTACGTAATATTGTATCCATTTGATGAAGAACTCAGGAGTCTTTCCTGTTGGCAGCGCTACTACTCCGCCAGGGTTGAGGCCGACCCATTCAATGAATCTCAGGGCAGTAAGCTGGCCTAAGACTATATAGTTGTCGACTGTCAGTGTTTCTGTCTTGCAACATGACTTGTTATCTTCGAATGACTTGTCGAATTGCTGGAAGTAAGCTTCCACTTTGCTTTCTGTATTATAATTCATGGTTAAAATATTTTGTTTTTTATAGGAATTCATAGCCCTCCTTTTGATAATTATTTTCGGAAATGCAAATTTAGCAATTTTCCACAAAGCAAGCAAAAAAAATGGTGCTTAATTTCAAAAATGTGTTTTTAGGGAACTATTAGGGAACTATGCATGCAATCAGCCCAGTAATAAGATTCACGGATGTCTCTATTTAGTTGCGCTTTGTTTGGTTTCGGCTGGCTATCCTTAAAGTGTTGGTCTCCAGCCAGAACCGAAAGTCGAATGATTGATACTTCGCACAAGTGCATCCGCCATTTGGCTCGCGAGGCACACCCCGTGCTGTCAACAACTCCATCTATAACGCACCGTAACTGCCGTTACAATTGTCGAAAACCACCGATACAACTGAGGAAAACACCCTGTTGGTTATAACCAAGTGCCATAGTTCGTTATAACCAACAGGCCATGTTCGTTATAACCAACAAGCCATGTTCGTTATAACCAACAGGGTGTTCGTCTCATTTTGTCGGGGAATTCGCCTCAGTTCGTCGGGGAATTCGTTTCAGTTCGTTGGGGAATTCGCCTCAGTTCGTCGGGGTGTTCATTCCAGTTCGTTTGGGAGTCCGCAACATCAGTAGTAGTCCGTCTCCGTTAACGGATGAGTCTGCCTCTGTTCACTCCAGGCTGAACAAGCGAATCTTGAATTGAGTTTATTGCAAGATTCATAAAAGTTTTCAACTATTTATTTTGTATTTCACTCGCTTAATCGTATCTATCGCTGTCGCGCAAGATACTCACGCTCTGAAATAAAAATAAAAGTTTTCAACTATTTATTTTGTATTTCACTCGCTTAATCGTATCTTTGCAGAAAAATAGGATTAGTATGAATCATGTGGTGATTATGGCAGGGGGCGTTGGTAGCCGTTTCTGGCCTATGAGCACTCCTGACTGCCCGAAGCAGTTTATCGATGTGCTTGGTTGTGGAAGGACATTCATTCAGATGACCTTTGACCGTTTTAAAGGGATTGTGGAACCTGAGAATGTGTGGGTTGTCACGAGTGCCAAGTATGCTGACATCGTCCGTAACCAACTTCCTGAAATTCCAGTGACGAACATCCTGCTCGAACCTTGTCGTAGAAACACTGCTCCGTGCATTGCCTATGTGAGTTGGAGGATAAAGTCGCAGGACCCGAAGGCGAATATCGTTGTCACTCCGAGCGACCACATGGTCACCGATGTCATTACTTTCCAGAAGGTTATTGGTGACGCACTGAATTTCACTTCCGAATCGGATGCCATAGTCACTCTTGGCATGACTCCTACACGCCCTGAAACGGGATACGGATACATCCAGGCTGACTTTGCTTCCCCATCAATGAAGAATAGGAATATCTTTGCTGTCGACAAGTTCCGTGAGAAACCTGACCTTGCCACAGCAAAGGAATATGTGAAGCAGAAGGAATTCCTCTGGAATGCAGGCATCTTCGTGTGGAAGGCAGAGACCATCATTCAGTCAATCCGGATCTACCAGCCTGAAATGGCTGAAATCTTTGATGGACTGATATCTGTCTATGGTACGAAGGACGAACAGAGGCGTATTGACGAGGAATTCCCTAAGTGCAACAACATATCTATCGACTATGCCGTCCTTGAACCTGCAGAAGAGAAATTTGTCTATCCTGCAAGTTTCGGTTGGAGTGATGTGGGTACATACGGTTCACTCTTCACTCTGCTGGAGAAGGACGCATCAAACAATGCGGTAGTCGGGCAGAGGGTAGACCTCTATGATTCATCAAACTGCATCGTCCATACGTCGGACGAACGACGGGTTGTCATTCAGGGACTCGACGGCTATATTGTATCGGAGAAGGACAACACTCTCCTTATCTGCAAGCTTGCCAACGAACAGGAGATAAAGAAATACTCGGAATGATTCTCATTGCAGACAGCGGATCGACAAAGACTGACTGGAGCCTTCTGGATGGCGACAATGTCGTCAATGTATCCACTCAGGGCATAAATCCCTTCCTTCAGGATGAGAAGGCGGTTTGTGATGTCCTTCATGACGAATTGCTACCTCAGCTGAAAGGGGAGGGTAGGGCTGCCTGCTGCTATTTCTATGGTGCGGGTTGCACCCCGGAGAAAAGTCCGGTTGTTGCAAAGGCTCTGTCGCAAGTGCTCTCGCCTGATGTGTGTGAGGTGCAGAGTGACCTGCTGGGTGCTGCAAGGGCATTGTGTGGAAGGACTGAGGGTATTGCCTGTATATTGGGAACTGGTTCAAACTCCTGCTATTATGACGGTAGAGTCATTGCCAGGCAAGTTTCCCCTCTCGGATATATTCTGGGTGATGAGGGCAGTGCGGCTTATATCGGGAAACGTCTGGTCGGCAACTGCCTCAAACGGCAGTTTTCAGATTCGCTCTGCGATTTGTTCTTTGAGGAGACTCATCTTGACGGACCGGCCATTATTAATAAGGTGTATCGCGAACCGCTTCCGAACCGTTTCCTCGGTCAGGTTTCACAGTTCTGCCAGCATCATATCGACATTCCTGAGATGGAGTCTTTTATTGTGGATTGCATGACTGAATTTTTCATACGCAATGTATGCGGTTATCATCGGCCTGAACTACCAGTGAATTTCGTAGGGAGCATTGCTTTCGTCTATAAGGCTCAGTTGGAAAAGGCTGCTGGCTTATGCCATCTGGAAATTGGGACAGTTCTCCGTGCTCCAATGCAGAGCCTGATAGAATATCATAAAAATGAATGGCGCGGTTAGAAACCTGCGCCATTCATTTTTTCTTTTATCCGCTCTACATGTTCCAGAAGTGAAGCATCTATTTCTACTGTCTGTAAGTGCTCGAGCTGATGTTCGGAATGTAAGTCTGTACATACAAAGCTATACATATCGTGTGTCAGCAGATGCTTGAGAATCTTCATGGATTCAAAACCATAGGCACCAGTGAGTGACATCCAGTTCAGTTGGAGCCTGCATCCCATGTCCTGTAGCTTCTCGAAGTCTTCCAATGATTCCACCATGTAGATATATCGTTCCGGATGGGCGAGTATGGGCTTCTTGCCAGCCATGCTTAGTTCAAAGATCGTCTGTTCAAGGTTTTGGGACCTATAGAAATAGGACATCTCCACCAATATGGATTTCCCGTCTGAATAGGTAAGGAGATTTGGATCATAGGCCCTGTTCTCGAAATCATTGACAATCATGTATTCTGCAGCCAGTTCGGTCGTTATGTTCCATTCTCTTGGAATGACGGACTTGAAATGGTTGTACTTTTCTTTTATGGATGTTTCGGAATTGTTGGGATAGACATCAGGATTCATGTGTGGAGTCAATACGAGTCGTGTCACACCAGCCTCCATCAGCTTCTCTATTGCATTGAGAGACTGACTTTCATCCCGGAACCCGTCATCAACTCCCGGCAACAGATGGTTGTGGACATCTGATTGTGGCAGGGTAATCCGACCTTTCTTTTTTCTAAACAAGAACATAGTTACCCTTATGCCTTTGTTGTTTCGCCTATTTCCTGTTTGGGCTCTTCGGAATGCTTCAGGGCATCTTTCTTCTTTCCGTGCCTATGCTTGTGTGATTTCTTTTTATCAACACTATTCTCATCTTCGCCTTCGGAATATCCATATCCATAGCCGTATCCATATCCGTAGCCGTACCCATATCCACCGTATCCATATCCATATCCGTAGCCGTGTCCGTATCCGTATCCACGACCATATCCGTATCCGTATCCATAGCCATAGCCATAGCCTGTGCCATATCCATAGCGGTACTTTGATGAATGCAGGTTGATGTCATTGAGGACAAAATATACGTTCTTAAGTTCCTTCACCTTACCTTGCAGTGAATTGTTCACTTCCTTCAGCAGACGCATGTCGGTGTAGTCGGCACGTACGACAAAGAGTGTGGTATCGACAAATTTATTGATAAGGAATGCGTCAGACACGAGCATATAAGGTGCAGAGTCTATGATGATATAATCATATTTGTCTTTAAGGAAATTGATGATCTCTTCTTCTTTTCCTTGTGACAGAAGTTCTGTTGGATTCGGAGGAACAGGTCCTGCGAATACAATGTCAAGGTTCTTGCTTACATCGCTCTTCTGTATGATGTTTTCAATGTTGTCCGTCTTGCCAATCAGATAGCCGACAGCACTGTTCATCTTCTGTTCCAAAGGAGTCGAGCTGAAAATCTTCAGAAGGGCTGGTTTGCGAAGGTCAAGTCCGATGATTGCAACTTTCTTTCCTACATGTGCGAGGCTTACTGCAATATTCGATGCGACATACGATTTGCCTTCTCCTGATACAGATGAGGTAACCTGAATGACTTTTGCACCTGACAGGTATTGCAGACTGGATCTGAGCATTCGGAAGGACTCTGACATGAGGTCTCGTCCGTTTTCAGGAACTAACTTATACCCTTCCTTTGTGCCATTTTTCGGGAGGACTGCCAATGTGGTTGCATCTTTCATGATCTGTTCGATGTCGGCCCTGGTCTCAATCTTCCGTTTCATCTGCATGCGCAACCATACGTAGGCAGGAGGGATACAGATGCCGATAATCAGTGCAATGAGGTAAATCTGCATCCTCTTCGGGCTGGTTGGCGAATTTGTACCGTATGCATGTTCTATGACCCTGAAGTTGTCGACCTCGGAATACATCTTTATGTATGCTTCCTCGCGTTTTTGCTGCAGGAGCAGATAGAGCGGCTCAATTACTTCACGCTTTCTCGACAGTTGCTGCAGTTGCAGTTGCTGCTGAGGCATGCTTGCCAGTTTCTGCTTGCCCGAACCGATTACTCTGCTCAGTTCGTTGTGACGGATGTTGCATACCTTAATGAGATTGCTTACGGATAACTCAATGCTCTTCTTTCCGTCTTCCAATTGAGTGTTGAGGTTTAATACTCTCTGGTTGTTCTCGGATGCATTGGCAACCAGTCTGTTGCGTTCTGCAACTAAGAGGTTGTAATTGGCAATGCTGGAATTGAGTCCGGCATCGCTGACACCGATGTTTGTAGGAATCACCTTGTAAACTCCCTCTGGAGTCTCTTCGAGGAATTCCTTCACCATGTTGAGAATCTGTTGCTGCAGGCGTACATCTGTCAATTGTTTTTGATACTCAACATCGTTTGCCAGCGACATTTGTGACTGGCTATTGATATCTACGAGCACATTGCTTGACTTATAGTTCTTGTAAACGGTTTCGGCATTGTTGAGCTGTGCGGAGATGTCAGCCAATCGCTGGTCAATGAATTGGATTGTATTTTTTGATGAGAGGTTGTTGTAGTCCTTGGTCTCTTGGTTGCACATCAGGACGATTGCATCCAGAATATTTTCTGCCCTCTTTGGTATGGCATCGTTTTTGGTAATCTTGATTACGTCGGTAGGGCGTTGCTTATCACCTTGTACTGCAGCGGAATAAGAACCTAGGAATGACTGTGCAACTGAAAATGGAGTGTTCCATGTCGCTACATAACTCTTGCCTGAAATCAAGTCTTCTTTGGAAGCGACCTTGAATTTTACTGATGCGGCTTTGAGCGGAATCACTTCGCCATATTTGTATGTGTCTTTATTTAGCGGGAACTTGCTTCCGTTTACAAGGCATTTACTGATCTGGAATGACTTCCCGTCAATGTTTTTGAATTTGATGTACAGTGACCTTAATCTCATATCCTTGGGGAACATGGAATCGACCACCATTTCCATCTTGAAAGGGGTGTTGTCGTAGTATTCCACCATCTTAAAGTTGAAGAGGTTTCCTAAGTATGTTGCATTGGGGTTGCCGATAGGTACGTTGTATCCATAATATCTGGTGTTGAGATTCAGCTTTTCCACCACTTCTGCCATCAGCGAGGGGCTGGTGAGGATGAAGAGTTCGTTCTCAACCCTTTTCGATGTACGTTCGTTGCCGATTACATCATTGAGGATGGTCATTTGCGCTTCACTTCCGTCATTCTTGTTCAACTTTACCCATGTGCTGCGGGAATAGATGGGAGTTTGCATGTGCAAATATAGGAAGGCGATTACGAGGGCTGCAAATGCCGAGACTGCAATCCACCATCTCAGTCTCCACGCAAAATCCCAAATGTCACGGATGTTAAGTTCTGCCTGTTTTGCTTGCTGTGCAATGGTATTTACCGAATTGTTATTAGTGTTTGCCTGTTCCATGTTCATTAAGATACTTGATGATTGCTTGCGTGTGTGCTTTGTGCTATTTCAGAATGATTCCCAGCACTGCAATGAGGGTTGTTATACTCGACAGAACCACACTCCATATACCTGTTGCGGTAGTGGCAGTGGTCACCCTCGTTGCTGAAGGTGGAATATAAAGCACATCGTTTTGCTGCAGATAGTAATAAGGTGAATTGAGTATGTCGCTACTCTTCAGGTCGATTGTTGCATAAGTCTGTGTTCCTTCGACTTCCCGTATGATCATGATTTCCCTGAGTGCTGTAAGGTTCAGGTCGCCAGCCTTGCCGAGTGCCTGAAGGATAGTTACCTTTTCGGAATCCATCGTATAGGTTCCCGGACTGCGGACTTCGCCCAGGATGGTAATCTTGTAATTCTTGAACGATACGTATACAACCGGGCTCTTCACGTCTTTAGAGATTTGTTCTGTCAGGTAGGCGGAAAGTGTGTTGCGGGTCATGCCCTCCACGTGTATCTTACCGAGGATTGGAAAGTCTATATCTCCGTTCTTGTCAACGAGGTAGGTCAGTGTTGCCGTCTCCGGGTTAGCATAACTACCACCTCCGCTTGTCGACATCTCACCCAAGGTGAGGTTATAAGGTGCTGTAACGGTCTTGTCGGGTCCGCTTACCAAAATAGAAAGACGGTCATCCTTCTTTATCACGGCTTCGTAGTCATTTGTCAGTTTTTGAAGATTGGCCTGTTCTATGTCCTGGAAATAAAGAATGTCTTTGGAGGACGTACAACTTGCCATAGTTGCAATGACAATAACGAAACATACAGCATTGATGAACTTTTTCATGTCGGGTTTTTGCATTTATTTGAGTCTGCAAAATTACAATAATTTTATTATATGACAAAATTTACAAACAAAAAAGTACAAAAAGATAAAAAAAATGAGATAGAGCATCCTTTATTCCGAACTTTTTTATACCTTTGTGGACTGCATAATAGATTTTGATATGGATGAACAACTTTTAAGGCAATGTTTGGACGTAGCTCATCTGTGGGCTACGAGTCCTGTCTTTGATGCTGAAACTCGTGGATCTGTCAGGAAAATGATGGATGATCAGGATAAATCACTTCTTGTGGACAGTTTCTATCAGACTCTGGAATTTGGCACAGGTGGTCTTCGCGGTGTTATGGGTCCTGGTACGAATCGGATGAACATCTATACTGTAGGTACAGCCACTCAGGGACTCGCAAATTATCTGAAGAAGAATTTTGCCGACCGTGAGAAGATCAGCATTGTCGTCGGTGTCGATTGCCGCAACAACTCGGATGTATTTGCAGAGAGAGTTGCCGATATTATGGCTGCCAACGGAATCTATGTCTATCTCTTTGAGGACATGCGTCCTACTCCTGAGGTATCATTCGCCATCCGCCACCTGCATTGCCAGAGTGGTGTCAATATCACTGCATCACATAATCCTCGTGAGTACAATGGTTACAAGGCATATTGGGAGGACGGAGCTCAGGTTCTCGCTCCTCATGACAAGGGTATTATTGAAGAAGTCAACAACTGCCGTTATGAGGATGTCAGGACTGGTGGTGACAGGAAATACATCACTGTCATTGGCGAAGAAGTAGATAAGGCTTATATCGATGCTGTCCGCACCCTTTCAATTGATCAGGAAGCCATCAGGCGTCAGAAAGATCTCGGAATTGTCTATACTCCTCTTCACGGAGCAGGTATGATGATTGTTCCCCGTGCCCTCAAGTCATGGGGATTCGAGAATGTCAACTGTGTTCCGGAACAGATGGTGAAGGACGGCAATTTCCCTACTGTCGTCAGTCCTAACCCTGAAAACGCAGAAGCCCTGACTCTTGCCGTCAATCTTGCTAAGAAAATCAATGCCGATGTGGTGATTGCCTCCGATCCGGATGCCGACCGTATTGCAATGGCATGTGTGGACGATAAGGGCGAATGGGCAATCATCAATGGTAACCAGACCATGCTCATCTTCCTTTATTATATTATAAAGAACCGTGTGGACAAGAACCTGATGAAGGGCGACGAGTTTGTTGTCAAGACTATCGTCACTACTGAAATGGTGAAGAAGGTGGCCGACAAGTATGGCATTGAGATGAGGGACTGCTATACCGGATTCAAGTGGATTGCCCGTGAGATTGCCGTAAGCGAGGGCAAGAAGAAATATATCGGTGGCGGCGAGGAGAGTTTCGGATTCCTTGCAGAGGATTTCTGCCGCGATAAGGATAGTCCGTCAGCATGCTGCCTTATTGCTGAAATCTGTGCATGGGCAAAGGATCAGGGCAAGAGCCTCTACCAGATACTCATGGACATATATATGGAATATGGATTCTCTTACAACAAGGCAGTCAATGTCGTTCGTCCGGGAAAGACTGGTGCCGATGAAATCAGGCAGATGATGGAGAACTATCGGAACAATCCTCCAACGGACTTGGCCGGAAGCAAGATTGTATGCAGCAAGGATTTCCGCAGTCTTGAGGCAAAGGATGCAGCTGGTAATGTCACAAGGCTTGATATGCCCGACACAAGCAACGTCCTCCAGTACTTCTCTGAGGATGGCTCAAAGGCGAGTGTGCGTCCTTCCGGCACAGAACCGAAGATAAAGTTCTACATTGAGGTCGGAGGCAATATGTCCTCACCTGCTGATTATCGTGCATGTTGCGCTGAGGCAGAGAGTAAATGCCTTGCAGTACTACATAGCTTGGGTATAGATTGAAAATAAACATAGCGGTTGGTCCGGTAGCTTAGCTGAATAGAGCGTCAGATTCCGGTTCTGAAGGTCGCGGGTTTGAATCCCGCCCGGATCACAATATTCTGTATGCATGAGCCCGTCTCATCATAGGCTGTTTTGTCAAAGCGTTAAGTGTATGGTTCCGAAAGGTTGGGCAGATTATTTTGCGGTTGATTCTTTGCTATGTCGTTTCAGAGTCTTGCTTATTTTTCAGTTGCGACACCTGGATAGGCATAACATCTGACATGGCATATCCCGAGGCATCATTATGCTGCTCAGTATTATAAAAAAGTTTGAACACAACAGCATTGTGGAAATTAGGTGTTTTAGAACTATCTTGACTTGTCAGAAATGAAGTTTACACATTTAATCTATGTCTTGGGCATATTGTTGTGCCTGTCATCTTGCTCTAAAGAAGTATGTGAGCCTTACGAGCCAACGGAATGGCAATACGACAAGTATATGGATGCAGATATATTGCCTGGCGATGATTTCTACCGTTTTGTATGCGGAAAAGGCATTGCTACAGAAGGTTCGGATTTTTGGACTCCGTTTTATTGTTGGATTAAGCAGGAAGATGATTATGCCAAACTGGCATTCAGTGATGGCGATGACAATCCTGTTCCTGTCCTTAAAAAGCTAAACGGGCTGAAGGATGATTCTCCATCCGGAGAACGGCTTTCAGCCGCTTTCGTCAGTATGCGGGACAGGCTGAATGGCATCAATGACCGCATAGGCAACAAGGAATTTCCAGAACAGGCAGCTGAATACTGCAGGCATGGCTATCCCCTTTTCCTTGTCAGACCTTTACTTCTTGACGGGCACAGGTTCGGACTATGTGCGACTGCCGTCTTTATGGGAATGGTGCAAGACTTGACTGAACAGCAGCTGGATTTGGCGGGAATAAAAGAAAAATACAACAGTCTGTTGCCAAAGGCGCGGATATTCGAAAAATATCTCTGGGACAATATTAGGGATGACGAGGAATCCATTGACAATCTTGATGCAGGTATTTCCGAGGAATGCAGGAAGATGAAAAAATACGTAAAATCTTACGAAGACACAGAAACGGGCAGTAGCGCATTCAGTCGTTTTGCTTTGGCACTTGGCAACCAGAACCCCGATTTTGTGCCGTCTGACAACATAACAAGGCAGTACTTCAGACTCGTGGACAAGATGGAGAACTCTGAGATGAAGGAGGCCGCCAATGCCTTTCTGTGGTGTGCGGCAGTGTCGTTCGACATGGATCTCATACTCCATCCCGACACGCAGGCCAACTTCTTTATGGCAACACTGTATCCCAACCTCCTGATGAACATATCGCATGCCTTCTGTGATATGTATGTAAAGCCGGAATGCGGAGTTAGAAACATGGAAATTTTCGAGTCCCTGCGCAGAACGATGGCAGAAAGAATAGACCAGTCGGAATGGATGAATCCTTATACGAAATCCGGTGCCAGGAAAAAAATTGATGCAATGGAATGCCACACCGGAATACTTGACTGGTCAAGATATGAAGCCGACATGCCTGTGTCAGATGATTTCTGTTCCGCATTGCATGAAATCGGTCGTTCCAATATTTCCAAACTGATGGCCATCAGCGGTGAAAACAGCAATCTGGACCATATCATAGCCTCTTTCTATATGACACCTATGACAGGTTCTCCGGCATATTCCGCAAATTCTTTTTATCTCCAGAATGTCAATGCTATGTGCATCCTTCCAAGCACTTCCATGTTGATGGACATGAATCCGGAATTCCCGTTCCTGACATACATCATCGGTCATGAGATGTGTCACGGGTTCGATGCAAATGGAGCCAATTTCAATGAACACGGAGAACTCTATGACTGGTGGGCCATAGATGACAGACTTGTATTCAGGAAGAAACAGGAACAGCTGGCTGGTATCTTCAGTCAGTATTATGTAGGAGGAACCACTTTCTGCAATGGTACCAAGACAATAACCGAAGATATGGCAGACCTTGGAGGACTGGAAATCGCTTATTACACAACAGCCAGAAAACTGGAAAAACAATTCGGAGGCGATGAACTCCTGGAGAGGAAACGCCGATTCTTCAACTCCTACGCTATCCTGTATGCACAGTATTCCAGCCTCGAGGAAAAGATTAAACGAGTCGAAAATGACGTACATTCAATCAACGAGTACCGCATCAATGGAATTGTCAACAATATAGACGACTGGTATCAGCTTTATGACATCACTCCGAACAACAAACTTTACCTGTCCCCTGAGCGCAGAGTCCACCTCTGGTAAAATTGACCGAATTGTTTCGTAAATTCTTGTGCTCCAATATTTATGCAAATATGGCAATTAACTTTTGGAAAAGCAAACTTTGTGTGAAAATTAACTTTCAAGAAAGTGAATCAGCCGCTTATGAATACAAGAATTGATGAATCATAAGGCTACACCCACACATCTGTTCGGCATGACCGGTTGTGGCATTCAAGACGGTGCCAGCCTCTATTTCTGATGCAGACAAGTGGTACTGCGGACGCAGACAAGTGGCATTTCTGATGCTGGCAAATGGTACTTCTGGGACGGTCAAAAATTACTACTGACGTTTTGCCCGAAACGTCAGTAGTAAATGGGGAAAACGTCAGTACAAAATGCCCGAAACGTAAGTAGTAATATATGCCCGTCTCAAAAGTACGACATATGTGCACCGGAAATAGCCGATGCGAGTGTCTGTAGGTGGGGAACGCAGGTTGTGAAGGTGCGGCACTGAGACAACGTTCGTCCGGTCCCGAGACAAAAATAGTGGAAAAACGATATGGAAACTTGCGAAATTCTTTTGAATGTACTATTGTACCTTTAGTCTGACCCAGATGCATTTGGGAACCAGTCTCCAGAAGAACACCATGGTGCGGTATCTCCAATCAATCGTCACGACTCGCCTTTTCTTTTCAAGACCGTTGACAATTGACTTGGCTACATCCTTCGGATTCATCAGCATAGGGTATTTGTAGTCACCTTTCAACAGGTCGGTATCAACAAATCCGGGACGGATGTCGGTAAATGTAATCGGCAGGCCTTTGATGTTTGCCAGTTGCTCCAGTGCTTCCATGTATGTGTTGCAGTATGCCTTGGTGGCGGAGTAGGAGGGTGCAACACCAAGCCCCTTTGTTCCTGCTATGCTGCTTATACAAGCAATATGTCCTCTGAGCTCCGGGTGTTGCTGGAAATAATGGAAAGCAGTGCCGACCATGCGGGTAAACCCCTTGGTGTTGGTTTCAACGGTGCTTAGTTCCCTTTCTATGTCCAGTTCCTTGTTCTTGAATCCGATGCCGGATATATGGAGGTAGAGACCGATGCCGTTCATTTCGTTTGCCAAGGATATGAAATCGATGACGGCATCGTCACTTGTCACATCCAGAGTTCTGGTAAAGACTTGATCGGGACTCAGTTGCTTCAGTTCGTTGAGCTTGTCTGTGCGACGGCCGCATACACCGATGTGCCAGCCTTTCTTTATCAGAAGTATGGCCACCTCACGGCCTATGCCACTCGTTGCTCCAACAATAATCGCTTTGTTCATGGAATGTCTTTTGTGTGAATTTGAGTTGAGTGATGGTGGAACAATCACTCAGATGCTATTTTTGCAGGTTCCTGTAAGGTGTGGCATGAGGGATGGTGCGGCTTCTGTTGACTATTGCTACTCCGAGGAATATCATGATGATGGCAAGATCCTTTATCCATGTGAGGTGGTCCATGCCTATTATCACGCTGATGACTACTGCAATGACCGGCTGGATGTAGCTGTACATGCTTACAAGGGTAGGGCGGATTCTCTTCTGCCCGATAGGGATGAGTAGGTATGCAAAATAGGTGGCGAAGACCACTACATATGTTATCTCCCAGATGATGGCTGTGAGATGGTTGGTGATGGCTGGCTGAGAACTGACATAGGTGATGAAACTCATGGTGTCGGTCAGACAGAACGGAAGGCTCATGATGAGGGTGAAGAGGAACATCCATTTCATGAATGTAATTACGTTGTAGCGGGCAATGAGTGGCTTGAATGCTCCGAGGTAGAGTGCAAAGGTGAAACAGTTGGCAAAGAGCAGAATCATTCCCGTTGGAGTGGTGTGGGTTGCGGCATTGCCTTTATGGTAGAGTGAGTTGAATATCAGGAATGTCACACCGGCAAAACTGATGACGACACCTATAATTTTCTTCCATGTAATCGGTTCCTTGATGAAATAGGC
>JAZQPD010000048.1:0-7607 GCA_045628285.1 Bacteroidaceae bacterium
ACATATCGTAGAGCCACATTGGTTGTGATGCTTGTCAGCCATGCCTCAAAGCGTTGTGGGTTGCGCAACTGATCCAGCTTGGCAAATGCCAGCAGAAACGCATCATGAGCCAATTCTTCGGTCACCTGACGATTGCCTACAATGCGATGGCATATCCCCGTCATTTGTCGGTGATATGCTCTGTATAGGCTACCAAGTGCAGTCTCGTCGCCTTGTCGCCCTCGCTCTATGGTTTTCTCTATGTTCACTAGAAACTGTCTCTGACGAATGGTGCTCACCATTGCCTCTATTAGTATAGAGGCCGGTTTCTCCAAAAGACTGCACGAGAATCACAACTTTTTTCAACCAAATCGGGCGAGGATGCGCAATTTCCATCCTCGCCCGCCACAAAGTTGTAATATGCTTCATTGCCACAGCGGTTCACTCTCCCATCCACGAGGGAATCCCATTTGCCTGGTGATGGTATTCGGATAGGCTTTGAGAAGACTTAATAGCCTATCTTTTATTTGACTGTTAGGCGTAATACTCTGTTCCAAATAGAGAAGGGTGCATAGCTGGGCGTACAGTTTCATGGGACGTATGTGTTGTGTATCAACCCATGTAAGCGGCAATCGTCTTGGCAACTGGGGCATGGCTGGATAGCGGCGATTCCATGCACGGGCATGATGGGCACAGCAGTTGCGGAGGACGGTGAGACTGCGCATCCAACTTTCAAGATAGATGTACTGTGGCAAACCGACGCTCTTTGCTACCTGTTTTTTCACTTCCACATCTTTCATGTTGGCATACAACTTTGAGAGATTGCCAAAAGAAACGACTTCCAGCGTCTTCCACACGGGAGGCATAGAAGGCGAACTGTATTTGGCAAAGTGCTCCTGTAGAAATTCTTCCTTTGAGCGGCTGAGCTCCACCTGTATGTTGTCAAGGCATGTCTGGAAGATGCTACGACTGTTGAACTTCGACGCGTCCATAAACCAGAATGCCCCATGTGACAGGGAGAAGAAATGAATAATGCGTGTGCGCAGGGCCACCTCTATGTCCTGTATGGCGGTGAAGATGATGGAACGCAGTTCTCGATCAAATGTGTATAGGGAAATTACATCTTCAAGACGTGTTCCACTAGCAAACCGATGGGTAGCCTCGTCTGTCTCGAAGATCTTCCAGTAACTTGCCAGACGGAAGTAGCTGATAGAGGCAAGTTGCTTCAAGGCAGTGTCCTCGTCACTGACGATGAGACCACGTTGTCTCAGCATGGCAAGCTGAGTGGTAATGTCTGTAGGTTGCTTGTTATATCTCATACCTTTATAAATGACGAAGTCCCGCCGTGGTACGCATTGTTAGGAGGCGTGGCGGGAACTGTTGATGCAAAGATACTGCTTTTATTTGGAATAGCCAAACTTTTTTGAAGAAAAAGAATAAATGTAGCCAAAGAAACCTTCATTTTTCCTCAAACTGCCACCTCAACCTTTCTTTTTCCCTACCTTTTTAATCAATTTGCACCAAAGATCATCTATCTGGCGGCACAAAAACATTGGTATGATTGAAAATCAAAAATCCGTGTCCTTAGTTGACTTTGAATTATTAACTGCCATTGAATCCCAGATACTTAGAGCCTCCGAGATACAATGACGGTACAACTGGCCCAATTTTGATGCTTTATCTTCTCTCTTTTGACTGGCAAAAAGCCTTGTCTTTGCTCACTAAAGTTGCCAAAAGCACAAAATAGCTAAAAATGGACTGTTAAATAATCTTAACGAATTGTTAAATCTTATGTGGTTTTTATGACATGAAAACTGCCTGTTTTGTCGCCTAAATCGTCAAATTACAAATTGCACATTTTTGTACCTTTTAACTTTGTGATATACCTCTTTCTTTCTGTGTTACAAGCACTTATAAAAGCCTAAAATACTTCTCATGGAATTACGGGAAGAGGAGGCAGCTGACAAATGAAAGTCAACATTTCCATTGGCAGCGAGTTTAAACGCCAATTTAAGCAACTCGCAAAAAAGTACAAATCGCTTACCGATGATTATTGCACATTTACGAAAGACTTGGAAAACAATCCTTTCCAAGGCACCGATTTAGGCAATGATGTTCGTAAACTGCGTATGGCCATTACATCAAAAGGTAAGGGTAAAAGTGGAGGTGCGAGAGTAATCACATTGAATATTTTGGTGAAACAACAGCCTGAAGACGTTATTGACATCACTCTCCTGACAATCTATGACAAGAGTGAAATTCAGAATGTGACCGATCAATTCATAAAGTCACTTATCAGCAATCTATAAGCACCTATTATTTCTTTTTCTCGGCTATGAGGAGTTTGAGGTCGTCGTGGGTGGCGATGATGCCGTAGATGCCGTAGAAGAGGACAAAACCGCAGATGAGCATCACTACGTATTTCATGTTTTCAATGAGCATCCTGATCATGTCCGACTTCACGCTGATGACGAACAAATCCATCGGAGAAGGCAAGAAGGTTGCAATCACCATCATAAAGATGCCGACTACGGCTCCTGTCGCAAAGGCAAGGATTACCCTCTTACGGTATTTGCAGGCTTGCATCTCCTGATACTGTTTCACCATCTCGATAGCCTCCAGTTTACGGCTGACCGAATCCACGAAAGCCTTGCCGTCATTCATCTGAGGATGAAAGTCCGCAAACAGTTCGTCAAATTCCTTGTCGTTTATCATAATCGTATCTTGTTTTTCAGTTCTTCCCTACCCCTTTCAAGACGCTTCTTCACGGCCGACTCACTGCTTGCCGTAATCTGAGCAATCTCACTAACCTTGTAACCTTCAATGTAATAGAGCACCAACGCCGTTCTCTCCACCTCCGAAAGCAAGTCGAGTGCAGCATAGAGTGCCTGATATTTGTAGGCATCGTCAGCCTTCATTGAAGAAGACTCGTTTGCAGCATTCTCAATGCCGCACAAATGGTGCCGGCTCTGACTTTTCCTGTGATTAAGAAACAAATTATAAGCAATCGTCCTCAGCCACAACGCAGCACGACCTTTTTCATCGTAGTCCTTCAACGACAGATAAGCCCGCAGAAAAGTGTCTTGGGCAATGTCGTCTGCATCGTCACGATTTCCGCAACACAGGGCGAGCAGAAAACGCCTCAACGCCCCCTGCTCTCTTTCAATAACGCTTATGAATTGTCCCCTATCCATCATCGAAGTCTATGATGCAACTCCGGTTTCAGTCCTCCTTTTCCAATTTTCGTAAAGTCTTCTTCCCTGTAAAATATGCAATCAGGAATCCAGCACCGATTGCCAATGTAGGAATACCCAACAAGCATAAAGCAATAGCATCGTTTTTTACATTCTGGAAACCACCACAACTGATTCCCATAACTATCAGAATAATAAAAGCCAACAAGCCACAAATCGTAAGCAGACTTCCTATGAGCACCTCCCAATGAAGCCTCATTATCAGTTTTTCCTTGAAAGGTCGTTGTTTAGGGGTGAGTTTGTCGAAGAAATCCTGAACATCAATCTCACCGTTCTTTTCCAAAGCAGCCATCACAATCTTTGTACGCGACTCATTCTCGTGTTTTTTGTACTTCAGGCAAAGCCATACGATAAGGATTGGCAATACACCAATAATGACCATTGGTACAATTGCATCAATCAAACTGCGTAATATTCCATACCACATCATACCACATAAATTTTATTGTTTAACATTCTTGTTTGTCGAACCGATTCACCCATATAACAACCCAAATCATCAAAAGGTGACATCGAAGTGAAAGATTTTTCTTGCAAAGTTAATGCATTTTCTGAAAACAAAGTCAAAAATGCTGAAAAGAACGATATCTCGCTGAGCGGGGCTTTACTCATTCATGAGCGGAGGCGGACTCACTCCACTGCTGTAGCGGACTCCCCGACTAACTGAGAAGAACACCCTGTTGGTTATAACGAATAGGGCTTGTTGGTTATAACGAACATGCCATGTTGGTTATAACGAACTACGGCACTTGGTTATAACGAACAGGGTGTTTTCCTCAGTTGTATTCGGCATTTTCAACAACTGCAACTGCCGTTGCCGTGCGATATGGATAAGGAAACCGTCCCCAGTTCCGAGCAGTTCCGATTATTATCCGACATTATCGCCTAAAGTATTGATGTATTTGTCGTTCAAATGAAGAGTGAGGATTCGTGGTTTCATCATTTCACCCCCCCTTTTCTGCAAAAGCACACACTTTATTATATTTATTTAGCACTCTTGATGCAATAGTTCTCAATTATTTTTCGTACATTTGCAAGTTAATAGCATTTTATTAGATTTATGTCAAGTGAAGAAAGAGAAATATTAATTAAGGGGTTTGAACTTGCAGAGTATCGGACTCTGCGGATGAAGGCGATGAAGAACGAGATGGTGGTTCACTCTGATGCAGAAGGGAAGCCGATTCTGGTTCCGGCACGAGAGGTATTCGTGAATTTGTACCACGAACCAGTTCCAACATTTTAATAATTCATAATTCGTAATGACATTTTGAATAATGAAGATAACATTGATACAACAGGACCTGGTGTGGAAGTGTCCGGCAGATAATGTGCGGAAGGCTGATGCTGCCATTGACAGGAATCCGGGTTCGGACATTTACATATTGCCTGAGATGTTCACCACGGGGTTTGTGACTGAACCGAAGGGCTGTGCGGAACCGTGCGACTCTGAGTCGGTACGATGGATGATCAGGAAGGCGAAGGAAGTGGATGCTGCCATAGCAGGAAGCATCGCGGTGGAGGACGAGGGCAAGTTCTACAACCGTTTCCATTTCGTCACTCCCGACGGGAATGTCGTGACTTACAACAAGAGCCACCTCTTCATTCACGGAGGAGAAGGACTGAGATACACGGCGGGCAACGAACGGGTCATCACTGAGTTTCGTGGCGTGAAGATATTGCTCGAAGTGTGCTACGACCTCCGATTCCCTATGTGGAGCCGCAATCAGATGGACGATGACGGCAATGCTGCATTCGACCTCATCATCTATGCTGCCGACTGGCCACTGGCAAGACGGCTGGCTTGGGAGACATTGTCGAGGGCAAGGGCAATCGAGAACCAGTGCTTCGTTGCTGCCTGCAACCGTGTGGGAAGGGACGAATGGGGGCAGTATTTCGGAGGGTCGGTGCTTATACACCCTTACGGGCATCTGCTTGCAGAAGCACCTCAGGACAAGGAATGTGAAGTGACAGGAGAAATCAACATGGAGGAACTGAACCGCTACAGGACGAAGTTTCCGACACTAAAGGACATTATATGGAAAAAAGATTATTGTTAGGCGACGAGGCGATTGCCTTGGGTGCTCTCCATGCCGGACTTTCCGGTGTGTATGCTTATCCTGGCACGCCGTCGACAGAAATCACGGAGTTTATCCAAAAGACGAACAAGGGCATCCACAACCGTTGGTGTACGAACGAAAAGACTGCCATGGAGGCTGCTCTCGGTATGTCGTACGCAGGAAAGAGGGCTCTCGTTTGCATGAAGCACGTAGGCATGAACGTATGTGCCGACGCATTCGTCAACTCTGCCATCACGGGTGTGAACGGCGGACTGGTGGTACTTGCAGCCGACGACCCGTCAATGCATTCATCACAGAACGAGCAGGACAGCCGTTTCTACGGCAAGTTCGCGATGATTCCTATCTTCGAGCCATCCACCCAGCAGGAGGCTTACGACATGATGGAAGAGGCTTACGCATTGTCGGAGAATCTGAAACTGCCAGTGCTGATGAGAGTGGTGACCCGTCTCGCCCATTCCCGTGCATCAGTAGTGGTGAAGAGTGAGGCAAATGCCGAAAACGCCCTCAATCCGGACGAAGGCAGACACTGGGTACTCCTACCTGCAATAGCAAGAAGAAACTATGCCTCCCTGATTGAAAAGCAGAAGACCATCATCGAGGCTTCTGAGAACAGCAAGCACAACTCGGATTTCGGATTTCTTCCGGCGCTACGGCCATCAGGCGAGCAGAGCTCGGAACGTAATTCGGATTCAGCTCCAATGGGCATCGTGGCTTGTGGTATCGGTTACAACTACGTGATGGAAAGCGGTACCCGGTTGCCGGTAGTGAAGGTATCACAGTATCCTGTTCCTGAAAACAAGATTAAGGAACTGGCTGCTCAGTGCAAGGAAATCCTTGTAGTCGAGGATGGTCAGCCATTCGTCGAGGAACAGCTGAAGGGTTTCGGGCTGAACGTGAGGATTGCAGGTCGTCTTACGGGAGCACTTCCCCGTACGGGTGAACTCACACCTGACTGCGTTGCTGCTGCATTGGCAAGGACTGCAAATGCCGAAGGCGGGACAAGAGGTTGTCAGGCAGAACTTCATCTTGCTGCCCGTCCGCCACAGCTCTGTCAGGGTTGCGGCCACAGAGACATGTACGCTGCCCTGAAGGAAGTGGTAGGAGAATTTGAAAGTGCAAAGGTGTTCGGCGACATCGGTTGCTACACCCTCGGAGCACTCCCTCCGTTCCAGGCCATCAACAGTTGCGTCGACATGGGTGCGTCAATCACCATGGCAAAGGGTGCTGCCGATGCAGGTGTGTGGCCTTCAGTGGCAGTCATCGGTGACTCTACCTTCACCCACTCAGGAATGACCGGACTGCTTGATGCCGTGAACGACAAGGCAAACATGGTGGTCATCATCAGCGACAACCTCACTACCGCAATGACTGGTGGTCAGGATTCTGCAGGAACGAACAAGTTCGAGCAGATTTGTCTCGGTCTTGGCGTTGAACCTGAACATGTGAAGGTGGTCGTTCCACTTCCAAAGAACATGGAGGAAATCAAGCAGACCATCCGCGATGAGATTAATTATAAAGGTGTAAGTGTAATCATCCCGCGTCGGGAGTGCATCCAGACATTCCGTCGCCACGCAAAGGAAAAGAAACAATGAAAAAAGACATCATATTGGCAGGAGTCGGTGGACAGGGAATCCTCTCCATCGCAACAATCATAGGTGAGGCAGCAACAAAGGCCGACCTTCATCTCAAGCAGGCAGAAGTTCACGGAATGAGCCAGCGTGGCGGTGACGTGCAGAGCAACCTGCGTCTGTCCGACGAGACCATCCACAGCGACCTCATCCCCAAGGGCAAGGCCGACCTCATCATCGCAATGGAACCGATGGAGGCTCTGCGATATGTGGAGTATCTCAAGGAAGACGGAGTAATCGTGACCAGTTCGCACCCTTTCGTCAACATACCGAACTACCCCGACGACATCCAGCAGCAACTTGCCGGCATAGAGGCAAAGGGAAAGATAAAGGTGGTGCAGAGCGACATCGAAGAACTTGCAAAGGAGAACAAGGTACCGAAGAGTGCCAATGTCATCCTGCTCGGCATGGCAGCATCCTATCTTGAGATAATAACAGCCGACCAACTTCGGAAAGCGGTCGGCAGTATCTTTGCCCCAAAAGGCGAAACAATAGTAGAGGCTAACTATGTAGCCTTCGACTTAGGGATGGGAATTAGCCGGCAATGATTGCGCCGGAAGGACATGCATCTGCACATGTGCCGCATTCAGCACAAGCCTCAGGGTCGATGACATACTTGCCGTCGCCTTCAGAGATTGCACCTGCAGGGCATTCGCCTTCACAAGTTC
>JAZQPD010000049.1:0-14908 GCA_045628285.1 Bacteroidaceae bacterium
TAAAACATTCTTCGGGTGCTTCGACCACTCAGGCGAGCAGAGCTCGGAGGTCCATCAGCCATAAATAATAATATTAATGTTTGATTAATGTTTAGATTAACGGTCATTAATGTTTTGAATAAAAGATAAACTTAAGTAAAATAATCAAGATTCATGGAGTTCAGGACAAGAGTTGACATAAAGAAAAGCAAGAATGCAATCAGCCACGAGCAGAAAATACTCCTGCTCGGGAGTTGCTTCTCCGACAATATCGGAGAGAAACTCGTCAATGGTGGCTTTCAGGCAATAGTCAATCCTCTCGGCACTCTCTATAATCCTGCATCAATAGCAAGCGTGATTACCGAGTGTGCCAAGCCTGTGGAACAACGAAACGGAGAATTCTTCAACTGGCTCCATTCCAAGGCAGACACGTCGTGGACGGAAACCCCAAACCCATTAAGTGCCGACATACTGTGTATCACATTCGGTACTGCCTGGATCTACCGGCTGAAAGAGACGGGAATGGTCGTGGCAAACTGCAGGAAACAGCCGGACAGGCTCTTCGCCAGAGAGAAACTCTCGGCCGATGCAATAGTCGGCATCTGGAGCCAACTCATAGAGAACTGGCCAGACGGCGAATGTCCGAGAGTGATATTCACAGTAAGTCCAATCCGGCACAGGAAAGACGGCCTACATGAGAACCAGGTCAGCAAGGCGACACTACTTCTTGCAGTCAACGCACTCTGCAAGAGGTATCCGGAGAAATGCGAATATTTCCCTGCATACGAAATCATGATGGACGAACTGAGGGATTACCGTTTCTATGCCGAAGACATGATGCACCCGTCATCAGTAGCCATCGACTATATCTGGGAACAGTTCCAGGAGACATACTTCTCGGAGGAAACACAAAAGAGAATTACGGAAGCAGAAAAAATATACAGACAAAGCCAACATGTACAAAATAAGTGACATAGCACGCATTATCGGTGCTGAACGAAGAGGATGCGAAGACGCACAGATCAATTGGTTGCTCATCGACAGCCGTTCGTTATGTTTTGCAGAACAGACCCTGTTCTTTGCAATCAGAACGCAGAAGAACGACGGGCACAAATACATCGAGGAACTCTACCGCCGTGGAGTGAGGAATTTCGTAGTGAACGAAGTGCCTTTCCAGATGGAAGGCTACAGGCTCTGCAATTTCCTCATCGTCAACGACACTCTCGATGCCTTGCAGGCACTTGCTGCCTATAACCGCCAGCAATTCACCATGCCGGTAGTAGCCATAACCGGAAGCAACGGCAAGACGACAGTAAAGGAATGGCTCTACCAGTTGCTCTCGCCGGATTTCAACGTATGCCGTTCGCCGAGAAGTTACAACTCCCAGTACGGAGTGCCCCTGTCGCTCTGGCTCATCAACGGTCACAACGACATGGCAATCATCGAAGCCGGCATCTCCTATTCCGGTGAGATGTCAAAACTGGAAAGAATCATCCGTCCGACGATAGGTGTATTCACAAACATCGGCCAGGCTCATCAGGAGAATTTCATTTCAATGGAAGAGAAGTACAACGAGAAGATGAAGTTGTTCTGCAACTGTGAGAAGACCATATCGCCGTCATCACTCGAAATCATCTCAGTCGACAAGGACAGTTCGAACGCAACCGTCAGTTGCAAGTCAGGAGATGGCGGAGACTTCACATACACCATTCCTTTCATAGACGATGCTGCCATCGAGAATTCCATCACATGCCTCGCAACCTGTCTGGCACTGAAGGCCTATCTGCCCAGTCTGTCTGTAGACAGCATCCTTACCCGCCTCTCAAGCCTTGAACCGGTTGCGATGCGTCTGGAAGTGAAGGATGGCAAAAACGGATGTACGCTGATAAATGACACATATAACTCCGATGTTCACTCGCTCGACATCGCCCTCGACTTCATGATGCGCCGTCCTGACACAAAGGAACAGAAGCGCACACTGATACTCAGCGACATCCTCCAAAGTGGAGAATCAGCCAGGACACTCTATAAACGGGTAGCCGAAATGGCATCCAAGCGTGGAATCGAGAAATTCATCGGTGTCGGCGAGCAGATAAATGCCTGTGCAGACTATTTCTACATGGAGAGCCATTTCTTCAAGGACACGGAGGAACTCATAGGCAGCGACGTGTTCCGCAATCTGAACAACGAGTTTATCCTGATAAAAGGTGCGCGACAGTTCCATTTCGACGAATTGTCCGAACTCCTTACCCTGAAAGTCCACCAGACCATACTTGAGGTTAACCTCAATGCCTTGACTGACAATGTCAACTACTACAAGTCATTCATGCAGCCAAACACAAAGATGGTCTGCATGGTGAAGGCATCCGCATACGGAATCGGTTCGTTCGAGACGAGCAAGACACTCCAGGACCAGGGCATCGACTATCTCGCCGTGGCTGTAGCCGACGAGGGAATGGAACTGCGAAAAGCCGGTATCACCGCCAATATCATGGTGATGAACCCCGAACTCACATCGTTCAAGATGCTTTTCGACTATAAACTCGAACCGGAAGTGTACAATTTCCAACTGCTTGAGGCACTCATAACAGCGGCAGAGAAGGAAGGCATCACAAACTTCCCTATCCACGTGAAGATTGACACCGGAATGCATCGGTTGGGATTCAATGCCGATACAGACATGGAACGCCTCATCAATCGTCTGAACAAGCAGAATGCCCTCGTCCCTTGTTCCATCTTCAGCCATTTCGTTGGGAGTGACGGCGATGAGTTCGACGAATTCTCCCACAGGCAGTTCCAACTCTACGACAAGGCAAGCACACAACTCCAGAATGCCTACAGCCACAAGATCCTGCGCCACATCTGCAACTCCGCAGGCATTGAGCATTTTCCGCGCTATCACATGGACATGGTGCGGTTAGGACTTGGACTCTACGGAATCAACCCACGGAGCAACAGAATAATCAATAATGTAGCAACCCTCCAGACCACCATCCTCCAGATTCGTGATGTCCCTGCAGGTGACAGTATAGGCTACAGCCGAAAGTCATTCGTGGAGCGCGACTCACGCATAGCAGCCATCCCTATCGGATATGCCGACGGACTGAACCGCAAGTTAGGAAACAGGAACTGCTATTGCCTTGTCAACGGACAGAAGGCCTTCTATGTCGGCAATATCTGTATGGACGTATGCATGATTGACGTCACCGACATTGACTGCAAGGAAGGCGATCAGGTTATAATATTCGGAAATGATCTCCCTGTAACCGTTCTCAGCGATGCTATCGGAACCATCCCTTATGAAATCCTGACAGGAATATCAACACGAGTACAGAGGGTGTATGTTCAGGAATAACGTCAGGAAAGACAATGTAGGCGTCATTCAGGTTCTGTCCTGCTTGGATAGTTGTTGCGAAAATACTCGAACTGTGACGGATTTGATTTGAGCAGTATGGAGTCATCGAGAAGGGTCTCCACGCTTAGTCTCGTGGTTCCTTCTATGGTTGGTCGTCCGGGGATAGGAATGTCGGGACGGTTGATGAAACGGGCTATCGTCTGCAAGGTCATCCTCGTGGCATTGAATTTCCCGTTCAGGGAATATCCGGCAACATGAGGGGTGGATATGAGTGCCCTGTCGAGCAACTCCCTGTTCAGGTTCGGTTCATTCTCCCAAGTATCGATTACGGCACCGCCGACAAAGCCATTCTTCATGGCTTCGAGTAATGCCGTTTCATCAACCACGCTGCCACGGCTGGAATTGATGATAATCGGACGGTGCTTCAAATGACTGAAGAAACCAGCATTTGCCATGTGGAACGTGGGATATGGTCCCTCTCTCGTCAGCGGAACATGGAAGGTAATCACGTCGGCTTCCCTGGCAATGTCCGTGAGGGATGAGTTGGCAAGTGGCAGTCCGTCCTTTGAGAAGTCCTTGAACGGATCATGGCAGACTACGTTCATACCGGCATTGAGGGCATTCCTTGCAACTGCCGAACCGACATGTCCGACACCTACAACACCCAAGGTCCTGACTTCACAGTGCATTGCGTGGTTGAGATAGTCCAACACATTATTTATATATGTAGCCACTGAATTGGCGTTGCAGCCGGGACAGTTGTGCCACTCAATTCCGGCACTCTCGCACCAGCCGGTATCGATGTGGTCGTATCCGATAGTGGCTGTCACTATCAGTTTCACTTTACTGCCCTCAAGCAAATCCTTGTTGCAGTGTGTACGTGTCCTCGTCACCAGAATATCGGCATCATGCACCGTATCGGAATTGATTTCTGCCCCCGGCACATAGACCACTTCATCCGCGAAGCGTTCTATCACACCCTTTATAAAAGGAATCTTATTGTCAATGACAACCTTCATGTTTCAGGAAAATTACTTGCAGCGATGGTAATAAGAATAGATGATGAATAAAAAACCCATCCTTGCTTGAGGACGGGCTTTTTCTTGGTCAGCATGTAATTACTTACGAAGACCGAGGGCCTTAACGATTGCGCGGTAACGCTCAATGTCCTTGCGCTTGAGGTACTCCAACAAATTGCGACGTCGGCCTACCAACTTTACAAGTGCCCTGTTTGTGCTATAATCTTTGTGATTGGCCTTAACATGTTCGGTCAAACGGCTAATACGGTATGAGAACAATGCTATCTGGCTCTCGCATGAACCAGTATCAGAGTTGGACTTTCCGTATTGGCTAAAGATTTCTTGCTTCTTAGCTGAATCTAAGTACATAACAGTTTTGTTTTTTAATTATTTAACATCAATTCTTTAAAAGCGGGTGCAAAGTTACAGTTTTTTTGTCAAACTACCAAATATTTGATAAAATTTATTAATAAGCGGGATTAAAGAATGGCGGTTCGGCTGCATTTGGAAAAAATTCATTTTTCATTTTTTGTTTTTCATTTTTTATTACTAAATTTGCAACATAATTAACAAGATGTATTATGAAAAAGATTATTTTGGTTATTGCATTGGTTTCGTATGCCCTGACTAATATGGCAGCGAAGGTAGAGATTCCGTTTATTGACGCAGCACCTTTCGACACCATCATAGATGGCAAGAAGGTGGCACTCTACACTATCTCAAATGGAAAAGTGGCAGCTCAGATTACCAATTATGGTGGATTTGTTGTCGGGTTGTTCGCCCCAGATAAAGACGGTGCCTACGCAAACCTTGTGACCGGCTATCCAACCATACATTCCTATCCTAGGTACAACATGGGAATGGTCGGTCCGGCTCTCGGCAGATTTGCCAACAGAATTGCCAATGCCCAGTTCGTCCTGAACGGTGAGACCTACAACGTGACGAAAAACAGCGGACAGCACACTCTTCATGGTGGAAGCAAGGGCTTTGACCATACGGTGTGGAATGTAGATGAAGTCAAGAAGGACGAGATAGTCTTGAGTTGTGTCCTGGCCGACGGTTTGGACGGATTCCCTGGTAATCTGACCACCCAACTGACTTATTCCATAGAAGATGACGGCCTGTCGATCAGTTACGAGGCTACAACCGACAAGCCAACGGTAGTGAACCTTTCAAACCACTCGTATTTCAACCTCAATGGTGCCGGGAACGGTGACATCCTTGGACACTATCTGACCATCAATGCAGATTACATCACCGAAACCGACCGCAGCAATATCCCGACAGGAAAGGTATATCCGGTAGAAGGTTCTGTATATGATTTCCGCCTGCCGGTAAAGATTGGTGACCGTCAGATTCAGATGAACGGATTCATGTTCGGACAGAGACCGGAAGTGCCGGAAGGAAAAGTAATGCAGTACGACAACAACTTCTGCGTAATACACACGAAAAACAGGATTGAGAAAGTCGCAATGCTCTATTCCCCGGAATCAGGAAGATGCATGGAGGTATGGAACAACCACCCGGGACTTCAGGTATATACTGGTGCCAGAAGAGCCATCGCCCTTGAATCACAGATGTACCCGGATTCTCCAAACCAGCCTACCTTCCCGTCTACAGTTCTCGAACCGGGACAAGTCTACAGGCACACCTGCATCTACAAATTCAGTGTAATAAAGGAGAAGTAGTAAAAATCGAAAAAAAATGTTAAATTATTATTAATAAGTCATAAATTATTCCTATATTTGCAGACTCGATTAAAACTTCTTAAATATTATCCGCAATTGCGATTATTAAACAAAATTAAGTAATATGAAAATGTTCAAACAATTTTTGGGTGCCAATAAGTTGACAATGAGGGTGCTAACGACTGTATCCTGTTTGTCGATTGTGTTGATGCCACTGCTGGTTGCATCCTGTTCCGATGATCCAGGTGCTGAAAACTATTACACTTCAAGAAAGGAGTATGCAGCCACATTCCTGAAGAACCGTTCGGAAACATTCAGCGAATTCCTCAAGATTCTTGACAGAGCCACTGGCGAGAAGGGCACATACCGTCTTGTTGACCTTCTTGGAACCTATGGTTCGTACACGGTGTTTGCACCGACGAATGCCGCCATTGATGCATTCCTGAAATCAAAGGGCGTTGCATCCGTAGAAGAACTCAGCAAGGAAGACTGTGACACACTGGCCCTCAACCATATTATTGAACAGGAATTCTTTACTACCGACTTCAGCAACGGAACTTATCCTCAGGCAAACATGCTTGACCGTTTCCTCACCATCACTTCCGACTCCGACACCGTTTCGGTTCCAGGACAGGTGAAACTGATGATGCGAATCAACAAGTCGGCTGTCATCTCTCAGGCTGACGACTCTGTGATGAACGGAGTGGTGCACGTAGTCAGCACAGTCATTGGCACTCGCAACAGCATGGTTCCTGATATATTGAAAGAAGACTCAACCATCACACTGTTCTACAATGCCATACTCGAGACAGGACTTGACAGAATGCTTCAGGAAAACTACATCGACGAGGACTACGAGAACTCCAAGAGCGTGTACTTCGACAAGGACTCCACCGACTGGACCAACGACAAGCTCTGTATCACTACGGGTCTTGAAACCGACAACGTAGCATACATGAAGCACCGTTACAACAAGTTCACAGTCTTTGTTGAGCAGGATGACGTACTCAAAGACAAATACGGAGTGGAGACTCTGGAAGATCTGGACAAACTGGCACACCAGCTCTACGACCCGATGTATCCGAAAGACAAGGACAACAATGTATATACTGACCCCAACAACGCACTCAACCGTTTCATAGCATACCACATCCTGCCATTCCAGGCAACCTACTATCAGTTTACGAGTGTCGACGGTCCCAACAGTACCCTTGCAACAATGTTCAACCGACGCAAGCAGGACATCGCCGACTGGTATGAAACCTGTGCTCCTCATTCCCTGATGAAGTTCTCCTTCCCAAGCGGAACAGAGACAGGACTCTACATCAACCGCCGTGGTGTGATGACCCGTCCGGACGATAAGGGAGTGAAAATCCGTGGTTCCAAGGTTGCTTCCCCGGATATGATGCCCGACAATATGGCAGTCAACGGCACCTATTATTATATAGACGATGTGATTGCATACGATGCTACCACCCAGAATCAGGTAATAGCAGGAGAACGCCTCAGAATGGACGCAACCACACTCTCTCCAGACTTCCTGACCAGTGGTGCCCGCGGACATTACACTGCATCCACAATCGAGAACGGCAAGTACGGACTCAGAAGCCAGGGAACAAAGGCTGCTACGAATGTCAACCACTGTCTCGGTTTCAAGGGCAACTTCACGAAGAACTTCATATTCTCCGACAATATCACTCACCTGCATGTAAGAAACAGGGTATTGAGTTTCTGGTCATTTGAAGGCGATGAGGTAACCGTATACGGACGTTTCGACATCACCATCAAGATGCCTCCTGTACCGGAGGGCGAATGGGAAGTCAGAATGTTCTCTTGCCTCAACTTCGCAAACCGTGGAATCGTTCAGTTCTATTTCGGCCCTGGTAAGCTCGTAAACGGCAAGGTCGTAGGCGACCTCCAGCCGTGTGGCATCCCTATCGACATGCGTGTAGGTGGAGCCAATCCACGTGTAGGATGGAAGTCCGACTCCGACCTCGGTGATGCCGATGCCATTGCTGCATTCGACAAGTCGTTCCGCAACCGTGGATGGATGAAGGGCATGGCATGCTACAGTTGCTCACAGGGCGATGACGGTTCCGGCACCGGAAGCCAGTGGAATCGCGACGTAACCGATGCACTCCGCAAGATCATCACCCAATTCCATTCCGACGGCAAGTCCGACTACTGGTTGAGATGCCAGCAGAAACTCGAGTCAGAAACGGGAACAATGGCATTTGATGCCCTTGAACTCTGTCCAAGCAGTGTCTACAACAACGAATACTATCCGGAAAACAAGTGGTAACCCCCACGAATCATACGACGAGCCGTAGTCAGAACATGATTACGGCTCTTCCTTTCATTTTTTCCTCTATTTATTTTGTATTTAGCCCATTTTGCACTAAATTTGTAGCATAAATAATCAAAACGAAATAAATAGTCAAATAGTAAATATCATTATGGGTATTATTTCCAGAACAATAGGTAGCATAAGGTACATCGGTCTTGCCGTTATGGCATTCAGTTTGTCGGAGTCGATAATGGCACAGACATCTCCAAACGGAAACATCAAAGTCTCTCTTGATGAGAAGGACGAGGTGGAAGTAGAGTACAAGGACAAAGGCAAATGGATTGACCTTTTCAGCATTGGCACAAAAGCCAGAAAGGCAACGAAAGCCAGAAAGACAACCGTTGACTACACTATGCTCACTGGCAAACGCCTTCACCCTACCAATCAATACCGTGAAAGCGACTATCTTGATTCCAAGGGAAACAGGCTCTTCACCGTCCGGGTGTACAACGACGGAATTGCCATCAAGGGCCAGTTTGGTACGGTTGATATGGATGATGCAACAAACAACTGGCTTATGCGCTGGACAGACAGTTACGAGGGTTTCTTCCCAAAGAACCCACAGGTAAAGGCAGGCGACAGAATCGGCTATCCAGCCTTGTTCGAATATGAGGAAAAGGGCAAGGAGAGCACATGGGTACTGATTTCCGAATCCAACATCCACTCAGATGAGGCAGGAACTTCGATGCATGCCACAGCCGAGAAGGGTCATTTCAACCTGCTTCCCGACGGAAATGAAGAAGGTGGCTGGCAGACCTTCATCATCGGCAAACTGTCCGATATCGTAGAGTCGACCCTTATCAACGACAACAGCGACCCGTGCCAGTTGGGTGATATCTCATGGATAGAACCAGGAGTGGCAAGCTGGGTCTACTGGGCTTACAATCATGGCTCCAACGACTACAATATAATAAAGAACTACACTGATTTTGCTGAAGCCCTCCATCTGAAATATGTGCTTATCGATGCCGAGTGGGATGGGATGAAGGATGGCAAGACAGTTGAGGACGCAGTGAAGTATGCCATCAGCAAGGGAGTAAAACCAATGATATGGTATAATTCATCTGTAGGATGGGTAAACGGAGCACCGGGACCCAAGTACCGCCTCAACAAGCCCGAAGACCGTGAAAGGGAATTTGCATGGTGCGAGAAGATTGGTGTGACAGGAGTGAAAATCGACTTCTTCTCAGGCGATACCAACATGAACATGGCCTATATGATAGACCTTCTGAAATGCGCGGCAAAGCACCACCTGCTGGTCAATTTCCACGGAGCAACCATCCCTCGCGGATGGCAGAGGACTTATCCCAACCTCATGAGTACGGAAGGAGTCTATGGTGCTGAATGGTACAACAACGTACCTACTTTCACCAAGAGGGCTGCAGCCCATAATGCCACGTTGCCGTTTACAAGAAATGTAGTCGGTCCTATGGACTACACCCCTTGTGCCTTCTCCGACTCCCAGCATCCCCACATCACATCGAATGCCCACGAACTGGCACTCACAGTGCTCTACGAGTCAGGGATACAACACCTTGCCGACCGTCCCGAAAGTTTCCTCAGCCAGCCGCAGGAAGTACAGGACTTCCTCTCCAAACTGCCAACCGCATGGGACGACACCAAACTCCTTGCCGGCTATCCTGGCGAATATGCCGTGATTGCCCGCAGGAGCGGAAAGACCTGGTATGTTGCAGGAATCAATGGCACCGACGAAAAGAAGGACATCAGGTTCAGCATGAAATCCCTCAAGTGGAAGGGAAGGGACATCACCGTGTTCAACGACGGAGCCACAGCAGGTCAAGACTGGCGGATATATTCGTATTCCACCGACAAGGGAATCCCTCAGGACTTGCAGAAACAATCCACAATGCCCCGTGGCGGATTCCTGATGGTACTGAATGAGTAATAACGGCCATTGGCTATTTGTTAGCCATTAGCCATTGGCTATTGGCCCGCAATGTGAAAGAGTAAAATAAAAAGCTAATGGCTAACGGCCAAAAAATAAATAGCAAATAGTAAATAGTCAAATCGTAAATATCATTATGAATTACGAATCAAGATTGAGATTTTTAATCCTCGCCGTGTTATTGGCGGGAGTCTGCAGGGTATCTGCCTATAAGAAGACAAGCATCGACATCAATGTTGACGGAAGGAACCGCAACATCGTGGTCTTCACCCCAAACACACTTCCGGAAAACTCTCCGCTCATGATTGTCACCCACGGCATGAATCAGGATCCGGAGTATCAGTCAAACGCCGACAAGATGTACGAACTCATCGACACGGCCAAGTTCGTCGTAGCCTACCTCAGAGGCATCGACAAGAGTTGGGACATGAACGACGGAGGCAAGGACAAGAACTTCGTGCTGAAAACCATCGACGAAATGGCAAGCCGTTATACGATTGACACCGACAGGGTGTATTGGTCAGGATTCTCCATGGGCTCCATGTTCATGTATGCCGTCATGGGCTCCATGACCGACAAGATTGCCGCCTTTGCCCCTTGCAGCGGTATGATGGGCGACCCGTCGGGCAGCATCAGGAAGAAAATCAACCTCATCCACTGCCATGCCTACGGAGATGACGTTGTCGTCTACGACCAGTTCAACATCCGCAACAACGTGACGAGGATTGCCTCCAACCTGAAATACACCAACTACACAAAACGCACCAACTACCGCACAAAGAACGGCACATCCTGGTTCACGGGCGACCGTGAAATGTGGAAGAACGACGAAGGCAACGAAATCGTACTCTATTCCTTCAATGTGGATTTCCACAACCCCATTGCAGAAAACAGTTACGAAATCTGGAACTTCTGCAAGCGCTACACACTCGACCCCGGAGCACCGAAAGCCCAATTCATCACCCCTGCTACAAACATCCGCTACACATCTGTAGATACCATACCCGTCAGCATCTCGGCATCCGATGGAGATGGCTATATCACATCCATCAAGCTCTATGTAGATGGGGCAATCAAAAGCACAGCGACATTCGACAGTCCGACGGAAGATGGGAACTATACCATCAACTACACATGGGCACGTCCTTCCGCAAAGGAACATACACTGAAAGCAGTCGTAACCGACAACGACAAGAAGACAAAGACCATTTCAAGAACCATTACGATTGAGAAACCCGTTCCCCTCAGACTTGTCGGCACCAATCTCGAGGACCAGTCGTTCGATGTTCCCGTCACCTTCCGCCATTTTGAGTACACCTTCGACTGGAGGATTGACCTCACGAAAGTTGTCGGGAAACTTATAGGCGGAGAACGGACCGTCATCCTTGAAGTCGATTCACTCAGCCTTACCGAGGACGACAGGCACATGAGCCGCACCCTTCCACTCACCGTTCCCGAAGACTCTGTCATAACGGAAGGTTCCTACAGGCTGACACTCAACAGCATCTACGACGAACGCGGAGTCCGTGCCGACGCACTCACATTCAAATACACATTCGGCATAGAGGAAGTAGATCCCGACAATCCTAACCCCAAAACCCCTGCACAGATTTATAAGGGAGGTTTCCTGAAGGCATACTCCGCTGCCAGCAATGCCTACGACCAGACATCCGGCGAGAAATACGCCACGGCAGACGGTCTGCGTGAAACCGTAAAGGCTCTGCTCGATCTTTACGACGGATTCGTGTCAACCTCTCCGACACTCTATTCAGAAGCCACCGACACCCTTATTGGAGCCACAACCCCACTCCTCTCATTCAAGGAAAAACTCGATGAATACTATTCTGTGCTGGATGTAGCCAACGGTCTGCTTGAACAGTATGCCGACCACGAAGTCGTAAGCCAGGACTATCTGTACGACAAACTCCGCAAGGCAGTCGACCTCTACTCAAAGGACAAGTACCGCAAGACCGAAGCCAAGATGAATGAAGCCATCAAGGGAGTGCATTCGTATATCGACCGCTTCAACAAGATGATCACTACCAGCATAGAAGTTAACAGTTATCAGTCAACAGTTAACAATGAAACCCTCAACCTCGCAGGTCAGAAAGTCGGAGCCGACTACAAGGGCATCGTAATCATGAACGGAAAGAAAATACTTAGGTAATAATTGTGAATTATTAATTATTAATTATGAAAAGATCATTTACTTTAGCTTTTGCTTTGTGCCTTGGCACATCGGTCTTCGCCCAAAACTGGAAGGAAGGCCAGGAGATTACCGATCAGGTGGAATGGGGTAACCTCAGCTTTGAGAACGACCCTATGGATTTTTGGACTTTTGAAAGTTCAGGAAAAGGGAATGTCACCACTACAGGGGGACTTTTTGAACTCTACGACGGCTCGGATGCTGATGTCTACCAGTATGTAAAACTGCCTGCAGGCATGTATGAGGTAACCTGTCAGGGATACTATCGCTGGGGAACCTCCTGGGATGAGGATCCTAACCAGTATGGTAAGGAGGCATGGGAAAACAATGCATTCCTCTATGTACAGAATGGTGTCTACAACATCGACAGCAACGAGTTTACACAAGACCGTGAATTCAAGACACCTCTGATGCCTCGTCTTTTTGAGGAAGTCTATGAAATGCTCTTCGAGGACATGGCCTACACATTGGATGCTGACGGAAACAAAGTATTTGATGCAGGCTGGGACATGTCCGACGGACGCTACGACCAGGTAGGTGGCAAGTATGCGCCTTGCTCAGTTCCCGGTTCATTAGTGTGGTTCCAGGCTGGTAAATACCAGTCATACAACGACGGTACCGGAACAAAGTACAACACCGTCAAGTTTTTCCTTCTCGAAGATGGCTATGTGCGTCTCGGTGTCAAGAAGACAAAGGAAAAGAGTGCCGACTCATTCATGGCAACAAACTTCAAGCTGTTCTACCAGGGTGAGGCAGGAGAGGCTGCACAGTTGATGCTTGCACTGGACGAATTCGAGGAAGTGATGGGCAAGGCCCTCAACTTCAGCGATGAAATCCGCAACAGCAACTACGGCTCACTCGCAACATTCCTCTTCGACGAAGTTCTCGACCTCGAATACGATGAGGGCGACCTCGAGAGTGTGACCAATGCCATTGCCTACATGAAGGCTATCTACGATCAGTATCAGGCATATTACACAAAAGCACAACAACTTACTGCTCTTATCAAGGCTGTTTCCGATATGCTTGCCTCTACCGATTATAACGGCAAGGCAGACTGTCAGGCAGTTCTCGACGAAGCCGTTGCAGTTGCAAACGATGGCAATGACATGGGGGATGTCACCCTCGAGAGTGCCGAAGACTATGTTGCTGCCTACAACAAACTCAACGAGGCACGCAGCAACTACCTCATGGGACAGGATCCAGTGAACGGTGCCCGCAACTTCTCTGCACTCATCACCACTCCATTCTTCTGTGATGCCAAGTACAACCCGCAGTGGAACGAGGCAAACAACAGATATGAATTCCCTTACATCGAAGGTGTAGCCGATGAACTCCAACTTGAGAACACATGGGCAAATATCCAGGAACAAGGCTATGGCGAAGCACTTGCAGAGGCTGGTCGTGAGGAATGGATTCCAATCGTAAATGAATTCAAGATTTTCAGTGGCGAAGAACCGGAAAACCAGTGGATTATCCGCTCCACTACATGGCACGGCGGTGGTCCGGTCAGTGTGACAATGCAGCACAGTTATCCAGCAATCGGTGGTTGGACAGCAGAACCTACAGGCGACCCTGAAGACCTCTATCAGATTATTACTGGTCTTCCAAACGGATTCTACAGCATGGGGGCACTTATGTGTAACGCAGGTGCCGACATCTCAGAACTCCAGTATGCCTACATTGAATCAAGCAACGGTACTGAAATAGCACACCTCACCCAGAAAGGTGACCCTTGGTGGGGTTGGGGCAAGGACCAGTGGCGTGCCACTGTATGGCAGAAACTCCAGACCGCTATGGTAGAAGTAACCGACGGAACAGTAAGAATAGGTACCAAGTCCGACGCATTCTATGCATCTACAGGATTCCAACTCTATTATTATGGTGCTACACCTCCGTTCAACGAGATGCTTTCCGAAAAACTCCAGGCAGCAACGGACAACTTTGCTCTGAAGGCTGGTGAAGGTTCCCTCTGGCCGGCAGATATCAAGACAGTTGAAAGTATGTTTGCCGACATTCCGACTAATATTGAAGACTATGATGCATACGTTGCCGCAAACTCAATGCTCGACGACATCAACGCATTCGTCAACCTTGCCTCTGGCACAGTAACATCATTCACAGCTGTTGACGACTACATCAATCTTCAGGCTCAATACGAAGCCGATGCAGACCTCCTCAACCCTGCTGTCAACTATGTTCTCGACCTCGGTATCCACGAGACAGACTCTTACACTGATGCCATCGCTGCAACAGAAGTCGAGAAAGCTTATGCAGAATATATGATGGTTCGTGCAGATGCTGAAACCTATGATTCTGCTGAAATCAACGAACTGCTCACAGCACAGGGTGCATATCTCACAGAAAACTATGCTTCAGCACAGTTGCTCATCGACTATATGAATGCC
>JAZQPD010000050.1:0-6932 GCA_045628285.1 Bacteroidaceae bacterium
GCAAATTACCAAATTACCAAATAGCCAAATGCCCAAATAAATGGGATTCCGAGCTCTGCTCGCCTGAATGGCCGCAGTGCCCGAAGAAATGGTAAATTGTAAATGTTTTCACTTTTCACTCTGGCAGAGCCAGTTGAATGGGCAGAATCGGCATGGTGTGTCGATAGGGGAGTGGGTGAAGGGTTTGGTGGTGTCGGTGATTTCGTTGACGAGACCGATGAGTCGGGTATGGAATTCTTCGTGGCACTGCTCCCTGTAGTCGAGAATGGGCTGACGCTCTTCGCCACGACTCTGTGGTGGGAGGGTGACGATGGATTGGTAGTCGGGTTTGCCGAGGAGTTTGATGTAGTTGAGGGAAGGTGAGAGGGAAGGGAAGGGGGGTTGGGGTGAGAGGAGCATCTCGGCATAGCAGAAGGTTTGGAAGATGTGGTCGGTAGGGGTGGCGTCAGGGGTGAAGAGGCGTTCGATGCTGGAGAGGGCCTGTTGGTGGCTGGAGGTTTTGTAGTCGACTATTCGTGTGACTGTCTGACCATGGATGGTGATGGTGTCGATGCGGTCGATGCGGCCACCGAGGTTGATGGTGTGTTTGAGGAATGGTATTCCGAGGTCGGTCTGGGCGTCTGCCTCGAGGGCGATGATGTGTATTGGTGCTATGGATGCGTCGTGGAGGAGTTGGCTGTGGATGTAGCGGATGATGACGTCGCGGGTAAGGATGGCTGAGCCGCCCCATGTGGCGGGATTGGGTGTCGGGCATTCTTCGTGGAAGACGTTGATGGCAAACTGCCTGTCGACGAGTGTCTGAATGGCTGTGGTGTTTCTGTTCATGGCATGAAGGATGGAGGCGGTGAGGTCTTTGCCTATGTATGGCTGGTAGAGTTCCTTCATCACTTCGTGGATGATGGTGCCGAAGGTGGAGTCTTCTATGTCATCGCTTATCTCGTCCTGTTCCCTGAGACGTGCAACGTACTTGAAATAGAACTGGAGCGGACATTGGATGTAGGTCTTCAGTGCCGATGGGCTGAGGGTGTAGTGGAGTGATTCAAGCATCTTCTGCAGTCCTGCCTCAGTCTTCTCCATGTGTTCCACTTTGGCGGTCATGGCGGTGTTGGGGGAGTGGAGGGTGATGGTTGATGGTTGATGAAGCGCTTGCCCTGAACTTGTCGAAGGGATGGTTGATGGGTCCAACTGGAGTTGGAGGAGGAATCGGGACTTCTCGCCTTTCTTGAGCCCTTCCGTATAGTTGTTGTAGACGAGTGCCACGTGGTCGGCCCGCTGGAGCAGGCGATAGAAATAGTATGCATAGAGTGATGTCTGTTTCTCTATGGTGGTCAGCCTGTGGGTTTCTCTGAGGAAATATGGTATGAACGACGGCATGTGGCTTGTCTTTGGCAGCATGCCTTCGTTGGCGGAAAGTATGATGATGTTGCGGAAGTCGAGGTTGCGGGTTTCGAGCAGGCCCATTACCTGTAGTCCGTCGGCGGGTTCGCCGTGGAAGGCAATGGTCTTGGAATTGATGAGGGTGGTGATGAGGGAGAGGGTAAGGGGTGAGAGGTTTGGTTCGACAGGCTCACTAACCGGGGTTGGTGGTGAGAGGTTAGGGGTTAGGGTTAGGGTGTCGGCGAGGGTGTTGAGAAGTTCGTAGGTGGTGAAGATGGACTCGACTGTGAGTGGGTCGGAGTGTTTGTTGATTATGCCGACTTGCCGGATGAGGTTGGTGAGGTAGGAAATTATGGTCTGGTGACTGGCGACTGGGGTGAATATCTGGGACAGGACGGGTGAGGAGGCGAAGAGGGATGGATGGACGTAGGTGGTGTTGTGCTCCCGCATGTACTTGAAGATTCTGACTGATTCCTTATGGGCGAGTTGGAGGGTATACGGGTGTCGGAGTACGGATGTGACGTAGGAGTGGAACATGGTGCCATTGCCTTTCTTGGAGAATCCGCGTGTCTGTAGGTCAATGAGAGCCTGGACGAAACTGGCTATTGCAGTCTGGCGCAGTGGGTAGCCCATGGTTATGTTGATCGGACAATCCGGAAGGGTGTGGAGGAGGGTTTGGAGCATGTTTTCATCTGCCAACACTACTGCGTTGGTATTGTCCTTCAATTCTTCGGCTCCTTCGGCCGGTTCAGGAACCGTGTTGGCGGTGTGTTTCCTGAGCCACTGGTTTGCGAAACTGCATTGTGCACAGTCGGTAGAGGCTCCGACTATCTCGATTGATGGCCTGTGGCTTGCTTGCCCTGAGTCTGTGGAAGGGAGGGCGTTGGGAAACAGCAGGATATTCTCTTTTATGAATCTTTCTGCCTCGTCGTGGATGAAGTGTGGGTCGTAGTCCCAGTAGAAATAAGTGTCGGCATTGGCCTTGAGATATTGGAACAGTTGTTTTTCTGTCTCGTTGAGTACGTTGAACCCGACGATGGCATAGGTATGGTTAAGAGTTGAGAGGTTTGGTTCGGTAGGCTCACCAACCTGGGTTAGGGTTGAGAGGTTTTCTATGACTTCGCGCTTGAGCATGGCTTCGTATGCCAGTCCGTCGGCTGCAAGGTCGTTGCGGAAACGTGTGTAGATGTCGTTCATGGAGTTCCACATCTCTGCAAATCGCTGACGGAGTTGGTTCTTGTCGTCGGGGTCAAAGCCGGTGAAGTAGGTGCGGATTGCTTCGATTTGTTCAGGCTCGAGATAGTCGAGACTGTTAAGGGTTTCGAGTGCAGAGATATTGCTGAACAACTGTTTTGCATCGACGAGGTTGTTGTCGATGTCCTGAAAGTCGTTGAGGAGAATCTCTCCCCAGCCGTAGAAGGAGTCGAAGGTGCTGTCCTTCGATGGGCTCAGGAACCCGGTTGAGAGGTATGCCTTGTAGAGGTATGCCACGAGCAGTATGGTGTCGGGGACTTTCTTGTCGGACAATGAAGAAAAGAACTCACTGATAGTGGTGTACTGCGGTGCCCAAAGGGGCTTGTCGGTGATTTCAGACAGGTATTGGTTTACAAACAGCCCTGCACGCTTGTTTGGAAATATGATGGTAAGGTCTTGCAAATTACCTTGTAAGCGTTTGTATAGGTCTTGTATGACTGATTGGAGAAAAAACAAAAACATTTACTATTTACGAATTTACTATTTACTATTTACCATTTACCATTTACCATTTATTTGGCCATTTTATCATTGTACCGTTCTGCCTGCGTGCCAAGCAAATTACCAAATTACCAAATAGCGAAATGGCCAAATAAATGGTAAATGGTAAATGTTTTCACTCTGGCAAAGCCAGTATTTCACCCCTGCGGATATACCATAGGTAGCCGCGGACGTGGGGGTAGCCCATGGTGGTGAGCAGGTGCATGTAGGTGCGGACCTGACGGTCGTGCTCGTCGGAAGGGGCACCGGTCTTGTAGTCGATCACGATGGTCTCGTTGCCGTCGGTAATGACTCTGTCGGGACGTTTCTCGATGTGGTTGCCGTCGGCATCGCGGGCGAGAATCGTACATTCGTTGAATTCCTTCCAACGTGGATTGAACCAGTCTGCAATCCTCGGGTCGGAGAGTGCATCGTCGATGAGGCTGACTGCTTCCGCCTTGCTCTTTTCGTCTTCAAACCGTCCCTCGTCTTCGAGCTGACTGATGGCGTGCTCTTTGTCGGATAGGGTGTGGATGAGTTCGAAGAACCGATGGATTGTGAGTCCCTGGTTGATGTACTTGTGTTGGTCGTATTCCTTTATGCTGTCCCCGATGGTTCCGATGAACTGCACCGACTTGTTCGACTGGCGGAATGTGACGTTCGATTTCTGTTCAATGAACGGAACGAGGTGGGAGAGGGAAGGGAAGGAGGTTGGGGGTGAGAGGCTCACCAACCGGGGTGAGGGAACCAATTCTCCATAGGTGTAGACGTCGGAGTCGTCTGCCTTCGTCATGAGTTCTGGCAGGTTGTTGAGGAGAATTGACTTTACATTCGTTCCGTTTTGTCCGCCTGTGAGTATGAACAGGTTCTTTTCTGCCCTTGTGAATGCAACGTACAGGAGATTGAGGTTGTCGACGGTGTTCTTCATCGTCTCTGTCCGGTAGTCGGTTGAGAAGATTGACTCTTCTGCCTTCTTGTCGAAACTGATGGCTGTCAGAGGCAGTTCGGAGAATGGTTCTCCCTTAGGTTCGCACCAGATGAGGTTGTCGTGCCTGCCACTGGTGTTCCAACTGAAGAACGGACAGATGACGGTGTGGAATTCCAGTCCCTTTGACTTGTGGATGGTCATTGCCGTGATGCCGTCGATGCTCCCGCTCGGGATGGTGGTCTTGTGGAGGGTGTCTTTCCAATAGGTGAGGAAGCGGTTGATGTCGATATTCTCGCTGCTGACGTAGTTGCTGACATTGTCGAAGAAACTCATGAGGTAGGCATCCTGTTCAGGGATGTTCTGGAGGGAGAATTGCTGATAGATGATGTGGCACAGTTCGTAGAGTGGTGTGAGTGCCAGTTCTGTAACCGACTCTACGAAGGCAGGCGGTAGCAGTGCCTTCATTTCCTGTGCAGGGAGTGTGAGCAGGTCCGACAATTCCTGTGGGGATTTGCCGGCATGGGTATGGAGGATGAGTGTGGCAAGCGACAGCCTGTCGTCGGGATTGGCAATGTACTCCAGTGCATGGACGATGATGTTGATTGCCTGTGACGATTCCAGCCTGTATGCTTCCTCGCTGACTATTTTCAGTTGGGGACATTCCTTCGCGAAGTGGTTGCTAATGTTGCTGATCTCCTTTTTCGTGCGGAGCAACAGGGTTATGTCTTCCTTGCGGATGCCCGAGGATATCAGGTCTTCAATCAGTTCCCTGACCCGTCTCAGTGTGTTTTCTGTGTAGTCGTCGGCAGGAAGCAGTTCCATCTGTACGAATCCTTCGCCAAGGTGCTTGTCGGACACCTTTTGTTCTACGTCGGCATAGGCAATCTTGGCATCTTCGTATTCTGTGTCCTTCCTGATGTTCGAAAACAGGGCATTGTTGAACTTGATGACCCTCTCGCTGCTCCGGTGGTTGGTCTTCAGGGTCTGTATGCTGATGTCGGTCTTGAAGTCCCTGTCGGAGCCGATGTTGTTGAGGGTTCCCCAGTCGGTGTTCCTCCATCGGTAGATGCTTTGTTTCACGTCGCCCACTATCAGGCACATCTTCCCGGCATCGATGCTGTTCTTGAGCAGGGGCTTGAAATTCTCCCATTGCAGGGTACTGGTGTCCTGAAACTCGTCTATCATTATGTGGTTGAACCGTGTACCGGATTTCTCGTATATAAATGGTATGTCGCTTTCGTTGATAAGGCTGTGGAGGAAATGTGCGGTGTCGGCAAGCAGAAAACGGTTGGCGTCGTTGTTGAGTTCCCTTACCTTGGTGTTGACGGCATTGAGCAGACGCATCTGGTTGATGTGGCGGAAGATGAGACTGACGGTGTTGATGACCTTGCGGTTCCTGCACACGAGGGTTTCCGCCTGGCTGAACAGGCTGCGGAACTCATCGTCGTGTTCTGCCACTATCCCATCCTTGGCAAACGGCATGTCGCCGTCGATACATTTGCGTGTGTAGGAATTGGGGTCGGAATAATCCTTGTTATGAAGGTTTCCGAAGTATTTGTACGGACCTCTTGCTTTCTGTGTGAAATGGTCTGCCGAGTTGCATCCGAGTCGGTGGCACAGGACGAAGAACCGGCTGACGATGTCCTGAATCTCTCCTTCCTTTTCCTTCCGGATGTCCTGGAGCCTTTTCTTATAGTTGCCGAAGAACTTACTGTCCCTGAATATTTCCGACAACTCTTTCTCTTTGCTGAGAAACACTTCGTTGAAGATATTCTTGCCGAATTCCTCAATATCCTTGTCAATCTTCCAGTTGCGGCTCTCCTCAATCTTTTCCTCTATAAACTCGAATATTGCAGCGTAGAGCGCATTTGACTTCGTGTGCAGGTTCTCGATGATGTCCCTTACGGCATCGCTGAGCACCTCTTCCTGATGGAGGTCGACTTTCAGGCTTGCCGTGAGCGACAGTTCGTGGGCAAGGTCGCGTATGATACTCTGGAAGAAGGAGTCGATGGTCTCTATCCTGAAACGGGAATAGTCGTGGAGTATGTTGCAGAGTGCCATCCTTGCACGGGAGGCAATCAGGTTGTCGTCGTATTCCTCTGGCAGTCCGTCCTTGATGTTCTTCAGGTAGCCTGCAGCATCGGGGTCGTGCCTCGACAGCTTGTCGAGTGTGAAGAGGATTCTCTCCTTCATCTCGTTCGTGGCCTTGTTGGTGAAGGTGACGGCAAGGATGTGGCGGTAGTCGTCGGGATTCAGGATGACAAGCCTGATGTACTCTACCGTCAGTGTGAAGGTCTTCCCACTGCCGGCTGATGCCTTGTATACTTTAAGGTTTTTCATGTTGCTTCCTTATTTGGAACTGTTCATCAACGAAAGTAGGTATTTCAGTCTGTAGACTTGTATGTAGGCGGTGTAGTGCTTCTGCCGTATTCTCAGTCGTCTGACAATCCAGTCGAGATGCAGGGCCTTTATCTTTTCTGCCGTGCGGAGCAGTCGGGAGTCGCTTCTCAGTTCGTTGCGGAACTCGTAGAGAACCCTCATGGACTCCTCTATCTTCCGTAGGTAGACCCGGTTTGTCTCGATGTCGTTGTTGACTACGGGATTGTCGATGTAGAACACCCTGTAGCCGGACTCGCGCAGGTCCTTGCCGAACTTCACGTCTTCGTATCCGTATTTCCTGAACCGCTCGTCAAAGTGTACCTTGTCGGCCACTTCCTTCCAAAGGAGGAAGCAACTGCTGCGGAAAGGCGGACATGGGATGCTGTTGAGACGTTCCGGAGTCATACGCTTCTCGAAGGACTTCTCGTAGTCGTACCTCATCCTGAACTGCCGTGCAGGACGGACCGACGGATAGACCAGTCCTCCGCACACCACTTCGTGGGTGTCGGCTGCA
>JAZQPD010000051.1:0-8886 GCA_045628285.1 Bacteroidaceae bacterium
TTGTGGAACTGGTAGTGAGGGAAGTGTTCATTGTTACCATTAATAATTTTTTTAACTACAAAAGTAACGAATACTTCTGTTTTTTATGCACTTTGCAGTCCCTGATTAATCACTCAATAAATAGGCGCCTTTACTTTGCCATATCCTGGCCCCTTTACTTTACGAAAATTTGGTGCTGCAAAGTTACTAATTACACCACAATCACGCTATGCTTTTATCCTTATGTTTCCGCTCTGGTTGGGCTTGTACGCCCTCGAATTGGGCGATAAATAACGGAGATAAATCTTGATGATAAAGTTTTCATCCTTGTCGTTCCTTAGGCGGTAGCAATGGTCTGCATCCTCGAAGCCGGCAGCAATCTGCATGACACGCTGTTTGATAAGTGTTGCGACTTTTTTTTGTTGACAATGAATAATTCAGGTTATAAAATAGTACACGTATAGGACAAAATTATCTTTTCTTTTGTACTTAACAAATTAATGTGCTACCTTTGCAAAATGAATATACCATTTGATAAACCAAGTATGCAAATGCTGAATGTCGGTTTTGTACGGCATAATGGCGATTGGAATTGGAAAGATGTATGTTCTCCCTTTACGCGTATATATTATGTGACGGAGGGAGAGGCTATGGTACATTTTGCCAGCAGTAGTGTGAAACTTACTCCTGGTCACCTCTATATCATACCTGCACATTCTGTGCATAGCTATGAGTGTCATGGCTTGTTCTCGCACTACTATCTGCATATGTTTGAGGTGCATCATACGAATGCCAACCTGTTGGAGTTTTATAAACTGCCATCAGAAGTGGTGGCCTCCGACCTGGACCTTGCCTTGCTACAGGATATGTGTGCGAGACATCCAGAGGCACAGTTGCCTGCCAGTGACCCCAAGTCGTATGATAACACCACTACATTCTCACACTATGTTGAGCATCGCTCGAACATGCCCGTAAGCGAGAAGATAATGCTGGAGGGCTCCATTATGATTCTCCTTTCCCGGTTCCTGAAGAATGCAACAGCGCGGCCATGGACCAAGGATATACGCATAGCGAAGATCATGCGATACATTAACAAGAACATTGACAATGAAATCACTGTCGAGGAACTTGCCAATATGGCTTGTCTGACGGCGCCCTATCTCATACGTGTCTTCAAGCGCACTTTGGGCATCTCACCCTTGCAGTACATTAATAAGAAGAAGATAGAGAAGGCTCAGCTGCTGCTCATCACCGAGAGTATGACTATCAAGGAGGTGGCCTATAGCCTGGGCTACAACGACCATTCCTACTTCAACCGTATCTTTAGGAAAACCTGTGGCAAGACACCGCTGGAGTATAGAGAGGAGATGAAGGGTATGATGGGTAATTCAATAAATTGACAAACATATAAGCGTAATAAAATGAAGAAAACCATGAAGATTAGACGTACGGTTCTTGCGGTCATCGCTCTTTCTGTCAGCATGAGCATGCAAGCACAGTTGCCCGACATAAAGATGGAACAGGGCAAGTATGAGGCCAATTGGAAGTCGCTGGAACAGTGGGAATGCCCCGAATGGTTTCAGGATGCCAAGTTCGGTATGTGGGCTCACTGGGGGCCTCAATGCCAGGCCAACAGTGGTGACTGGTACGCCCGCTACATGTATGGCAACCAGACGGCTCACGACTACCAGCGAGGCATCGACTACAACGTGAAAGAATATGGATTCAAGGAGTTCTGTCGCGACTGGAAGGCAGAGAAGTGGGACCCCGAAGCTATCATCGAGAAGTATGCCAAGTGTGGTGCCAAGTATTTCTTCGCCCTGGCCAACCATCACGACAACTTCGATCTCTGGGATTCGCCCTACCAGGAGTGGAACTCGGTAAACATCGGTCCCAAGAAGGACCTGGGCAAGGGATGGGCTGATGCCTGCCGCAAGCGTGACATCAAGTTCGGTATGAGTGTGCACGCCTCGCATGCCTGGACGTGGTTCGAGATAGGACGCAAGTACGGCGACGTACGTCTGACTAAGGCCGACGGCAAGGGCCAGTGGTGGGAAGGCTATGACCCCAACGAACTCTATGCACAGGCCCACGAGAAGGTGTCGAGTGGATGGGACGATATGGGACACATCCACAGTCAGTGGAACTGGAACAACGGTGCCAGTACCCCCGACGAGCAGTACAAGACCAAACTGCAGAACCGTACTCGCCAGATGGTACAGGCACTGGAACCCGATGTGGTCTATTTCGATGACACCGTGTTGCCCTTCTGGGGATGCGACAACCAGTGGGGACAGGACTTCCTGGCCTACTACTATAACTACATGGGCAACCGTGGCAAGGACGTAGTGGCCTGCGGCAAGGTGCTGCAGGAGGACCACAAGGAGGTGATGCTCTGGGATGTGGAGCGCGGCATCCCCGACCGTCCACAGAAAAAGCCCTGGCAGACCGACACCTGCATCGGTGGCTGGCACTACAGTCTGCCCGACTACTGGAACGGTGCCTACAAAAGCGCTGCAACGGTTATCCGTATGCTCATCGACATCGTGTCGAAGAACGGTAATCTGATGCTCTCCGTACCTCTGAAGGGTGATGGCAGCTACGACGAGAAGGAGGCAGCCATCCTGGACGGCATACAGCACTGGATGGAGATCAACGGTGAGAGTATCTTCGGTACCCGCGTATGGTGGGACTGCTTCGGCGAGGGTCCACTAGCCGAGGCAAGCAACGCCCTCAACAACCAGGGCTTCAACGAGGGACAAAGTTATAGCAATCAGGATGTTCGCTATGTCACCACGAAGGATCAGAAGACCATCTATGCCACCATCATGGCATGGCCCGAGGCAGGTGAATACACCATGAAGGCTTTCTCTCCCCTGGCCAAGAGCTATCACGGACAGGTGAGCCGTGTCACCCTCCTGGGCTATGGTGAGGTAAGTTTCAAGCAGGGTGTACGCGGACTCGTCATCAACGTTCCCGCTACCCATCCCGATGAGATCGCTCCAGCCTTCCGTATTGAGTTTGAGGAGGGAACGCCCAGCGATGCTGCCATCCTGCAGTCACTCATCACCGACCTGGAGCAGATGGCCCGTGAGGCTCAGGCCAATAGCAGCTATACCGACTCTGGCAAGTACAATACCATCAAGGCTCAGAAACTCATGGATGCCGTGAAGGCTGCCAAGAAGGTTGACGTAAGCAGTGAGACTGCGGCCAAAGCTGCCAAGGCCGAACTGGCCAAGGCCTATCAGGACTTTACAGAAAACGGAATGAACCAAAGCGGACTGTGGACGGGCAAATACGAGGCGAACGTGACCACAGACGTATTGCTCGAGGAGAGTGATTTCACCCGTGCTGCCGGTGGCAATGCCCGCTTCGGCAAGCCCAAGAACTGAATGGTAGAAAACTTCAGCATCCCCAACGGTGGCGACGGCACCAAGCAGGGTCTTGACAAGTATAGCGGCAAGGACGCCCTGATGCTGGATGTATGGAACGATCGTGCCAGCAACCAGAATGGCAACCTCAGCAACGCACACATCTACCGCAAGGTGAAGTTGCAGAAGGGTCTTTACTACTTCGGTGCGGGCTTCAATGCCAACTACGGACTGACGGAACAGGCCTTGTTGTGTCCGATGATAGATGCCAGAAGGATGGAAGTCTACTGCGCACTCTACGACCGTGCCTTGAAGGAAAAGATGCCAGTTCAGCCAGTAATTGTTGACGAGACATTCCTTGCCGATACGCTTGACGAACATCCTGTATATTTCTTCGGAAACGGCTCCGACAAGTGTAAGACAGTCCTCACCCACCCTAATGCCCATTTCATCGACGACATCATACCTCATGCAAAAAACATGTGTCCACTTGCCGAAATGGCATTCCTACGCGAAGAATATCAGGACGTAGCCTACTTCGAACCATTCTATCTCAAAGAGTTTCAGGCAAAGGTTCCGAAATCTCCACTTGCAGGATTATAAAGTACTTTGACAATAAAAGGCGATCAAATCTGACCGCCTTTTCTATTTGTTGAATAAATGGACATCACCCATTCATGACTTACTTAGCATAATGTTTCTGGCTCTTTGAGCCCTTGCGGATGATGTAGAAGCCATGCTGTGGCATGCTTCCGAGACGCATGCCCTGAAGTGAATAGATTTCAACAGGAGCATCGTCAGAGTCACCACGAAGGAGTTCTACAGATGTCTCTTCACTGTACCTGATGAGTTTGACAGTCTTAGCACGGAATTCCTGCGTGTTGCTTCCACCGAGCAAGTTTGCCTGCCAACCAAGAACGACTTCTTGCTTTTCAGGGATAGTAAAGTAAATACCCCAGTACTTTCCGTCGAGTTGACATTCACTTACACTCATGTAAGCAATACTGTTCGTTGTCATTTCATCAGTAGGAATGATTTCATCAGAAGCAAACACATAAGCATCATAGAGCTGGTATTGAGCATCATACTGACTACCGAAATAGTAATCACCTGCATCGAGAGTTACCTTCTGGTAGACACGAGCACTAGTTATGTCCGACTCTGCAGGAGCATTGCCCTTGTCGTCCCAAACACCAAGTGTAAGACAGTCTGCTCCAGGATAATTGTCGAGTCCGCCACGAAGACCTTCTGAAGAAGAAGGAATGTTGTAGTTTTCAACTGTCCAATACTTCGGAGAACCGAATCGAGAACTGCCGCTATCGTCAGCGCGAGAGAAGTTCTGGCTTTCACCAAGAATTTGTTCAGTAATGTCGTTAGCATAGATTTCCTCAGGCTGTCCGCCCTTGTTCCTTCCATTTGCGATAAAGTCAGCGTATGCCGAAGTGACAGCATTATAGGCATCAGAAACAGTATCGTAGTCTGCAGAAGAACTTACAGCCTTTGCAGTCTCGAGTACAGATTGCATGGTTGCATATGCAGTCTCAGAATAATAGCCAGTGTTGTTATTAATCTTCAGTTGTGCAATCTGTTCCTCAGTATAAGCAATGAGTTCCTGAAGTTTGTCGTAAGAGAGCTCTCCGTAATAGAGGAGTTTCACTGCAGACGGACGTATGTTGTTGGCAGAACTGTTGCTGAAGTCAGCCTGGAATCCGAGATAAACGCTTGTAGGTTCGTCGAGAGTGAAGTATATTCCACGGAATGTCTGATCCCGAGGAGCGAGGTTTACCTTCTCGAAAGCAATTGAGTTTGTAGGTATTTCGCTTGTATTGAGAATCTGGTCAGAAGCAAATATGTAGCTCTGGTCATTAGGTTCGAATCCAAGATAAGCAGCACCGAAATAATAGCGTCCTGCAGGAAGGTCTACTAACTGATAAAGACGGACATTACTGATGTCATAGCCATTTTCAGGATATGCGTTATTATTCCACCATACTTCAAGATGAAGACAATCTGGTCCCTTGTCGTTGTCGATACCACCTTGATAACCGTTGCCTCCAGAATCAAATCCGAAGTTCTCTACAGTCCAATACAATGGTTTTCCGAACCGTGTGCCTGTGTCAGTATCAGGAGTACGAGCGAAATTGTCAGCCTCGTGGAGCTTCTCCACTGTGATGTCTTCGCCATTTCCATTTGGAGCACCACCGACATTGCGGCCATTGTTGTTGAAGTCGTCGATTGCCTTCTGGAGAGCATTGTAAGCCTCCGTAAATTCATCTACGCTTACATCGTCACCGATTTCCTGTGCTGCCTCCATTGCAGCCTCGAGTTTCTGTGCCGCCTCCTTGCTGAAGAAACCAGTGTTGGAGTTGATCGTAGCTTCAGAAAGTATTCGGTCAGCTGTCATGACGAGGTTGTTGAGGGCATCAAAATTCATATTGCCGAAATAGAGAAGTTTCACTTCCTTGATACGGAATTCCTGCTGACCTGTAGTAGTGAGGTCTGCCTGGAATGCTAGAACTACATCCTGCTCTTCTGCGATGATGAAGTTGATTCCGTAGAATTGTCCTGAAGTATATTTTGCCAGGTCAGCAAATGCAATCGATTCGTCCATGATAAGACTACCATCGAGTGTAGAATTCGCTGCGTACATATATCCGGCACTCATGTTGTAGACTGTCTCAAAGTTTGCACCGAAATAATAACGTCCTGGTTCAAGATGAACCTTTCGATATATACGAGCGTTTGAAATGTCATTAGTGTAAGCACCATCTTCACCACTCCACACACCGAGTGAGAGTGTGTTGTAGCCAGGATATTTGTCGATACCATTCTTGTTTCCTACTGAAGGATCATTCATCGGAACATCAAAGTTCTCGACTGTCCAGTTTGCAGGTGTACCGAAACGAGTACCTTCCTCAGTCGTATTGAAGTTGTTTGCCTGAATGAGTTCCTGAACGGTAAGGTCAGTGGCATTGTCCTCGTCACCAGGAGCGCCTCCAGGAATGCGACCTTCACTCTTCATCTTCTTATAGGCAGCATTGATAGCCTTGATGGCAGAACGCTGAACACTCTCACTGGCAGATTCATACTGACGAGAATCCTCAAGATACTGAAGGAATTCATTGACTGAAGCCTTGCTGAACTTGCCAGTGTTGTAGCTTGCGTTGCCAAGAAGCGTACGAGCCTTCATTTCGTAAGCATCAATGATGTCAGAGAGTGTAGGCATTGCTACAGAAGCATCAAAAGTAATCTGATATACTGGTGCAATGTCATTAGGACGAGTAGACGGCACTTCAACCACAAGTCCGTCAACATCCTCTGCGAATTTCACATCACCAAATCCGAGAACCTTTACGGATGTCACCTTTCCTGAATAATATTCAGATGCAAGTCCAAGACTTTCGATTGTAAATGTATTGTTTGAAGGCCATCTCATGACAGTAGCGAAAAGGGTGTCGTTGCGCTGAACAAAACGTACGTCCTTTGCAGAATAGTTGTTGCTTTCGTTGAATCCCTGTCCTGAGAGAGCATTGGCAGTTTCAGCAAGAGGTCCTTCTCCGAATGTCTTCCATGTGCGAGTTCCGTAGATACTGCTGCTGTTGACATCCATCCAAGCCTTTATGCCGGCAAGGATAGCCTGTTCCTTATCATCAATGGTTCCATCACTCTTTACAGGAACGGAGAGAAGCATGTTACCGTTCTTGCTGACAATGTCGACGAGCATGTCGACTACCTGCTGAGCACCCTTGTAGCCGTTGTTGTTATATACACTCTGTTCATAATGCCAGTTACCGAGGCAAGTACAAGTCTGCCAGTAGTCGTCCTGCATCTTGTCAGGAATACCGCGCTCGACATCCCACATCATATAGTCTTTCTGGTCAGTAGTAAGTTTCTTGCCAGTTACGACTACGTTAGGAGTTCCATCATTGTTCTCAGCACTACTATTATAATAATGTGTAAGGATGTTCTTACCTATCTGCTCGTCACAACCATAGAACGGCATTGCCGTATCATCAAAATAAAGCATGTCGGGAGCATAGTCATTGATGAGTTCGAGTACACGATTCTGGAACTTCATCTTGTATTCCTCAGAAGGCAGACTTGCACCATTTCCCCATTCCCACTGATTGTGGATAGTTCCTGAATCATCCCATCCAGATGAGTGTTCATGGCGCTGTGCATAGAGTTCCTGTGGATCCATGCCTTCCCACCATTTGCCTACGCCGTCTTCCTTTGTGAGGTTGCCGTCATAGTCCTGTGATGGTTCGAGCCATGTCCACGCGTGACTTGCGTGAATACTCACACCTAGAGGAAGTCCCGCCTTCTTGCAAGCATCGCTCCATCCTCTGATGATGTCCTTTTTCGGACCGATGTTCTTTGAGTTCCATTCCTGATAAGGAGAATCCCAGAGGTCAAAGTTGTCGTGATGATTGCCAAGTGTCATGAAATAGCGTGCACCTACACTCTTGTAAAGATTGACGAGTGCCTCCGGATCCCAGTTCTCCGCTTTCCAGTCGTTGCACAGTTCCTTCAGTCCAAACTCTGCCGGGTCGCCGAAATGATCCCAATGCCAGCTGTTCTGGCCTGAACCATCATAATACATGAAGCGGGCATACCAGTCACCGGCCTCTGCATGACACTGAGGACCCCAATGTGCCCAGATACCGAACTTGGCATCCTTGAACCATTCAGGACATTCCCACTTGTCCAGACTGTCATATTCCGGGCCATAAGCACCAGTCTTCACCTGAACATCCTGTGCGTTCAGGGATGAAGGTGCAGAAAAAAACATGAATGAAGCCATGGCCGTAGCCATAACAAAGATTGATTTTTTCATAGACATACTGATTTTGTTTTACGAATGTTATTATAGTTGCATGCAAATATAAATAAAAAAGCCATTCATTATTCAAAAATGTAAATTTTGTCCTATAAAACATCAAAAATGTGCATATTTTACCCTTCATTACTAAGGGAGAATATGCACACTCAAAAACAGGCTGAAGATTCTATCCTATTTCAGTTCGAACTTCACATCCTTTGCGTTGCCGTCAATGTAAGCGATGAGACGACCTTGATTCAATGCACGTGACGTTGCCTTAGGAGCACTCATGTCGCGGTTGTTGGCATTTTCCAGACCAAGCAACTTGGTAGTGCCCGACACACTGCATTCGACAGTAGCACGAGCATTCTTCACTCTGCGGCCCTGAATGTCGACAGCCTCTACAAGCAGCTGACGGACAGACGAATTCTTGTCAACTGAAATGTCGTTCACTTTCAGTTCCACCACTTCGCCTGTAGTCTCAATGGCATAGCGTGCTACGACGTTTCCGTCCTTGCTATTTTTTAACGAAGTAACACTTGTATTTTCCGCTGCAAAGCTAAGGCGTGCCGCTCAATGCAAATACCACAGGCTATTACGGCACAAAAATAACAGCAACCTTCCACACTTTATGCTAAAGTGGGTATTCCATGATTTTTGATTGTAATTATTTGCGTAATTCTCTTCCCACGCTCACTTCTGAAAGCACCGTAA
>JAZQPD010000052.1:0-40541 GCA_045628285.1 Bacteroidaceae bacterium
CTTCAAGAGTATCTATAATCTCTTTTATTTGCATTTCAACTGCAAAGATAAGAAATAATTACGAATTACGAATTACGAATTATGAATTTTCTATAAATTATAGCATAATTTGGCTACAATCTCCCATATATAATAAGGTAGCGTGTGGTTTTTTCACAATTTTTCTGCATTTTTTTGGAAAAATATTTGGTGGAATAAAAAAAATGCCATACCTTTGCAGTGTCATAGTAAAGTAGTACACTATAAAAGAGTACTGCCACAACCTTAGAACATGGCAAAACAAACATCAATACATAACAACTAAAACGAGAGAAAAAATGTTAGAAATCAACAACATCACATTCGGTTACGACCCTGTGAGGAACATCTTCAAAGGGTTTTCGATGAGTTGCCAGGAGAACGGTGTCTACGGTCTGCTTGGCAAGAACGGCACAGGAAAGAGCACATTGCTCTACCTGATCATGGGTATGCTTCGTCCGAAGGCAGGCGAAGTTCGTTTCAACGGTATCGACACCAGTCTCCGCAATCCGGAGACACTTGCCAGCATGTTCATCGTGCCGGAGGAGTACGAGCTTCCGAACATCAGTCTGCGACAGTACTTCAGGACTCTCGTCCCATTCTACCCTCGTTTCAGCGAGGAGATGCTCAACAAATGTCTCGACGGATTCGAGATGGAGCGCGACATCGACCTGAAGTCGCTCTCAATGGGTCAGAAGAAGAAGGTGTACATGTGTCTTGCCCTCGCTGCCAACACTCAGTTGCTCCTGATGGACGAGCCTACAAACGGGCTTGACATCCCGTCGAAGAGCCAGTTCAGGAAGGTGCTTGCAGGAAGCATCAACGAGGACCAGACAATAATCATCTCCACCCACCAGGTGAAAGATGTGGAGTTGCTGCTCGACCACGTCATGATGATTGACGACAATAAGGTGCTCGTGAACGACAAGATGGACAACCTCTTCGGCGAAGACGAGACTGTGGATTTGGAAAAATTGTTCAACGAAAAATATGCAGAATATGGAAAAGTTAAATAAGGTTCGTTTCGGCAACTACGCAAAGTGGGACTTTGCCATCAACAAGAAACTGTACAAGAACGCAACAATCACAATCGTTTCATTGTTCCTGGGAGTTACAGTCATTGGTTTCGTAGGAAACTACATCGCCTCAAGTCGCCTTGGCATAGCAGGATTCGACTACAGAATGTTCGAAGTCGGAGTGTTTCAGGTTACAGGCTGGCTGTGGAACCTTATGGAATGGACAATTTCCATCTCTGCCGGTTTCCTCTTCCACAACATGCTCACGAAGCAAGGCAGAATCATGGAACTCACCACTCCAGCCACGATGGAAGAGAAGTTCTGGTGGCACGTCCTCATGAACGTCGGCGGAGCAATCGCGCTATGCATCTTCACATACCTTGCCTGTGATGCCATCTATGCCATCCTTACAGCAATATTCGTCGGTCCAGACGCAGTGACCTCACTGTTCTGCTACTATCTGCACGACTATTCTTTTGACGAAATCTTCAATGTGGCAATAGCGTCAAAAGACGTTCAGAACGACATCAATATCATCAATGCAGTAAAAGAAGTGTTCAGACCGTTGTTCTACATCATACCGTTGTTCGTAATTGCAAAAATAATCTTCAGCACCGGATTGTTCGGATTCATCAACTCCATCAAATACAAGAACAACATTCCAATGACCCTGCTCACCCTTCTGATTATCATAGTGATCCTTGTCGTCATAATCATTGCATTCACTGCCTTATTCATTCTTCCGCGAGCAATGGCAGACTGTTCAAGTCCTGAGGTGGAGAGCGAACTTGCAGTGTCCCTCTTAAATGCGATATTCGGCTTCATATATAGTCTCATGGGCATTGAGTTCATTGCAGGAATCTGTCTCTGGATTGGCACATGGAAGAACTACAAGAAGAGCCAGGTTATCACGGCAGGGAACAAATAAAGTTATTTTATCTTAAAAAATAGCGACATCATGACATTTAATGAAAAAAAATCCATATATTTGCAGATAGCGGACAAAATCTGCGAGAGCATACTTACCGGCGAGTACAAGGAAGAAGGTCGGATTCCGTCGGTCAGAGAGACTGCAGCCGAGGTGGAGGTGAACAGCAACACGGTGATGCGAACCTACGACTACCTGCAGGGGCAAGAGATCATCTACACCCAGCGAGGACTCGGCTACTTCGTCAGTAAGGGCGCACAGAAAGCCATCAAGCAAATGCGCAAGAACGAATTCGTGAAAGAGACTCTCCCCGATATTGTCCACACAATGCAGACCCTCGACATGAGCGTGGAAGAAGTAGTAAACTATATAAATAAACTATTATGAAAATCATTATGAGCAAAGTGTTAAGCATCATCTGCATTAGCATGTGGATTGCAATGAATATGAGTTGTATAAACGAAAAAGCCCTCAAGGCAGCCATTCAGGAAGCCTTGGACGAGGCCGACATCGAAATTGACGATGACGGTTACCGCGACTCAAAGAAATGGGGCGAAGTGACGGAAATTGACATAGCAGCCACCGATTTCACGAAAATAATGGCAGACGGGAATATTGACGTGGTCTATACTCAAGGCGATGACTACGAAACCATCCTCCACGGCAACAAAAACGTATTCGATTACTACGACATTAAGAGCGACAACGGTACATTGACTATTGCCGCTGCACGCAACTACAGAGGTTCTCTGCCAACACTGACACTGTATGTCACGGCTCCTACCCTCGAAAAAGTAGAAATGAACGGAACTGGTGATGTCGACATGAAAGAACCAGTCAGTTTCGACCAGTTTGAGGTGGTATCGAACGGGACGGGCGACCTGGACATAAGAGACATCACATGTACAGGCGACTTCAATATCTACATTTACGGTACAGGCGATGCCGACATAAGAAGTGCTTCGTGTGTCAACTCCGTGTTCACCATTACAGGTACAGGTGATATCAAGGCCGGCAACCTCAAGGCAAACGGGATATCAGCCATTTGCGGAGGTACGGGCGACATCGAACTGAAAGTAGATTGCAAGAAAATCACAGCCAAGGCAAACGGAACTGGCGAAATTGAGATTGAGGGAAGAGCCCACACGTTCGTACGCGAAGCAAGCGGACTGGGGAAAATCGACTCAAAAAAGCTCAATGCCGACGAGATAATCCGTACAGAATAGCACAACCCATAGCAGGAGATGAGCGTACGACTTTTATCTTCTGCAAAACGATCAAGACCTCCGGTGCAGATTTCTGTCCGGAGGTCCTTATTTTTCTCAAAACAAGCCTCTTTTCACCTATTTAAGGTTATTTCACATATTTTTTCATTGTCATGCCGTTTTTTTTGATTAACTTTACACGCTAATTATACGCCCATGCCTTACGGGTGCCTCAAAATTGCATATAAAAATGACAACATATAATGAATTACAAATGGAATTACGAACCTCCGACTCAAGCCGAGCGCGATGCGGCAGCACAGTTAGCGGCTGATAGCAATATCAGTCCGATAGCCGCCCAACTACTTGAGAAAAGGGGCATCAACTCAGTTGAGGCTGTACAGAAGTTCTTCAGGCCCCAACTTCATGACCTCCACGACCCGTTCCTGATGAAGGACATGGACATTGCAGTCGAGAGACTGAACGAAGCCATGGGGAAAAAGGAGAAGATACTCATTTACGGTGACTACGACGTGGATGGCTGCACAGCCGTCTCGCTTGTTTACCGTTTTCTTCAGAAATTCTATTCCAATCTTGACTATTACATCCCAGACCGTTACGACGAAGGTTACGGAGTGTCGAAACGGGGTGTCGACATTGCCTACGACAAGGGAGTAAAACTCATCATCGTGCTCGACTGCGGCATAAAGGCAATCGAGGAGATTCAGTATGCAAAAGACAAGGGCATTGACTTCATCATCTGCGACCATCATGTTCCCGATGACGAGTTGCCTCCTGCCGTTGCCATCCTGAATGCCAAGCGCCACGATGCCACATACCCTTACAAGGACCTGTCGGGGTGCGGAGTGGGATTCAAATTCATGCAGGCATTTGCCATCAGCAACGGAATCGCATTCAGCCAACTCATCCCTCTACTCGACCTCGTTGTGGTCAGTATAGCATCTGACATCGTCCCGATTATGGGCGAAAATAGAATCCTTGCCTACCACGGACTCCGACAACTCAACAACAACGCCAGCGTAGGACTCAAGGCAATCATTCAGATTTGTGGAGTGGAGAACAAGGAACTGACGATGAACGACATCATCTTCAAGATTGGTCCGCGAATCAATGCCTCCGGAAGGATGCAGAACGGCAAGGCTTCAGTGGAACTCCTTATAGAACACGATTTCCCGACGGCTCTCAAGAAGGCAGAAGAGATAAACCTCTACAACGAGGAGCGCAAGGAACTCGACAAGAAAATGACGGAAGAAGCCAATGAACTCGTGGAGAACGACCCTGAGATGAAAGATTCGAGTGCCATCGTCATCTGCAACGAGGAATGGCATAAAGGTGTTATTGGAATCGTAGCCTCCCGACTTACCGAAGTCTATTTCCGTCCGGCCGTAGTACTTACCCGTTCCGGAGACTTCCTGACAGGTTCGGCAAGAAGCGTCGCCGGGTTTGACGTCTACAAGGCAATAGAGAGTTGCCGTGACCTCCTTGAGAACTTCGGCGGCCACACCTATGCAGCAGGACTCTCACTCACTGCAGACAACCTCAAGGCATTCCGTATCAGATTCAACAAATATGTAGAGGAGAACATAAAATCCGACTACACCATTCCAGATCTCGACATCGACACGGAAGTGAGATTCTGCGACCTCAGTTTCAAGCTGGCCAGCGACCTCCGCCACATGCGTCCGTTCGGTCCGGGAAACGAGAAGCCAATCTTCTGTGCCCACAATGTCTACGACTACGGCACAAGCAAGGTCGTAGGGCGCGATCAGGAGCACATCAAACTGGAACTGCTCGACAACTCATCGAAGAGAGTGATGAACGGAATCGCCTTCGGACAAAGTTCGGCAGCCCATTACATAAAGACAAAACGCAAGTTCGACATAGTATTTACAATAGAGGACAACACCCACAAGAAGGGCGAGATACAACTGCAGATAGAGGATATCAAGGCAACTGATGAACAAGTATCTTGACATACTGAAGAAATATTGGGGATATGACTCCTTCCGCGGAATACAGGAAGAAATCATTCGGAGTATTGGTGATGGCAGAGACACCCTCGGCCTGATGCCGACAGGTGGGGGCAAATCCATCTGCTTCCAAGTGCCGGCAATGGCCAAGGACGGATTGTGCATCGTGGTCACGCCACTCATATCACTCATGAAAGACCAAGTGGAACATCTCCGCATGCTCGGCATCAAGGCCGAAGCCATCTATTCGGGAATGTTCCATGAGGACATATTGAGAGTCCTCGACAACTGCACTTACGGACACTACAAGTTCCTATATGTCTCACCGGAAAGACTTGAGTCGGAACAGTTTCGTGTGAGAGTGCAGCAGATGCCACATATCAGCATGATTACAGTCGACGAAGCACACTGCATATCACAATGGGGGTACGACTTCCGCCCATCCTACATGAAGATTGCAGAACTCCGTTCACTCATCCCATACCGCGTACCCGTACTTGCACTGACCGCAACAGCAACACCAAAAGTGGTGGGCGACATAATGAAGCAGTTGCATTTCCAAGACGGACAGATGTTCTCAATGAGTTTCGAGAGGAAGAACCTTTCCTATGTCGTCCGTGAAGCAGAAGACAAACTCGGCGAGATGCTGCACATCCTTCAGAGTCTGCCCGAAGGCAGTGCAATCGTCTACACCCGCAGCAGAAAGCTCACGAGCGAGATTGCACGATTCCTCATTGCCAGCGGAATCACAGCCGACAACTACCATGCCGGTCTGACAGATGCTGAGAGAACATTACGGCAAATCAACTGGACAAAGAACAGAAACAGAGTAATGGTGGCCACAAACGCCTTCGGAATGGGAATCGACAAACCCGACGTGAGGTTAGTCATACACTACAATCTGCCAGACTCAGTAGAAGCCTATTTTCAGGAAGCAGGACGAGCCGGACGCGATGGGAAAAGAGCATACGCAGTCTTGCTATACAACAAGCAGGACAATGCCACACTCGCGAAAAGAATAAATGAAACCTATCCCGACATAGACTATGTGAAAAGTACATACGAAAATGTCTGTTATTTTCTCCAGATAGGCGAAGGGGAAGGCGCAAACAGAACATACCAGTTCGACATGGACAAGTTCTGCATGTTTTTCCACCAGTTCCCCGTGCAGACGGACAGCGCACTGAAACTGCTCACATACGCCCGGTTCATCGACTACAAGAGCGACAACGACCTGAAGTCGAGAGTCACGATACCACTGCACAAGGAAGACCTTTATAATCTGCACAACCTTGACGATGACGCAAACTCAGTCATCCAGGCATTGCTGAGAAACTATACAGGACTGTTCTCCGACTATGTCTTCATCGAGGAGGCACTGCTTGCACACATGAGCGGAGTTAACGCAGACAAGGTATATCTGATACTCAAGGAACTCAGCAGGCAGAGAATCATCGACTACATCCCCCACTCCGACAGCCCAACCATCACATTCCTCGTGCCACGGGTCGATACAGACAGAATCTACCTGTCCCCAAGCATTTACAGGGACCGCAAAGAGGAATACCGGAGCAGGATTCAGTACATGCTCGACTATGCATCAACACGGCATATCTGTAGGAGCAGACTGCTACTCAACTATTTCGGAGAGACCAAGACAAAGGACTGTGGACAATGCGATGTGTGCAAAGCCCACTCAAAGGCAAGCAGCCAAAATGTAGAGGAAATCAAAAAAGAAATAGGAAACATCCTCAATGACGGAGAATTTCACCCCGTGACCGAACTCAACGCCATCAGAGGGAATCGCGAGATACTCGATTTTCTACTCAGATTGATGACCGACGAGGAAGAAATTGCCATTGAAGGCAACATGATAAGACTGAACAGGCAATAATAAACACAATACAATATGGATTATATCAAGACAAAAGACGATTTCAGCATGTTCAAATACGATGGTGTCCAGGCCATGCGTATCGGAAAACTCGACTACGCCATGGAATGTTTCGAGAGAGCCCTCGCCATTCAGGATGACAGCGAGACCCACCGGTTCTATGCTCAGGCACTGATAAGCAGCAACGACCTTGAAGGGGCTGAAGAAGAACTGGAACTTGTGCGCAAGGCTGAACCGGAAAACCTCGACAATCTCATAGGACTTGCCGACCTGTATTTCCAGACGGAGAACTACGGGAAGGTGAATGAGATTTGCAATGAAGCCCTGAACATCGACTCATCGCTCTGCATGCCACACTACATACTCGCAAAAAGCTGCTTCGCACAGAAGGACTTCATAAATGCTATCGCACAGGTGACCATGTCGATTTCCGCAAAGGACGATTTCTTCGACGCATATATCCTGCGATGCAAAATCCTTTGTACCATGCAGCAATATGCCGAAGCCGAAAAAGATATTGACATCGTACTTGAGAATACCGAAGAGGACGATGAGGTTCTACTCCTCAAGGCCGAAATATGTGACAGCCTCAGCAAGACACACGAAGCAAAAGAACTCTATAAAAAAGTCATCGACTACAATCCATTCGTGCCTGACGCCTATCTCAAGCTCGGTGCACTCATGATGAAGCAGGGCAGGAAGAAAGAAGCAGAGGAACTGGCTAAGGAAGCAATGGAATATGCCCCTCAGGCAATGGACGGCATAAACGGAGAATTTACAAACTGGGAACAGAAGATGAAAGAGTCCTACAGTGCCATCGACCCATTCGGACTGAGTTGAAGATATGGAGAACGAACTGAACATACTGCCACTTGGTCTGCCAAAACAGGAAGGCAAGCCAATCATGATTGCCGGTCCCTGTAGCGCAGAGACGGAGGAACAAGTCATCCGTACAGCACAGGAACTGACCCGTCAGGGGGTCAATATATTCCGAGCCGGAGTATGGAAACCTCGCACAAAACCCGGATGTTTCGAGGGAAACGGCGAAAAGGCACTTCCATGGTTGCAAAGGGTGAAGGACGAGACAGGGATGCTCGTTGCGACTGAAGTTGCTACACCTCAGCATGTCGAAGCAGCACTCAAGGCTGGAATTGATGTATTCTGGATAGGAGCAAGAACAAGTGCAAACCCATTCGCTGTTCAGGACATTGCTGACGCACTGAAGGGGACAGACATCCCGGTACTCATCAAAAACCCGATCAACCCCGACATAGAACTCTGGATTGGAGCCATTGAACGAATCAACAGGGCTGGAGTAAAGCGCATCGGAGTAATCCATCGTGGGTTCTCGAGCTATGACAGGAAAATCTACCGCTACCAACCAATGTGGCAAATCCCTATCGAACTGCGCAGGAGACTTCCACAACTGCCAATCATCTGCGACCCAAGTCACATGGGTGGAGCCCGATCGCTTGTCGCGCCACTCTCACAGCAGGCTCTCGACATCAACATGGACGGTCTGATGATAGAATGCCACTGCTCGCCAGACGAGGCATGGAGTGACGCAAGGCAACAAATCACCCCAGCTGCACTCAGCACCATCTTCGACAGCCTCATCATCCGCAGAGAGACACAGGAAACTGAGGACATTACATTCCTGCGAAAGCAAATCGACGGATTGGACAGCCAGATTCTCGACCTCATTGCAAAGAGAATGAATGTGTGCAGGGAAATCGGCCAATACAAGAAGGAACACGGAATGACAGTAGTACATACAAGCCGCTATTCCGAAATCATTGAAAACTGCGAGACGCAAGGCCATGAACTCGGAGTTGGCAGGGAATGCATCAAGCGCATATTCGAGGAAATCCATCAGGAATCAGTACGCCAACAGATTGAAATCATCAACAACAGAACTTAACAATCAACACACATAATAAGAAATGGAAACAGTATTAAGCGGAATGCGCCCTACGGGCAACCTACATTTAGGAAACTACTTCGGAGCGGCAAGGAGCTTCGTGAAGATGCAGGATGAGTACAACTGCTTTTTCTTCATCGCCGACTGGCACTCACTGACCACCCATCCAAAACCGGAAGACATCCAGAAAAGCGCAAGGACTATCCTTGCCGAGTATCTGGCTTGTGGCATTGTCCCTGAAAAGGCAACCATCTATATTCAGAGCGACGTTCCAGAGACATTGGAATTATATCTCTACCTCAATATGAACTGCTATCTTGGCGAACTGGAACGTGTGACGACATTCAAGGAAAAGGCTCGCAAACAGCCTGAGAATGTCAATGCTGGACTGCTGACCTACCCTACCCTCATGGCAGCAGACATCCTCCAGCACAGAGCACTCAAGGTTCCTGTAGGCAAGGACCAGGAGCAGAATATGGAGATGGCCCGCAAGTGCGCCCGCCGTTTCAACAACATCTATGGAGTGGACTTCTTCCCGGAACCACAGAATTTCTCACTCGGAGCAACAGCCATCAAAGTGCCAGGACTTGACGGTACGGGAAAGATGGGCAAGAGCGACGGAAACTGCATCTACCTCTTCGAGGAGGATAAAGCCATTACAAAGAAAGTGATGCGCGCAGTGACCGACGAGGGTCCTCAAGCGATGAACAGCGAAAAGCCGGAAGTCATCCAGAATCTCTTCACACTGATGAAGATTGCATCCGATGAGGAAACTTACAATTATTTCGATGAGAAATGGAACGACTGTACCCTTCGCTATGGTGACATGAAGAAACAACTCGCTGCCGACATCTGCAGGACTGTGGCACCAATCCGCGAACGTATCAGGGAAATATCATCCGATTCTGACAGACTGGACAAAATCGCACAGTTAGGAGCAGAAAAGGCACGGGAAAGTGCCAATAGGACACTCCAGGAGGTCAGGAGTATCATCGGATTCCACAAATTAACTTACTAAAAGTTTTTTTTGAGTTTAATTAACGTAATTTTTTTGTCAGACTCACCTTATTTCCGTATTTTTGCAACGCATTCAATTATGCAACATGTATGTTTAATTTTAAATGTTAGTTAAATTATGAGAAGATTTTTCGCAATCGCTGCAGTGGCAGCAATCACACTCTCAGCAAGTGCTCAGAGTGCATTCAAGAAGAGTGCTTTGACAGACAATATGTTTATTTCTCTTCAAGGTGGTGTTTACGAGCCCCTCAACGGTGCAGACATGCTCAACGACATGCGCGCAACAGTCCGTCTCTCCGTAAACAAGTATTTCAACACGGTTTTGGGTGTCAGCCTTTATGGTGAAGCCTTCATTAATAACAACAACGGCAACTACAGTGCATTCACCTGTTGCGTGCCGGAACAGGGTTTCAAGACAATGGTTGACTGGTCGAATGTCGGTGCCAACGCATTGGTCAACCTCTCCAACCTCTTCTGTGGCTACAACGGTCAGCCTCGTCCATTCGAGGTTGCTGCCGAGGCTGGTCTCGGCTGGGCCCACATGTACGGACACCCAAATGGAACGGGTGACGATGCAAATAGTTTCGCAACTACAAACCTCGCCCTCGATTTCAACTTCAACGTGGCAAAGGCTTGGCAACTCACTCTCCGTCCAGCTCTCCAATACCAGGCTCCTGACGAATTCTGGAGATTCAACATGAAGGAAGCAGTTCTTCAACTCACCGCCGGTGTTGCCTACAAGTTCGGCAACGACTTCACATTCTGCGACAAGCTCTATAGCCAGGCAGAAATGGACGAAGTCAACGGTAAGGTCAACGGTCTCCGCGGCCAACTCGACGCAGCCAAGCGCGATGCTGCCAGCTGGAGGAAGAAGTATGAAGATGAACTCAACAAGCCAAAACCGGCTCCAGTTGCTCCGGCTCCTGCACAGGTTGTCAATGTAGAAGGTGCAAAACTTGCTCCAGTCGTGATATTCAATCAGGGCAAGAGCATCATCAACAAGGCCCAGCAGCCTTCAGTTCAGATGATCGCTACATATCTCAAGAATCATCCGGAGGCCAAGGTAACCATCAAGGGCTACGCCTCTCCTGAAGGAAAGGCTGAATTCAACCAGAAACTCTCCGAAAAGCGTGCTGCCGCCGTCAAGGACATGCTCGTGAAGACTTACAAGATTGACGCAAGCCGCCTCACCGACAAGGGTCTTGGGGCAACAAGCGAAATCTTCCCGGAGAACGACTGGAACCGCGTAGTCATTTTCCTCGAGGAAAAATAATAAATTCCTTCAATAATATTAAAAAACAGGATTCGAAAGAGTCCTGTTTTTTTGTTTTTTACTAACTTTGCAAGAAGAATAGTAATACACAGGAATTATGATTCACCACAAAACATTCAAGTACGTTGTAGTTGCATTGCTTACCGCACAGTTCGCACAACTCTCAGCACAGACAAAGATTGAACTCTCCGACGTAGTCAACTACCGCTACTATGCACGAAGAGCAAGTACCGACATGCTTCATTTTGATTCCAACGAACAAGAATCAAAACTGAAAACCACCAATGTCAGGCCGATTTATCGTCGTTCTGCCCTTCAAGACTTGGCATATGATGGTAAATGGAAAATCAAGGACGCAGAATGTCCGAAATTTTCTCCAGACGGAAAGTTATTGGGATATGTTCACAACAACAACCTCTATGTAATGAATCTTGAAAATGGCCAAATACAGCAAATCACCACTGATGGCAAGTTCAACTTCATCGTCAATGGCAAGCCCGACTGGGTGTACGAGGAAGAATTCGAGTTCAACAGAGCCTTCGATTTCAGCAGCGACAGCAAGAAGATAGCATGGATCCGTTTCGACGAGACCAATGTCAGGACATTCTCATTCCCTTGGTATAAGGGTATGGCACCTGAGATACCGGAATATACACTCTACACGGGCAACTACGAGTACAAATACCCTAAAGCAGGCGAAGAGAACTCAAAGGTAAAGGTACTCTGCCATGACCTTGCCGACAAGACTACCACAACGATGAATGTACCTCTCGACGAAGACGGTTACATTCCCCGCATCAAGTTTACGGACCATGCTGACCGGCTTGCCGTAATGACACTGAACAGATTGCAGAACCATTTCTGCATCTATATGGTCAACCCTTCAAACGGTGAGGCACGGCTCTGCCACGATGCTGATGCAAATATTTATTTCGACACAAACCTCTATTCCGACATCGACTTCAGCAACGACCAGTACCTCCTCGAAGAGGACAAGGACGGGCACAACCACCTCTATCTCTACGACATAAACGGCAGACTCATCCGCCAGCTCACCAAGGGAGATTTCGATGTGACAGCCTATTACGGACGTCGGGGCGACACGTTCTACTATGCCAGCAATGAAGGCAGCCCCCTGGAACAATATATATATAAGGTGTCAGTCAAAGGCAAGAAGACATTGCTTACTCCTGAGAAAGGATTCCATTCGGCAACATTCGGAGACGACTACAGCCAATTCGTCGACAACTATTCAAGCCTCAACACACCTCCCGTATATACACTCCGTTCCTCTGACGGAAAAGTCATCCAGGCCCTTGAGGACAATGCCCGTTTGAAAAAGGCATACGAAGAATTCGGCACAGCAGAACTGTTCTCATTCACCACATCCGAAGGAGTTCAACTCAATGGGTGGATGGTAAAGCCAAAGGATTTCAACCCTTCAAAACAATATCCTGTTCTCATGTACCAGTATAGCGGTCCGGGCAACCAGCAGGTCCTCAACTCATGGGGAGTCGGACATTTCGGAGGTCTCATCTGGGAACATCGTCTGGCACAGAAAGGCTATATCTGTGTCTGTGTCGACGGACGTGGCACAGGCGGAAGAGGTGCCGACTGGAAGAAATGCACCTACGGCAGACTCTGCTACCTTGAATCCAAGGACCAGGTCGAGACTGCCATCTATCTCGGCAACCTGCCCTATGTCGACAAAAGCCGCATCGCAATCTGGGGATGGAGTTTCGGCGGAGAGAACACTCTGATGTCGATGAGCGAAGGACGGCCTGTGTTCAACTGCGGAGTTGCAGTTGCACCCGTCACCTCCAACCGATTCTACGACACCGTCTATACCGAGCGCTATATGGGACTGCCAAAGGACCATGCTGCCGGCTATGACGACAATGCCATCACCCGAGTAGGCAAACTCCACGGAGACCTCCTGCTCTGTCACGGATATGCCGACGACAATGTACATTTCCAGAACATGGCAGAATACACCGAGGCACTCGTGCAAGCTGGCATCCAGTTCGAAAGCCAGTTCTATGTCAACCGCAACCATGGCATCAGGGGAGGAAACACGACCATGCACCTCTTCACCCGCATAGAATCATTCCTCGACTCGCATCTTCTCAAATAACGGCACACGCAATCAGCAATCGAACAAAAAGAGACTTGTTTCAATCCGAAGCAAGTCTCTTTTTCACCATCTCTACAAACTCGTAGTTCTTCAGTCCCCACCCTGGAACGGCAAGAAGTGATGATGGCGACTGCGACACAAACCGTTCGATGATGATATCCTTACGAAGACGGCGTATGAAATCCACTATCACATCCACATATCCTTCCGGGGTGAATCTGATGAAGTCCTCGGGATGTTCAGCGAATTCAGTGGCCATCCTTGTACCTTTTATCAGTTGCAGTTGGTGTAGTTTCAATGTAGCAATAGGCAAACCCGACAGAATCTCCACCTCTTTCAAGATATCCTCACGCGACTCTCCCGGAAGTCCGATGATGACGTGTCCACCACAAGGGATTCCACGCTCAGCCGTCCTTCGTATCGTTTTTGCCGTACAAGCAAAGTCGTGCCCACGATTTATGCGAATGAGAGTCTTGTCGTACACGCTCTCTATGCCATATTCCACAAGTACGAACACCCGTTTCTGCAACTCGCACAGGTAGTCCAGCAATTCTTCAGGCATACAGTCCGGACGTGTTCCGATTACGATGCCTACAACATCTTTTACGGCAACAGCCTCCTCATATTTCTCTATCAGGGTTTCAAGAGAACCATATGTATTGGTGTAAGCTTGAAAATATGCCAGATATTTCATCTCGGGATATTTTCGTCCGAAGAACTGCTTTCCCTCTTCAAGTTGTTGGGTGATTGACTTCTCCGTCTTGCAGTATTCCGGATTGAAAGTCTGGTTATTGCAATAGGTACACCCGCCAACCCCGACCGTGCCGTCACGGTTAGGACAGGTGAAACCTGCATTGACGGAAATCTTCTGCACCTTGCAGCCAACCTGTTCAGTAATCCACGGACCAAATTCCCTATAAGTCATATCCCATTATGTAATCGTTCATATAGTATCCGTTACCTATCGGGAAATCACCTTGTGAGAGTCGTCTCATTCCAAGATGCTCATAGAACGTCAGAGCCGAGTTGTTCCTATTCACGTTAAGTTCAATTCTAGCAGGAAGACAATTCAATGACTTCACGTAGTCAACTATGTGATTGAACATCTGCTGGCCATAGCCTCTCCCCTGTTCGTCAGGGAGCAAATACAGTTTTTGCAAATGGAAGATGTTGATTCCGTCACGCACACCTTGAGGTTCAACAGACACATACCCCACATTGCGGCCATCACTCACAGCAATGAAAAACACATGTCCTTCATCCATCTGCTGTTCCAGGCTACGTTGAGAATACATCCAATCCATCATGTACTCCAATTGCCCAACTGACAAAATATCTTTATACGTTGTCCTGAATGCCACCTCCGCAAGGTCTCTTATCAAGGGAATATCCGGCTTGTCAGCTCTTCTTAAATTCATATTCTTTCTATTTCTTGAATTTAATACTGCGCTTTGCATTGCCTGCTGCCCAGTTCACCACATAGATTCCGTCTGGCAGTGCCGACACATCAAACTCTTCGTTAGCCCGAAACTCACCTACCTTCATTCCTGACACGGCATATACAGAAACCATGAAGTTCAGGTTACTTCTTTCTTCTGTGCCGAAATGCAATCTGTGCGCATGTTGGTCATAGGCAAGTACATAGTCGAACGCATCAGGAACCTCGATGTCGTCTGGTTTCTCAGGAATCTTGCCGTTCCTGACTATTTTCCACAGACGATTATTGCTCGTGGCATCCTTCTCGTTACTTGTATAACTGAGGATGGAAGTGCCGTTGCCAATTCCACCACCATTCAAGTTTGCGGCATGGCCCGTGTATTTGTTCTTCACGTTGTAATACCCCTCATTGCCTTGGGGAACGAGCGACCACAACTGACGGTCGTTTGTAGGATCCGGCTTCGATATGTTCAGACTCATCCCCGTGTTGTTTGGCTCAGCAGGATCATTCAAAGCCATACCACCACAACGCGAAGTGATGACGAAATAATCACCCACACTGCTTATCACCCAATCCTCTGTCTTCCTGCCGTTGTCATTGCTCCAGCCACAGATATTTCCCGAAATAGTATCCTGGTTCTGAATGTCAAATGCCGTTCCGCTACCTTTGTTGATGAACCTGTAATAGTAGTTTTCTGGAACAAACGGAGGCGTAGGGGGTTCCGGTTCTGCAACCCTCTTGTTCTCGAAGGCCGTCCTGAGCCACGAGGTGTGTCGGTCGATAAACGACTTTATGTACGTCAGATACTGGCTGTACGAACTGTAGAGCACCACCTCATGATATTGCCGGGTATTGATACCCCACTTCTTGTAGTTCAGTTTCTGCGACTCGTCGAGCAATGTCCCGAGACTGTCAATCTTCGCATACATGAACTCCACGAGTCCATTGTCGAGTGCCTCGTTGAACTTCTCGCACACCTTCCTCCCAAACCAAGGGTCCTTCCACATCTGGTTCACCCACGTCTTCATGTCGCCATAGCCATAATCAGTCATCAGCCTTTCCGCATTCGGAGTAATCCTCGTGTCATTGTCGTATGCAATGTCATAGTCCCACAGCGGACCGAAGTACAGCCTGTCATCCCCCTGCTCCTTATAGAAATAAGAACTGTAGTAGCCGTCGATGTTCGCACTTACCTCAGTTGCCAGGAACCACGCAACCAGCGACGTACTGTCTACGCGAGTTCTGTAGCCTTCCTTCCCGTCAGCAAAGTTCTTTCCGAACAGCACAGCCTCGAAGTCATTGATGTAGTTCCTGATATACTGGTTCTGGGCAGTATTGATGTCAGCCTCGTCAGGATAGTGAATCCTTATGTACACACTCCTGTTCGTGTGGAAACAGTTTCCGTCGTGGAAACCGTCAACCTCCAGCAGGTATCCTCCGGAGATGTCGGCACCGTCAGGCAGAGGCACCTCCTGTTCCGTCACGTTCACCCTGTGAGGCCTCACGTCCACATGGTCGCTTATCTGGTAATTGCCCAGGTAAGTGCCGTTAAGAGTCAGGTCCACGAACTTCGCCCCAGGATTGTTCTTCAGTCCGAGAAACGCTCCCATCTCCGATGTGATGGCATTGCGGATCATCGACTTGTCACCATGATTGGCAAGCAAAGTCCAGGGTTTGCAGTTCGCATACCCCTTGCCGAGCAGCTTCACCTTCTCGTTGAACTTGATCTTGTATGGTTTCTTCGACATTCCCCACGTACTGTTTCCCCTACCCCTTATCTGCAGGGAATCGTAGGTAGTCACATTGTCCTCCTCGTCCACCATCACCATCGTGGCATACTTATAAGTGGTCTTGCTCGAAATGCTCCTGCCGTCAAAGGTATCGATATACACATGAGGCAAGTTCGTCAGGCGAACATACTCCTTGCCGCCTGCCCTACCCTGGGCAAGCACCTCCACCGCCGACAGCGCATTCAGCATCATCAGCCAAAGCAAACTGACAAGAACCCGTACCTTCATAAATTCATATTTTCATTCTTCATCCACACGCCACACCTTATCATAATAATACGCACGCGTGCGCGAAAGGATATTTCTGCAAAGTTAGCAATTTTGCGTGAAACTACAAAATCAGAAGCATCCAACGTCCATTTTGAATTAACAAATCAAAAATGTGGCTCCACGTTTCACAACGAAGAGTCTTACCGACCATTTATCGACCATTCATAACCCTGAAAGGGTGCAATAGACCAGCACAGGGTAAAACCCTGTGTATAAGGGAACCGTCCCCAGTTTCCCAAGGCAAAATTTCCTAATAGGGTGTTTGTAGTGGTGCATAAAGTACCATTTGCATTACGGGAAAAATCAAGCACAAGCAATTTGGAGGTGATTGTCAGCCCTGCCAACTATGATAAGATAGAAGTTTACAAGTGCTAATCTGTTTCAACATCACAAATGCTTTCATTTGTTGATGTCCAGTGGCTCTTCGTTGTGAAACGCGGAGCTACATTTTGATTTTTTGATTTTTTGATTTTTTGATTTCAATTAGCGAATTATCCGTTGAATCCGTTAGATCCGTGGTCAGAACGAGCGAACAAATAAAAACGTTGTAAATCAAAGACTTACAACGCTTTTTCTTTTCTTGGCAACTTAATGGCCTGTTTGGGTTGAATTTTGATTGACTACCCTAAAAGTCATCAATTTTGCTCTCAGCGGAGAGAGAGGGATTCGAACCCCCGGTACCTCTCGGTACGACGGTTTTCAAGACCGTTGTAATCGACCACTCTACCATCTCTCCAGACGATTGCCAGTCGGCTTATTTTTCGTAAGCGAGTGCAAAGGTAGAAAAAAATTTTGATTCACACAAAAAAAAATAGTATATTTGCACAAAAAGATACTGTTATACATGAAATATCTCATCTGGACAGTCTGTTGGTTAGTATCGGCAATGAACTGCTGTGCACAAAAGAAGGTCAGCGATTTTATTGAATCCACTTCATACAACAGCAATGCAGTGGATTCCATCAGGACGATGAACTATTATCCTGAAGGTAATGACTTCGTATGTGTGAACGGCAAGAACCGTTATACACGAGCCCTATATGGAGGATATACCGATTTCCGGCTGGATACGAGTGACAGACCCGTATTCGTAAGCTACAAGAAAAACAACTATCGCAATATCCAGTTCACTCTCAATGGCGTGCCACTGGACAGGACGGAATTCTGCAAAGCCAGATATGTCGCAGGCAGACGCACATACCACCTTACTGACAGTAGATGGGATAAGGGAGAACTTGACATCACTGCCGTTGTGGCAATGGACGAAGAAACTGCGGTATTAAAGTTTAACGCCCGTAATTTTCATGGAAAAGCGGAAATTGAAGCCATCGTCTCAGACATAGCCAACAAGAAACTCAACAGGAACGGGGACATGGGAGTGGAAAAGCCGGGGAGCCTGGAAGCTGGAAAAGAAATCGAAAGGATAAGATGGAGCATTTCGGGCGATTCGTTTCTCACAATTTCAATAGTAGGAAGTGATACACAATTCTGCACTGACAATAACGAAGCCGGCAATCTCTATAAACAGGCAATGGAATACAGTCGGCAACTTGCCAAACATATCACATTCGACACACCCGATTCTTTTATCAATGCACTTGATGCTGCACTGACTACTGCTGCGGACGGTGACTGGGACGGAAAGAGTTGGCTACACGGGTGTGTAGGATGGCGAATGCCACTAGCCGGCTGGAGGGCAGCATACGCTGCTGACGTACTGGGATGGAACGACCGAGCCAGAAGACATTTCGATGCATACGCAAGGTCACAAGTAACAGATGTAGAGCCGGTAATCCCCCACCCTTCACAGGACTCTGTCCTTAATCTTGCAAGAGCTGAGAAGAAATGGGGAACACAAATGTACAGCAACGGATATATCTGTCGCAATCCTGACAGAAATAACCAGATGCATCACTACGACATGAACCTCAATTATATTGACGAGTTGCTGTGGCATTTCAGTTATGATGCTGACACCAGTTATATCAGATCCATGTGGCCGACACTCAAACGCCATTTGGAATGGGAGAAGAGGAATTTCGATCCAGACGATGACGGACTGTACGATGCCTACTGCTGCATATGGGCAAGTGATGCACTCTATTACAACAGCGGAGCGGTAACTCACAGTTCGGCATACAATCTGCGGGCAATGCGTTGTGCGGCACGGATTGCAGATATTCTTGGAGAAGATTCCTCGTGGTACAAGGCTGAAGCCGAAAAGACGCAGAATGCAATAGACAAGCGTCTGTGGCTGCCTGACAAGGGAGTGTGGGCTGAATATCAGGATTTCATGGGACTGAAACGCAAACATGAGAATCCGGCAGTATGGACCATCTATACAGCCATTGACTGCGGGGCCGGGACTCAGGTTCAGAACGAACTTGCCACAAGATGGATTGACAGGAACATTCCTCACATTCCAATAAAGCTTACAAAGGGAAAAGAGGCAGAAAGTGCATCAGAGGAGCAGTATGAGGTGATTCCCACATCCAACTGGATGCCTTATTCGTGGAGCATCAACAATGTGGCACCAGCAGAAATCATGCACACCGCCCTCGCATACTTCAAGGCAGGAAGGAATGACGAGGGATTCCGGCTTATGAAAAGCAGTATCCTTGATCAGATGTATCTCGGTTCGTCGCCAGGCAATTTCGGCCAGTTGAGTTTCTACGATGCTGCGCGAGGTGAATGTTACAGAGACTTTGGTGATGTGATAGGAATTACATCGCGGGCACTCATCCAGGGACTGTTCGGAATAGAGCCTGATGCACTTAACGGCAAGTGCTATATCCGGCCGGGATTTCCTTCGGAATGGAAAGAGGCATCAGTCTCCACACCTTATATATTTTACAGCTATCAGCGGACAGGCAGAAAAGTAACATTGAAGATTGAGCAGAAATTCCGTCAGCAATTGGACATCATTGTCCTCGATAGAAACAAGGTAATAAAAGGCTGCAACGAAAAAGTCCAGACAATCACTTATGAGATTGATGAAGACAGGAGGTTGCCATTGCCGGTTTCGGTTACAGCAGAAAACAATACGGAGTGGGGAACTGGATGTGAATCAGTCGAGCCGCACAAGATGAAGGCTGTCAGTCTCGCTGACTACTTCAACAGCAACATCGGCGACATCTTCAAGAACAGATACGTCAGCCCACGCTCGCCCTACACCACACTGCAGATTCCAGCACAGGGCATCGGAGAATGGTGTCATCCTGAACTGACTACCGACATCGACGATTCAGGATTACGTCAAGCCGTCAGAAACGGTATTTTGCAAACCTCCATCGGTATCCCATTCAAGATGCCGGAAGAAGGTAGGAACATCATATACACCTCACTCTTCGACAACTATCCAGACAGTATCACCATCCCACTGCAAGGCAAAGCCAGCAGAGCCTACCTGTTGTTGGCGGGAAGTACCAACCATATGCAAAGTCATATTCCAAACGGAGCGATAGCCATCAGATACACAGACGGAACTGCGAGCGAACTCATTCTGGAAAATCCATACAACTGGTGTCCGATAGAACAAGACTACTATATTGACGGAAAAGCATTCAGAAATGAAGTCCAGCGCCCATACCGGATCCATCTCAAGACGGGAACCGTAAGCAGGAATTTAGGCGAAATACTGAATATCGAAGGGGTATACGGCAGATATATAGAAAGCGGTGCTGCGGAGATACTTGAGATGAAAGTCAATCCTCGGAAGCAACTCCACAGCATCACCTTACGTACGCTTTCAAATGATGTCGTGATTGGTCTTGCCGGTCTGACCCTGCAAGATTAAGCCGTTCATTTACCCATTGCGAAATGTCAGTCCCGATGGATCCGCACCGACAATGATGGCTGCAGACTTATCTACGCTTCCTGCAATTATCTGCTTGCTGAGGGAATTCAACAGATGGCGCTGGATGGCACGTTTTACAGGTCGCGCACCATATTCAGGGTCATAACCGGCATCTGCCAGAAAATCAAGAGCTGCATCGGAAAGACTGAGACGAATGCCATCAGACGAGAGCATCTTCTCCACACTCCTGACTTGCAAAGACACCACATCACGTATTTGCTGCCGATCGAGCGAGGCAAATGTGATAATCTCATCTACACGGTTGAGGAACTCAGGCCTCATCACCTCATGCAGTTGTTCCTCGGTGAGGTTGCTGGTCATAATGATAATCGTGTTCTTAAAATTGGCAGTACGTCCCTTATTGTCAGTCAGACGACCGTCATCAAGCACTTGAAGGAGCGTGTTGAACACATCCGGATGCGCTTTCTCAATCTCGTCGAAGAGGATGACACTGTAAGGTTTGCGACGTACAGCCTCGGTAAGTTGTCCGCCCTCATCGTAACCCACGTATCCGGGAGGGGCACCGATTAGTCGGCTGACACTATAGCGTTCCTGATACTCGCTCATGTCGATACGGGTCATAAGGTTCTCATCGTTGAAGAGATAGTCGGCAAGTGCCTTTGCCAGTCCCGTCTTACCCACTCCTGTAGGTCCGAGGAAAATAAAACTTCCGATTGGACGCTTGGGGTCCTGAAGCCCAGCCCTACTCCTGCGTACGGCATCGCTGACGGCCTGAATAGGTTGGTCTTGCCCGATGACACGCTTGTGCAGTTCCTCTTCGAGTTGGAGCAGTTTGTCCTTCTCAATCTGGAGCATCTTACTGACAGGAATACCAGTCCATCGGCTTACTACGTCAGCAATATCGTCATCCGTCACCTCCTCCTTTATCATGGCATTCGAGCCCTGTGCCTGTGCGAGGAGTTCCTTTGTCGACTGAATATCATTCTGAACCTCCTGCAATTTTCCGTAACGGATTTCTGCTACACGTCCGTAGTCGCCCTCCCTTTCAGCCTTGTCGGCCTGAAAGCGGAGATGTTCTATCTGTATCTTATCCTGCTGGATACGGTTGACGAGTTCGCGTTCCTTTTCCCATTTCGATTTCATACCGTTGATTCGTGAACGTAGCGAGGCAATCTCGTTTTCCAGTTCCTGGAGTTTCGTCTTGTCATCATTCTTTTCTCGCCTGATGGCCTCACGCTCGATTTCCAATTGTTGCAGACGTCGTGAAGCCTCGTCGAGTTCTTCCGGCACACTATCGCGTTCCATCCGTAGTTTGGCTGCAGCCTCATCCATAAGGTCAATGGCCTTGTCAGGGAGGAAACGTTCTGAAATATACCTGTTTGAAAGTTCCACGGCAGCAATAATGGCATCGTCAGTAATACGAACCTTATGGTGGTTCTCATAGCGTTCCTTCAGTCCACGGAGGATGGAAATGCTGCTGAACACATCGGGTTCGTCGACCATAACGGTCTGGAAACGACGTTCAAGAGCCTTGTCCTTTTCAAAGTACTTCTGATATTCATCCAACGTTGTAGCGCCTATACTGCGCACTTCGCCCCTTGCCAAAGCCGGTTTGAGTATATTTGCTGCATCCATTGCCCCCTGACTCTGTCCGGCACCTACAAGAGTATGAATCTCGTCGATGAACAATATGATATTCCCATCGCTCTTAACAACATCATTAATCACCCCCTTGAGCCTTTCCTCGAACTCGCCCTGATATTTTGCACCAGCAATGAGAGCACCCATGTCGAGTGAGAAGAGGCGTTTGTCCCTGAGGTTATCAGGCACGTCACCACGAAGCAGTCGGTTTGCGAGCCCTTCTACGATGGCTGTCTTTCCAGTGCCAGGCTCACCTATCAAAATAGGATTGTTCTTTGTACGGCGCGAGAGAATCTGCAGCACACGGCGGATTTCGTCGTCACGTCCAATCACAGGATCTAGTTTTCCATTTCTGGCCTGTTCAATAAGGTCTGTGGCAAATCTGCCAAGAAAGTCTTGTCTGTTATCCATAATCATTATCTCCTTTCATTAATCCCATTAGCAAAATCTGTGCCAAACCTATAGAGAATCATCAGGCAGGCAACAACGCACCAAAAGCCACTCTATAATAATTAGATTCTATATATCAATGCATTACAATTTTTTTTGTAATATGATTTTTTTTGAGTAAATTTGCAACGTTTTTTGTAGAGCAGAGCGGAGGAGCTTTTTGATGATTTTTTTGATAAATCATATAATAAAATATGTAAACTTGCGTTAATAAAGTATAACACGCGAGATAATTTCTTAACATGACCAAAGGAACGGACAATATAAAAGATGGAATGAATATATTCCAAAGAGGGGTAAAGAGGGCTTTTGACATAATCGGAGCTTTGATTGGACTTATCTGTTCCTCTCCCGTCATTCTCATTATCTACATACTCCAAAAGAGAGAAAGCAGAGGTCCGGTACTCTTCAGGCAGGAAAGGATCGGAAAAGGCGGCAAACCGTTCAAGATAGTCAAATTCCGTACGATGAAGATTAATGCAGAGGAAGACGGTCCTCAACTTGCTTGTCAGGGTGACAGCAGACTGACATGCATCGGCAAGATTCTCCGTGCACACCATCTTGACGAACTTCCACAACTATGGAACGTACTTGTAGGAGATATGTCCTTCGTAGGATACCGACCGGAAAGGGAATTCTTCATCAGGCAAATCATGGAGCACCGACCAGATTATGAACAACTCTATGTCAGCCGGCCGGGAGTGACTTCGGATGCCACACTCCACAACGGCTATACCGATACCATGGACAAGATGATTACACGTCTGGACATGGACCTCAACTACCTTCGCAACCGAAGCCTTTGGCTTGACGTCAAGATTATCACAGAAACACTTTTGTCAATACTTGTCGGAAAGAAATTTTAAATCAAATCAAGCAATCCTCCTCAATCAAATTAGGGAGGACTTGTTGTTATTAATACACCAACGAATCGTTATATGAAAAGATTATCGTTAATACTGTCCTTAATCATCGTATTCTGTAGCTTTTCACAGCAGATGATGGCTCAGTCAATGACTGACGATCAGGTTATCAAGTTTGCTCAAGAGCGTCAGGCAGCCGGAGAAAATCAAGCAACTATCGTATCGAAGTTACTGCAAAAAGGAGTCACAGTACAACAAATGCAGAAAATCCGCAAGAAATTAGAGGCTGAGAAGGTCCAACTCGGAGCAGTAGACATCACCGGACAAAACAAGAATGTCTCCAAGAGTCGTACACGTACCAACAAGCAGATTGAGGGCGAGAACTATCAGATGCAGAACAACTACATGATTCGTAGTCAGGCTCGTGGATACCGTGGTATGGACAATCTGACCATCGAGGAGAGAACACAGATGATGAACAGCGAAATTGAATTCATGGATATCGACTCGCTGCTCTACTATCAGAACAAACTGAAAGATGAGTCCCAGGTATTCGGACGTAACATATTCAACAATCCAAACCTTACATTCGAACCAAACGTCAACATCGCCACTCCAAGCAACTATCGGCTCGGTACCGGCGACAATGTGATAATAGATGTATGGGGAGCATCACAGGAGACTTTCGAAGGCGAAATTTCACCCGACGGAACAGTCACCATAGAAGGAGTCGGGCCAATAAAGTTGGCAGGACTGACAGTGAATCAGGCTAATGCCACACTGAAGCAACGCCTCGGTCGCTACTACAACGACTCGAACATCCAACTCACATTGGGCAGCACACGTTCGATTCAGGTTCAGGTAATGGGTGAGGTAATGACCCCAGGCACCTACACCTTGAGTTCACTGAGTTCTGCCTTCAATGCATTATATATGGCAGGAGGCATCAGCGACATTGGAACCCTTCGCGACATAAAAGTATTCAGAAACGGCAGGACAGTGGCTTTCATAGACGTCTATGACTATATCCTCAACGGAAATGTCAGCGGCGATATCCGTCTTCAGGACAACGACATCATCGTAGTAGGTCCTTATGCCGAACTCGTAAAGATTTCCGGAAGAGTGAAGCGTCCTATGTTCTACGAAATGAAGAAAGGTGAAACTGCAAAGGCAGTGCTCGACTACAGTGGTGGATTTGCCGGAGATGCATATAAGAAGAATGTAAGACTGGTGCGCCGAGGCGGTACGAGTTCAGAATATTCCCTCCACACGATAGACGAATTCAGTCTGGGGTCATTTGAGATTCAGGACGGAGACTCAATCTATGTTGATTCAGTCATTGCCCGCTATTCCAATATGGCAGAAGTGCGCGGAGCCGTTTTCCATCCGGGGATGTATGAAGTCAGCACAACAATCAGTGGAGTCAAAGACCTCATTCAGGCTGCAGACGGAGTGATGGAAGGAGCCTTCCTTAACCGTGCCGTAATGCACAGGCAAAAGGAAGACCTGACACTTCAAGTCATCTCAATTGACCTCAAAGGCATTCTCGCAGGAACATCGCCAGACATACCTCTGCAAAAAAACGACGTACTGTTCGTTCCAAGCCGAAACGATCTCCTTACGGACCAGACACTTAAAATCAGTGGAGAAGTCATCTATCCGGGAACTTATCAATATGCCGACAACACCACTCTTGAAGACCTTGTTCTGCAAGCCGGCGGACTCACAAACGAAGCATCAACTGCAAAGGTGGATGTGTTCAGGCGAATCTACAATGCGGCAGCAACAGAAACGACTGACAAGATTTCAGAGACATATTCATTTGCGCTCAAGGATGGATTCGTAGTCGATGGGGAAGCAGGATTCATACTCCAACCTTTCGACGAGGTTGTCGTGAGAAAGAGCCCTTCCTCATCAGAACTCCAGTCAGTGTCAGTTTCCGGTTCAGTCAACTTCTCTGGAAGCTATACCATGACTTCAAAGAGCTATAAACTCTCCGACCTGGTCAAGGCAGCCGGCGGACTTACTCATCTTGCATACGCAAAGGGTGCCCGACTCGAAAGAACGATGACCGAGGAAGAAAGACAGCAACGGCAGACAAGTCTGAGAAGCCAGCAGATTGCACTCTATGAAAACAGCCTTTCATCCAACAACGAGTTCAATCTCAACCGTGCAGACTCATTGCTCGCCATGAAACTTGACGTAGGTACAACCTACCCAGTTGCCATCAACCTCGACGAAGCACTTGCCAACCCGGGAGGAAGCGAAGACATTACGCTACGTGAATACGACCGTCTGATCGTTCCTCAATACTCCAGTACCGTGAAAATCAGCGGAGAGGTCATGTACCCGATCTCCATGAACTACAAGGAAGGTGCTCCACTCAGTTACTACATCAAGCGTGCCGGTGGTTATGCCAACAAGGCGAGGAAGAGTCGTGTTTACGCCATCTATATGAACGGTTCCGTGGAACTCGTCAACAAACGCTCAAGCAAGTCCATCCAACCAGGTTGCGAAATTGTCATCCCAAGCAAGGACGCAAAGGAAAAGATGAGCACTGCCGAAATGATGAGTATGGGAACCACAGCCGCATCAATCAGTACGATGATGGTATCAATTGCAAACTTACTTAAGTAGGAGGACGAACATGGAAGAGAACAACCAAGAAGTCATTGACTTAAGAGTGCTTGTAAAAAAAGTGCTCAAAAAGAAATGGAAGATTGCACTGACAGTTCTGATAACCGGAATCATTGCAGCTATTCTCATTGTGCAGGTGCCACGAACATATACAAGTAAAGTTATGCTGGCACCAGAAACGGAAAGTCTGCCATCAGGAGGGACACTGGGGTCCCTTGCTGCTTCATTTGGATTTGACCTTGCCTCGATGCAATCCAACGACGCCATCTACCCATTGTTGTACCCTGATTTGTTTGAGTCGAATGATTTTGTAGTCAGTCTGTTCGATATTGAAGTCGAGACCATCGACGAAAGCGTGAAGACCGACTATTATGACTATCTCGTAAACCATCAGGATTGTGCGCCTTGGGATCCGGCAATAAGATGGATAAAAAAACTCTTCAAACAAAAAGCGAAAGTAAAGAAAAGTGCAGGAAATGAGGGAACTGACACAAAGGCCAATCCATTTATGCTGTCAGAATTAGAGACAAACATAGTGGAAACCATCACATCAAACATCTCATGCGATGTTGACAGGAAAACAGATGTCATTACTATCAGCGTAAGCGATCAGGATCCCCTCATTTGTGCTACTCTGGCTGATTCAATCAGACAGAGGTTGCAGAATTTCATAACCCAATACAGGACAAGTAAGTCGCGAGCCGATATGGAATACTACAGCCAGCTTGTGCAAGAAGCAATGACTGACTACAACATCGCTATGAGAAAATATAGCGAATACAGCGATGCACATCAGAACATGATTCTACAAAGCTATATTTCAGAGCGCGACGAGTTGGAAAACGATATGCAGATGAAATACAACACTTATACCGCCATGAACACACAGCTTCAGGCAGCCAAGGCAAAAGTGCAAGAATGCACACCCGCTTTTACGGTTCTGCAGAACGCCACAGTACCAATTAAGGCAGAGGGTCCAAAGCGCATGCTCTTTGTACTCGGAATGATGTTCCTGGCATTCGTCATCTATATAGTCTGCATCGTAAAGGATGATATCTTCTAATGATTCCGTAAGTCAGGATTAGAAAATAGTCTGCTATCACAGAATGGATTCAAGAAAGCGCATCTTATTAAACACTACAGCACAGTATACAAAAGCCTTCATCAATATATGCCTCTCACTGTATACTGTGCCGATTATACTTGATGCGCTTGGCGAGAGTGACTATGGGGTGTACAGTCTCATCGCTGGAATTGTAGCCATGCTGGCATTCGTGACCAACGCGATGGTAACAACCACCCAGAGGCATATTTCATTCTATATAGGCAAAGACGATGACAACTACACCCGGAAAATATTTTCCAATAGTGTACTGATGCACATCGTGATAGGTTTGCTGCTTGCATTGATTATTATACCATGCCGGGATTTGCTGATTCCCAATCTCAACATAGAGGAATGCCGTAAACCTGTAGCAGCCATTGTCTACCTGATGTCTGTGACAATGATTTTTATTTCGTTCATCACCGCCCCGTTCAAGGCCACATTAATTGCACATGAAAACATAGTGTTCATCTCGGTAATCGAAGTGATGGACGGAATAATAAAACTGGTAATGACACTTCTGCTCCTAAACATGGATGTGGACAAACTGCTTATCTATTCATACATGATGACCAGTGTGTTTGCATTTGAGTTTGTCATCTATCTCACGTATTCCATCATCAGATACAAGGAATGCAACCCCAGAATGTTCCTGAGCGATTATGACCGCAAATGTCTGAAGGAACTGGGAGGCTTTGCCGGATGGACCACATTTGGCATGGGAGCTGTGATAGGTAGGACTCAGGGAATGTCAGTTTTGTTCAACGAATTCTTCGGAACCACGGCCAATGCAGCATACGGAATAGCAACACACCTCTATTCCTATGTCTCGTTCATCTCAACATCAGTTGTAAACGCCATGAATCCACAGATCATGCAGGCTGAAGGTAAAAAAGACAGAGCAAAGATGCTCAATCTGGCAGAAAAGGAGAGCAAGATTCTTTTCATACTGATGTCCATAGCATTCATCCCACTCATTATTGAGATGGACGGTATTCTCAATATTTGGCTTCATTATAGGATACCAGAAGGGACATGCATCATGTGCCAATGCCTGCTTGCCGCATTCATAGTTGACCAGTCAACCTACGGACTGCTATCTGCCAATCAGGCTACAGGCAAGATAAAATGGTTTACCATCATAATGTACACACCAAAGCTGTTGTTCATCGGACTAATATGGCTGATGTTCGCAAACCACAGTTCCATACGGGATGCCATGTTCGCATTCATTGTCATTGAAGCAGTGATGGCACTTGCAAGGTTGCCATATATGAAGTATACTACAGGTCTGAATATCGGTCATTTTGTAAGGCAAGTGTTTTTGAGCACAACCATATTGATTGCAGTGCTGAGCATTGTCGGACTTCTGCTCAAGCAATACATCCATTTCGAATTCAGTTTTCTGCTAACTATACCATTGAATCTGCTATTCGGATGCCTTATTGTATGGACAGTTGTACTGACTAATGAAGAGAGAATAACAATGAAGCAAATCTTCAAAACGAAAATCAACAAATGAAAAGATTAGGCAACTCTCTGAAAATACGCCGGGAAAGCATCGACCGATGGTTTACAATCGACAGGGATAAACTGGAGACCCTTTGCCTGATACAGAAGTCGAACATTGCCTTTTCGCTGCTTTATATCGGAATCATCATTGCATATCTCGGTTCCATGTCCCCATGGTTCATGTGGAAAGTCAGCCACTACTACCCGCTGATTGCATCAATGCCAATCGTGATGGCATGGCTCATATCAAGGACACTGAAAGATCAGTTATTCACACGAAGAGATTACAAATATCCACTTATTGCGTACCTCATCATAGCATTGTATATGGCAATCGTAAATGAAGGCAACATGAACGGTTTCATCATCATTGTGTTCAACTCAATTAATCTTCTCGCCATATTCAGCCTCAAGGTAGAAAGACTTGCAAAACTGATGAAATGGCTATGTGTCACCATAGCCGTTATGATGCTGTTCTCAATACCTTGCTACGTGATGTATCTGTTAGGATTTTCACTCCCATATAAGTCCGTGGAAAATGAGGATCTCATGTATTCATTCTATAACTACTATTTCTTCCTACTCGACAACAGATTTACAGCAGAAACCATACTGCCACGATTCCATTCAGTCTTTCTTGAGCCAGGGCATCTGGGATCAGCTTGTGTATTCCTATTACTGACACAAATATCCAAATGGAAGAAATGGTACAATATCGTGCTATTCATTACCACACTCATGACATTCTCGCTCGCAGCATATCTCCTATTGGTCGTATTGTATTTCATAGGCTTGTGGGTAAGAGGCAGGAATATATGGCTTCACCTGATAGTGATTGTGGCATTACTCACTGCCGGAGGAATATTTGCATACAACTACAACAAAGGAAACAATCTGGTAAACATGTTCATTCTTGAGCGTCTTGAGATAGACAAGGATGGTAAATTTGTAGGCGACAACCGAGTAACAGAAGAGTTCGATGACGAATTCGACGACTTCATATCCTCAGATGACATACTCTTCGGACGAAAATACGAAAATGCAAAATACGGATGGGGCAATTCCGGATACAGGGTATTCATCTATGATTACGGAATTGTATTCGTAATGCTATTGCTGGCATTCTATTTTACATGCTCTTTGGGATGCATCAACTACAGAGTAAAACTAGCTATGTTTGCATTCGGAATAGTAACATTCTGGGCGAGATCAACCCTTCTCGACTATTTTGACTTCCTGCCACTTTATTCACTACTGTTTGTAGTACCTCTGGCAATAAAGGAACATTCATATAGTCCCATATCGGACAGAAGACCACAAGTGCGAACTGAAATAACAGACAGACAACTATGAGCAAACCCAAGATTTCCATAGTCATGGCCGTTTTCAATCGTCCGGAAATGGTAAAAGTGATGATTGACAGTATCACTGCCAATGATTGTCAGGATTGGGAACTAATAGCAGTCGATGACGGATCTGACAAAGAGACTATCAGACTTCTCAGTGAGTATGAGTCCACCGACTGCCGCATCAGGTTAAGGCATCGGGACCAAGAGCCCAAAGGTCCGCTTACTTGCAGAAACATCGGATTGAAAGAAGCTACTGGCGAATATATCGTATTCTTCGATTCAGACGACTATATTACTCCGAATTGCCTCAGCAACAGAATAACTGCAATGGAAAATCATAAAGACCTGGATTTCATGATATTTCCTTCAGGAGAATACACAGGTGACAGAATTGATAAGAACTCCATGGTTTATGCCTATGGATACCCTATCCACACTGACGACATTGCCTCCTTCGCAAGACGAATATTACCGTTCGTGGTAGTGAACAACATCTACAGAAGAATGTCCCTGAAGCAGCACGCAATATCGTGGGACACGGAATTGAAGTCTCTGGAGGACGCAGATTTCAATATGCAAAGTCTGCTGGCCGGAATGAAATACCAATATGCGAGAGCATTGCCTGACTATGGGTACAGAATTGCCAACAACACACAATCACTGTCAAAGAAAATGTATGCACATTATGACAGCCATCTTCATGCTCTTGAGAAATTCTATGCCACCATTCAAGAAAAGTTCGGCCATAAGTACGATTCTGCACTTTTCGAAGGACTGATGTCAGTATTCACAATGGTATGTAGGGAACAAATCGATATGCAATTCATCAGCCAACTAAAAAAAATACTCAAACGATACGATTCAAAGCACGAAAAGATTCTTAGTTTGCAAGTGTGGATAATGAATCTGCTCAAATCCATACTCCCTAAGCAAAAAGCCCGACAAATTGCTACAGCATATTACGTAGCCAAATACAGATATCTATTGAAGAGGCAAAAGCCACATAGAATCACTCACATGATCAATCAATATGAAAAGACTCTCAATCATCATAGTAACATATAATTCCGAAACGGACATCTACGACTGCCTCCAGTCCATCAGGCAATACTCCGACATTCCTATGGAAGACCTGGAGATTATCATCGTTGACAACAACAGCAATGCTGCTGATGAGATGTTTGCCAATATCAGGAATCGATTCGGAGATGATATACTGCTGATCAAGAATAACCGCAACGGAGGCTACGGACAAGGCAACAACATCGGTATCCGCAATGCCTCAGCCCCACTCATATTGATAATGAATCCGGATGTCAGACTTATGGAACCCATATTCAAGACCATAACTGAAAAGTTTGATAAAGACGACAAACTATACATGTATGGCCTGAAACAAATGTTCTCGCAGACAATTGAAAGCCATCGTTCCTTCAGTTTTACAAACATGATGAACGGATATCTCTGGGTATTGCTTACAGGACTGTTCAACCGTTTAGACATCTATTGGCCAAGATACCAATATCTTCAAGGCTCATGTTTCGTCGTGAAAAGGAGTGCCATCGAAAGTGTCGGTATGTTTGACGAAGACTTCTTCCTCTATGGAGAAGAAGATGACCTGCACTATAAACTGAAGAAGAAATACGGTCAGCACATATATTACAACAAGAGATTACACTATATACATCTTGTGGAGCAAAGGCCATTGAATCTCGATTATGAAATAAAGCTCCTGGACATCGCAATTAAGCGTCATGAGTTGAAGGGATACTCACGCGAGAAGACCCTTTGCAACTTCCTACGCAGGACAAATCTGAGAATAGCAAGAGAATTCATCAAGACAATAATTGGCAGGAAATCAGAAGGCTACAACATTATGATACGCTTCAGAGAGCATATCCGAAAAGAATTATCCTCAAATACGAACAAATGAAGAAACTATTCTATATAGATCCACAATCCTACAACAACCTCAGCATCTACGATTATTCGCTGCTTGGAGGTATTGACGATTGTAATATCACGTATTACCACAATCGGCAGTACCAGTGCAAAAAGATTCCAAATGCAACACACAAAAGCATCTTCAGCTACAGTCAGAAGAAGAGCAACGTTACTAAGAGCCTCAGCTATATCTGCAGCATATCTTCAATAGTCAGAGACATTACACGTGAAAAGCCCGACATCGTTCATATCCAATGGCTACGACTTTGGATTATTGACATCCTGTTTGCCATCTTCATCAGGATGATAGGATGCAAACTTATATTCACTGCCCACAACACACTGCCGCACAATCCACACAAAGGCGACAAGACGAAGTACAAACTCTACTACAAGATTGCATCGGCAATTATCGTTCATACCCAACGTACTAAGAGAGAACTGACTCAAGACTTCGGAGTCAAGGCCGATAAAATCAATGTTATTCCCCACGGCATTCTGGACAACAACATCACGAATGAACGAGTCGGTGCCCGCTGCGACGAACTGCGTAGGAAACTCTCCATCCATCCAGGCGATGTGGTATTCTCATGCTTGGGATATCAATACAAGTACAAAGGCATCAGTCTCGTAGTCGATGCATGGGAGAAGAGCCTGCGGCTCAATGGTGATTCGCAGTGCCACCTACTCATAGTCGGAAAGAACAGGGATGTAGAAGAGGACGTGCTCAACAAGGCAAGGACATTCCGGAATGCATTCGTGCTCGACGAGCAACTCGATGACCTCGACTTCGATGCCTATCTCAAATTGACGTCAGTCGTACTGCTGCCTTACATATCCATTTCGCAGAGCGGACTGATGTTCTCAGCAATGTGCAGCAACACACCGATACTCGTATCCGACATCGGAGGACTGACAGACCCCCTGCATTATGCGAAGGTTGGGTGGTGCTTCGGAGAACCTACAATGGAAAATCTCCGGGAAAAAATGGAATGGTTAGCCGACAATCCCCATGAGATTGAAGATATCAGGAACGACCATAAAGCATTCGACCAAATCCGCGATGTCTATTCCTGGAGCAGGATTTCCGCAATGACCAGTCAATTGTATATTCTATTGTCAGGAAAGAATTGAGAATGACTCTTACGGTCGTATCCCATTCTGTCTATGCTGGCAATTTTATCCCTGAATGTACAGAACAGGAACGACAGCGAGAATCTTCTGCGCTTGAGTATTATGACCAACGAATACCCGAATGCCGTGATGTATTTCAATACCATGCCTTTCCTTCTGTACGGCATCATATAGAAACGGTTATCATCCCCCGTTCTGCCACCTTCCCATTCAATGTCATGCCACTCGTTGCAACGCCCACACGATGGTATGTGCGACATAGCTCCTGCACCCTTTATATAGCGAAAACCGCTGACATTACGGAATACGTTGTGCGATGGTGGGCTCATCGGTCCTTCGGAAAATCCATGAAAATCAAAGTCCACAGGCATGAAATGACGATTCACATACCTTATATTATTGAATAGATTTCCATAAGCGTTGCCCTCCCCACCCATCATATCAGCAAAATGGGTCTTGAATGTGATGTCGGAAAACTCATTGTTGCATGAATGGCAATAAAGTTTCAGTCCCTGATGCCCTGCATAGCCCGACACAACTATATGCTCAAAAGTATTTTCACGGCTGTCCATCACATAGAGCGGATTGGTAAAGTTATGCAACACCACATTCTCAATACGTCCGTGTGCAACTCGCTTGAAATTGATTCCGTTCCATCCATAGTCCATTTCTTGTGCCTGACTGACGGAGTAATAGAGCGGGAGACCATGATGATGAAATAGTCCGTTCCACTCACTGCTCAAGATAATGTTGCGGACGGTAATGTTCTCAAGCATCTCTACATTATAGACCTCAGGAGTATAGACCATCTGAATATCACGGAGCAAAGGTGACGACAGTTCTATCGTATGTTCATCAACTACAGTACGCACCTCGGCAAGCCACTGATAGGACGGAGCCTCCTCGTCCCCTGCCCTATTTGCCACAAGCCATTCAGGACGCAGTTCGCTGACACCAAGGATATCCTTGATGAGATTGCCGTCAGAGGATGTGTTGTACAACCCAACAAGGATGTACTTCCCTACCTTAGAGGCATCTTCAACCTTCAATAGGATATCGTCCTTAGCCGCATCGGAGATAACCTTCGTAGCGAAGAAAGGTGTAAGAATCCTTCCGTCGCTGCCGGGATCGGAGAGAGAACTGCTCTCCATTCGTACCGGCTTTTTCTTGCGGAAATCCAATCCCCAGAAGATGTTGCTTGGCTGAATGGTCTCGCCCGTAGTGATGAAGAACGGTGATATCCACGGATTGAGTTTGCCGTTCACAAGATTGGTACAGCAAACCAATTCGGTAAGTGGATTGCCATCGGCATCTGTCTCGCCTTCAAGTGTGACATTTGAATGGTTTATCTGCAAAAATCCCGATATGCGATAACTGCCGGCAGGAATGTGTACCACTCCACCGCCATTACGGCCGACTTCGTCAATCATCGACTGGACGTCAATGGATGGAGACACATGCTTACGGCTGGAACCAATATGCGGATGGGAAGAAAAGACAATTCCAAATGGAGAGTTGGCAAAGAACAGTCCCATCAGAAGATATGCGCTGAATGACTGGAAAAGATAGACTGCCGAGACGAAGATAAATGCTACGCGCAGACTCTGGGCGACATAGTAGTTGCTTACATTCACCCTTGCAAGAATCCATTCAAATACTACGATGACAGCAGCGGATAGTAACAGTTCCATGAGGGCCAAGACAAACGGCTGCAAGAAAAAGCATTCAACTGCAAAACCAATCACCGCAATAATCGCCATCCAGAGAGATTTGTATTGCGTATACGACGGTTTGAAGACATACTTGCCCGACAGGCTCTTTATATCCGCCAAACAAATCTGTGAACCGATTATGTATGCAATGAAAGCAATTATGATGTGCATTCGAATATTATTGTTTGATGAGTTTATAGAACTTCACCCAATCAATGTCAATGTATGCAGGGAGTGTAGACGGATCAGAAAGCCCGACCCACTTGCCTCCGTACTGCATATCAACCATGAGATGCTTCGCACACCCGAACGGATATTGCCCATACTCTCCAGTCTCTATCTTCGGATATTCGAGCGTCACATTGCCGTTGACACTGAACACAAGCATGTCAGGACGAATTTCTACGGCATACACATTGTATTTGGTTGGATCCACATCCACCTCTACAGCAGCCTTCGGACTATGACGCAACTGCAACTTGTCGGTGTAGTTGGAATGGACTGTCTGATAAACAGACTTGTCGTAATTGAGATGTTCCATTATGTCGATTTCGGCATAGTCAGGATAAGTACTGTAGCGATCCTCCTGTCCTCTCAACCATATTGCCGGCCATGCACCACGGGCACATTTCATCCTGGCACGAACCTCCACCTTGCCATAAGTGATCGTGCGCTTGCGGAATGTCTCAAAACCACAGGTGAGTACTGGCGCCGTGTCGTTGGCAGCAATGCCTTTGTTCCGACGGGCATAGAGACGCAGACGGCCTTTCTTTATGTCATAGAGTTTGGGGGATTCTGAAAAATAACGGCCGGCATCCGATTGCCGGCGCGGCATGAATCCCCAATTGCGTGCATCCATACTTGATGACTCGAAGTCTTCAACCCATTCAAGTCCATATCTGTAAGAATCAGCAGCACTTTTGGCATTCCGGTCAGCAAACCAAAAGTACGACAAACATATCAATATGATTGCAGCAATTGAAACTTTCATTTTCATATTCTGTTACATGACATTAACAGAAGTCGGGTCTGTCAACGATGCTTTTTAAGATAGTCAATCGAATGCATCTTGTTGCTCAACACCTTTTTTGTATATGTCGGCATGAAGACAAAGAAAAGATAGCTATAAGCCTCGAACGCATTGTAGCCGAATACCTGCTCATAGACCTTGGCATTGAACTTGATCAACTTAAACTTCTTGCTCGAAACAGAATCATCGGAATGGCGGTAATAGGCAAGTGGTTCAGTCAGTGCATAAGCGTTCTTACACTCCTTCATGATAGTAAGGAAGAGAGCCCAGTCTTGGCGCTTGCGGATAGTCGGCATGAAGAACTTACCGAATGGTTTTGTGTCGTAAACGGCAGTCAGACACCCAATCTTGTTGTCACGCTTCAAATCATTGAGGGTTATATGCTCTGGAGCCATAACTATGCCGCATATCTCATTTTCTTCATCACATTCGAGATAAGAGCAATAACAGAGAACGCAATGCTTTTCCTTCATAAAGGCAATTTGCTTCTCAAGTTTGTTAGAGAACCAACGGTCGTCACAATCACAGAATGCTATGTATCTGCCCCTTGCTTCCTTGATGCAATTATTACGTGCCACTCCAGGGCCCTGATTTTCCTCAAGGAAGAAAGGACGGACACGGGAATCACGCCTTGCATATGCCTTGACGATAGATCGGACATCAGGATTAGTGGAATGGTCATCAGTAATCAGCAATTCAATATTGGAGTATGTCTGTCCCAACACACTCTCAATACTTTCCGCCAAATGCCTTGTGTTATTATACGTAGGCATTACCACCGACACCAAATCCGATGACATTCTCTTCTATCTGTACTATTTTTTTGCAAAGATACTATTTTTTTGTCGAAAGCGCAAGAGTATGCATCTTTTTATTGAATCAACGAGCATAATTTGCAAAGATTTATTAATTTTGCAATAAAATTTTGATATCACATGGAAACATCCGAAAAATACTTTCTTCTGTCTCTCCTTTTGACATGTGGAGCCCTCCATTCATGTTCGGACGATACCTCATGGGAAACAAGGCTAATTTCACTCAACGACAGCATCCAAATCTACATTGCGAAATACCATCACGACAAACAAGCCTCAATATCATTGACATTCGACGACGGTACAAACGACCAATACATCCATGCAGTACCAGCATTGGATGCCAGAAACATGAAAGGAACTTTCTTCATCACTGGAAGCATTCTGTCCGAAAAACAATCACCAGGTTCCAACCGGCTGACATATAATCAAGTGAGAGCAATTGCAGAAAAAGGGCATGAAATCGGAAATCACACATACCATCATACCGATTTGACATCAATAACACCCGACTCTGCAAGAAAAGAAATAGATTTGAACGACTCACTAATCAGCCTGCTGACAGGAACGACACCGGTTACTTTAGCATTTCCATACAACGCACGGAATGCACAAGTGGAGGAGTTGGCATTGCAACATAAAGTTGCAGTCAGAATGTTCGAGAAAGCCATGGGACAAAGCGACAGCCGCACCAGTTATGGGAATGCCGTAAGATGGGTGAATGATGTCGTTCAGCATGGGAGTTGGGGAGTGGCAATGTTTCATGGCATTGCTACAGGATATGACCATTGGAACAATCCCGATGACTTTTACGAATTGATGGATTACATAAAGGCGCAACCAAATATATGGATAGGCACATTCAGGGATGTCGCAGCATATACTAGCGAGGAAAGGAATGCCACCGTAGAGGCAATCTTTTCAGAAAACAAAATCAGAGGCATCATCAGGACAGGTCTTGACACGACATTATTCCACTACCCCCTGACCATAGTCGTAAGAATCAACGGCAGACAGGTGCGCATGATTGATGTTATGCCCGATTCACCGTTCGAAGTGGACATCTGAGAAACAATGAAATCCAGAAATCAATACTTTCTGAAATAAAGTACATTATCCACATTGCTCAGCGTCAAATGTTCGTCTGTAAGGTAGTCCACATGGAACCTACCGTCTTCCGACACTCCAAAGTTCTTCAGATAGGACATACTGACCAGCGAATCCGAATTCGCCCTGTTCTGATACACCCTGCCAAGAATCAGTTCATCACCATTGTGCTCGAAATATGCCAGACATGGAAAATCCGGATTATATTTCTGCTGAAACTGAATCAATTCAAGTTTCACAGTATAGAACAAACGGCTCGTCTTGTCTGCAATGGTATCCCCCGTTGCCTTGCTTACCCATGCCGTCATTTGCCAGTTTCCTTCGAGATCACCATTCTTATCCATTCTGTCACAGGAAAGGAAGAGTGAACAGAACAGCATCAACAGTAAAAAATAAACACACCTGACCATCATAATTATCAGAATAACTTACCTGTTTTACATATCGAGAGAGAGAATCCGTTGGAGTTGCCAGTCATATCGCCATTATTATAGCCAAAAGCACCTGTGAGAGACCAGCCTTTCAGCGACTTCATCTGTGGACTATAAGTGAGTTCCGCCATGAAATAATTCTGATATTCAGGATCAATACTCGGTTTATCGTACGTACCCAAAGACTTCAGGTGAGAGAAAAGAAGCCTGTAGCGCAATTCTGCCCGAGGCTGGCCTCCAAGTCCTACATGAACTGCCCTCACACGGTTATGCAGAAAAGTCAATTGCCCGCCATTATTGTAAATAGGAGACAACAGGAGAGGATTCCCCATTGCTTGTCCCCAATGCTGCCATGCACCATACACATGATGGTTGTAGTAGTCATCCTTGCCACTGATCTGTTCAGGTACCAAATCGTTTTTGTCATGATAGAGACCGCTGGTCTGGTCATCAGTCTTAAGATATTCCACTACGACATTGCCTACAAATGGATTGTCTGGCAATTCGGCCTCCAAGCCCCAAAGCATGTCCCTCCATCCATACTGAACAAACATCTGACTATGATCCTCGAAGAAATGCTCGGCATAAGCCTTCACCTTCCATCCCCCACCCTGATAGTTCAGGTCAAAATACCAGTTACCCGTATGATTGCCTTCAGTATTACTGTAGTCACCGTCATTCACATCGTTTCCTCCAGGTATGAAGGCATTCCAGAAACTCTTCAGTCCGTTGCCCAGATTTATGTCGTTCAACATGTTACGGTCATCATCTCGATCTGCAACATTATAACCGTATCCGCCAAACTGGCAAGCCATCTGAAGGCCAAGCGTTGCCGTCAGGGGGAATACATCCTCACGTCCCACCCTTACGAATCCTGCCTTGCTGTGGAAGAGTGATTTCTTCGTATATATGCTATTTGATGGTGTAAAGTCCTCTTGCCAGTTGCTGTCGGTGTACAATCCGTACGAGATATGACCTTTCACTGAAACCCAGTCGTTCGTAAAATGCCAGACCCACCAGTCAGGCAGTTCGAAGCGGACCTGAGGAATTGGTCTATAATTGCCTGAGAGAGTCATTCCACCTGAACTCAGCCTTGAGTTGAGCATCTCCAAGGGTGTTTCCTTTGCACCTACTGTCAGTCTTGCATTTTTATACTGAACTGTGCCGTATGCCTGATGGATTACGAAATGGGAAGTGTACTGAACTGGTAGAGCCACATCAAGGCCATAGCCGTATCGCCAGTTGAGCAGGGAGTCTGTCTCCTCGCTGCGGAACAAGCCGGTTCTCAGATATCCCGAATTTGGCTCGATTGACGACAACCCATACTTGTTGGCAGACATCCAGAAAGGTGCGGCATCGCCACTCGATGTCACAACGCTCATCTCCACAGAATAATGGGTTTCGTCGGTAAGTCCCTCAATCTGTGCCGATGCACCGGAAAAAGCAGGCAGCAGAAAAACTGCTGCCCACTTTATTTTATTTTGCGAAACTGACGGCACGGGTTTCACGGATTACGGTAATCTTCACTTGTCCCGGATATGTCATCTCGTCCTGAATCTTCTTCGCAATATCATTACTCAAGTTCTCAAGGTCAGCATCGCTGATCTGGTCGGCACCTACAATCACACGGAGTTCACGCCCAGCCTGGATAGCATAGGTCTTCGTCACTCCCGGATAACTCATGCCAAGTTGTTCAAGATCATGCAGACGCTTGATGTAAGCCTCTACAATCTCACGACGGGCACCCGGACGTGCGCCACTGATGGCATCACACACCTGGACAATCGGAGCAAGAAGCGTCGTCATTTCCATTTCGTCGTGATGGGCACCGATTGCATTGCAGATGTCCGGTTTTTCCTTGCACTGCTCCGCAAGTTTTGCGCCATAGAGTGCGTGAGGAGTTTCCGGATCCTCATCAGGCACCTTACCGATATCGTGGAGCAGACCGGCACGGCGTGCCTTCTTAGGATTGAGTCCCAGTTCTGCAGCCATCACCGCACAGAGGTTGGCAGTCTCACGTGCATGCTGCAGGAGGTTCTGACCGTATGAAGAACGGTATTTCATCTTGCCGATGATGCGGATAAGTTCCGGATGCAGTC
>JAZQPD010000053.1:0-2541 GCA_045628285.1 Bacteroidaceae bacterium
GGCCAGTCCTATGCCATTCCAACCATGCAGGGAGGAATTGAAACAATCAAGCCGTACGTTGATGAATTCATCAGGTTCGCGCAGGGAAACCCGGAACTGAAATTTCTGGTCACCCGCATCGGTTGCGGCATAGCCGGCTTCAGAGACGAAGAAATCGCCCCATTATTTGACAAGGCCATGCAGGTTTCCAACATATATCTGCCTGAAACGTTCTACACCATTTTACAAAGCTTTTTGTGGGATTAGTCAAAAGTTTCTATTTTTGCACGATGAAATGCAACCGCGCAGTTCTTTGAGTAATATTTGAAACAGATAATGAATATCAGTCCGCTTTATAAGCTACGCATCTTCTCGCTGAAGGATGTTATGCAGGCCTTTGGGATGACAAGGTCCGCAGCGGCTTCCGCGCTCCTCAGGTGGCAGCAGCAGAATGTCATACAGATGGTTCGTCGGGACATGTATGCAGTGATAGACAATGCTTCCGGGTGTGTGTTGGCTGACAAATATGAAATTGCGACTCGCCTATCCCCCACATCATACGTAGGCTGGCATACAGCTCTTGAATTCCACGGTCTTGCGCATCAGCCGTTCTTTACCGCATACGTTGGAAGCAATAGCCGTTTCAACCCATTCAGTTTCGGCGGAATAGACTATTACCTCTGTAAGTCTTCCATCATAGCGACTGCAGAAAATGGTGTCATTACCCCGCTGGGTAATCCTTATGTTCGTGTGACCGACTTGGAGCGCACCATCGTTGATTGTTGCGACCAGCCTGACAAAGCAGGCGGCATAGAGGAACTGCAACATTGTCTGGAGGGAGTAACCTTACTTGATGAGACACGTCTGCTGCATTATCTGTCTGCCATCGGCAAAGCCGTTACCTACCAAAAGACAGGGTTCATGCTTGAAACGTTCTGCACGCAGGCACATCTGAGCGAAGCATTCTACGAGACATGCCGGGAGAAGAGTGCGCTCCACACTAAACATCTGACTTCCGACGGCAATTCAGACATGTTCATTACCCGCTGGAGGCTTTACGTCCCACATTTAACGACAAACCATACACTGACAGAAGATGATATCATTTAACAAATCATATCTGGATAGAATTGCCACCGAAAAGGGGTTCATCCGTGACAACCTTGAAAAAGTGATGCGCCTTGCCGAGATACTGAAACACTTTCACGACAACGACTTGCTCGCACATTCGTTGGTGCTGAAAGGTGGAACAGCCATCAATCTGACCGTATTCCAGATGCCGAGACTCTCTGTTGACATTGATCTTGACTTCGCAAGGAACTGTAGCCGGGAAGAGATGCTTGGCACACGAACTGCAATCAATGAATATGTATTGCGATATATGGAGAGCGAGGGCTATCGACTGAAACCCGGATCAAAAAGTCCTCATGCCCTTGACTCGTGGATATTCGGCTACACCAATGCCGGTGGCAATGCCGACACCATCAAGATTGAGATCAACTACAGCGACCGTTGCCATGTACTACCTGTCGTTGAGCGTAACATTACCATTGATTTTCTTGGTGACATTACGGTAAGTGTACTCTCACCCATTGAGCTGTTCGCGAGCAAGATCAATGCGCTCGTCGGTCGTTGTGCTATGCGTGATGTCTATGATGTTTATAACATGCTTCGGACTGAGCTTTTCACAGAAGAAGATCTCAACATGTTGCGCAAAGTTTTGGTGTTCTATCTGGCCGTCGGTTCGAACTGCAAGGCGGAGGATGTCCCTGACAAGTTCCCTTCATTTCCTCTGATAGACAACATCACATTCAGCCACGTACGAACACAATTACTACCAGTACTCAGCAATAAGGATAAATTCGATTACATACTCGCCAAACAGGAAGTAAGGCAATTCCTTGAAGTATTCCTTCTGTTTGGCGAAAAAGAACACGAGTTCATCAGGCTCTTCCGCCAGCGCATATATTCTCCTGAAGTTCTTTTTGGCGAAGGCGACATCACCAACAGGGTCAGATTACACCCTATGGCACTATGGAAGTGCCGGCCTCAGAACGATTAGTTCATTTTTGTAAGAATCTGTTTTGAAATGTTCGATTAAGCAATCTTCAAAAAATAACTTGGTATTCTTTCCGAATCTTTTTCGCCCGAAAGAATCATCTCATCAGTCACTATGCCCTCTGAGTTTTTCAAACATTTATACAATTAAGTCAGGGTCTCGGTCTGCGGCTTAGCCGGACGGCCTCGCTTACCCTTGTTGGATTTCTTTGAGACGTAGGTAGGGCGGCAGCCCTCCGGGATCTCGAAGCCGAAGGCGTCGCAGATGGTTACCTGACCTCCGACAAACGGAGTTATGAACTTCCTGCGGTTGTCGTGTTCGATGCAACGGATGGGCCGCATCTCCTCAAGTATGGATTCCGTCTCTCCTTGCCCGCCTATCGAAGAATTATCATCAGAACGTTTACCAATAGTTGCCGTAACCAAAATACTCGGAAAACTCATTTTGACTCTCTGAAACTTGTTCATTATTAATGCCAAAACCGCTCATGCAAAGTATCTGCC
>JAZQPD010000054.1:0-4849 GCA_045628285.1 Bacteroidaceae bacterium
AATTCTGGGCTGTTCTCTGCTCACCATGGATGATGTCAGAGACTTGCTTGAACCATTCAAACGAACGGAAGAGAAGCACGACAATAGGCAGCTCAGTTTTGACTTTCAATTCGATTAACATAATTTAAGAGACACTAGTGACAAGGACACTATCTTCGTGCCGTCAAACACTACGGTGTATCTTGAGGGAGGCAGTTATTTTACGGGTACCTTTGCCATCAACGATGCCCATGATGTCAGTATTCTCGGAAGAGGCATTGCACGTCCTGGACGAGGATATGAAGGGGCACATGTATATCGGTCGCACAATGTACTTATTGACGGTCTCACTGTCAACACATGTCCAATAGGAAACAGTCATGACGTGACTCTGCACGATGTACGCAGCATATCACATCCAAGTTGGGGTGATGGACTGAACGTATTTGCAAGCCATCACATTACCTTTGACCGTGTATTCTGCCGCAACAGCGATGACTGCACTACCGTCTATGCTACTCGGAAGGGGTTTACAGGTAGCAGCCATCATGTAGTGATGCAGAACTCCACACTCTGGGCAGATGTGGCTCACCCGATTTTCATAGGTCTGCATGGGCGACCAGCCGAAGACTCCACTTACATCAACCGTCCTGAGCAGGGCGATACTTGTGCACATATCGTCTACCGTAACATCGACATTCTGGGGCAGAACGAAATGCAGACCGATTATCAGGGCTGTCTTGCCATCAACTGTGGCGACCACAACCTTGTTCACGATGTATTGTTTGAGAATATCCGTATTGAAGACATCTGCATAGGCAGCCTCCTCAGCCTGCGTGTATGTTACAACAGCAAGTACTGTGCTGCACCCGGGCGGGGTATCAGGGATATCACTTTCCGAAATGTACGTTATCACGGCAGGCAGCCAGCACTGTCCATCATGACAGGCTATGACGAGAACCGTAACATTGAAAACGTCCGCTTCGAAGGACTCCGCATCAACGGGCGGCTTATCCACGACAAGATGCAGGGGAAACCAGGGTGGTACAAGACATGGGACATAGTTCCCTTCTTCGTCGGCAACCATGTCAGAGGTGTGACATTCTGACAGAATCCTTAGTACATGAAAATCCTTACTGAGGAACAGAGTCCCGAAGGCACTGGCGACCAGGAGGCGTAGGTGGTGTTCTTATAGTTGAGGTCGACTACATTGATTTCGTTGAACTTCCGCCAGACGATGCCATCACGGTCGAGTTTTGCAATCCTGTTGGCAGGCAGGTTGCAGACCTCCACATCAAGGGTGTTGCTGCCTTCGTGGACATACGGGGTAATGTCAATGCGGTAAGGTACGGCGAAGAGTGTTGCCGCCTCACGACCGTTGACGGTCACCTTGGCAGTTTCCCTCACATCGCCGAGGTCGAGAACGATACGTTCCTTACTGCGGGTCGGGATATCGAATGTTGTCCGGTATCTGCCAGTTGCCATTATCTCCGTAAGTTCGGCAGAGCCGAGGCGTGTCCAGTCCATATTGCCGTTGGAGAGTTGCCATTTCCCTGCCGTAACGCCAGAAGGGAGGGAACCATTGACCTTATCGAAACTCAAAGCGAACTGGAGATTGGAGATGACGGACTTGGCTTCGCCATAATAGTAATGCGAAGGAAAACCGCCTGATTCCCCCTTTTTGCCGTTGGAACATATCACCAGAATAATGCTCTCGCCTGAGGCAAGCTGGAGGCGGACGGAGGACTTGCCGTCGGTATTCCGTAGTGCCGCACGAGTTATCTCACCATTCATGGGATTGAAGAACATGGCTTCGTCGGCATGTCGGCCAAGAGCAATCCATTCGTCTACATCCTTTTCCTGCAGGTTGCTGATGAAATAATGGTAACCTTCATCGTTGCTCCTACGGATTGCACTGAGTCCGAACAGGCGCATCGGCTCGCTTTCGCATCCGAAATCACCGACTGTACATTTCTGCAATTTCTTCACCAACGATGTGAATTTCTTCTGTTCACCCTTGCGTCCGAATCCAGGAGGCGACACAGGCATATCACCTCTCACTACGATTCTTGCTCCACGCCTGGCAAGTTGGAGAAGATGGTTGAGGGTCTCTGTAGGCATATAGCGGACATCGGGGATTACGATGGCAGAATAGGTTGCTCCACCAATCATGCACTTGCCATCCTTCACCTCACAACGGTTGAGATACTTGTCGGAGATATAGTCGCAGTCGTAGCCTTCACCGATGATGCTGTTGATACTCTCAATGAATCGCGGAGCCTTCCTGCCCATGCTGTGGATGTCGAACTGGAGGAGGCGTCCGGGCTGTTCGCTAATCATGTCGTAGTAGGGCAGATAGACAAGTATGTCGTTGTCAGGATGCCCATACTGCATCATGCTCTGCACCCGTTCTATGTACTTCGAGAATGCAGGCATTGCCGACCACCAGTTGTTGGCAGGGGTCATATCGACCGAGGCATAGAACCGCCATCCCGGCCAGAGATCGTTCTCGGGGGAATAGCAACTGCCGTGGAAGAATATGTGGTTTACTCCCGCCACCATCATGAGGTCGAAGTCGGGTTTGCACTGTGAGAGCGATGTGCGGAAGTGCTCCGTGAGCCAGGTGAATGTCTCGGCGGACGTGAACTCCTTGCCTGAGATATGGGCTGCCGACGATGCATATTTGAGCATGGAGAGGTCGGAATCGTTCTTCTTGGTGAATCCGGCATCGGTGCGCAAACCCTTGATACGAAAGTCGGAAAGTCCGAAACCCTCACACTCAGGGATGTCGACTGCCGCATAGATGTCAATGAGGTTGGCAGGACTGCCGTGTGCCTGATTGCGGGTGACGGCTCCGTGGGAATGTGCCCAATCGGTCCACTGGGTGGTGAAGTTCTCAAGGAGGAGTTCCCCTATCGTCTCACGGTAGTCGCTGATGAGGAGTCTGTGGTCGGAAGCCTTTTCGTCGAGGAAGGCATCCTTGTGCTGCTCGAGGTCATAACCTCTGCGAGCCTTGAACTCAGAAAGGAACGATGGAGTCCAGTCGGCATTGTAGACTTCATAGGAGTCATTGAAGAACGTGTGGGGGTATGGTGTGGCGTTTTCCGAGAATGCCTTGTCGAACCGGTCGAGATAATGGCGTACGGAATTCTTGTCGAAATGGTCGATGACATAGCCCTCGCCTCCAGGTGCTGCCCTCTTCACCTTCTGACGGGTGCGTCCGACAGTGAAGTCGGCATTGAGTTTGCATGCAGCCTCGTCGAGAGGTACTTCGGGACCACCGAAAGGCCAGCCGGTACCGGTGGCCATACTGATTTCCATGCCGAGTTCACTTCCAAGAGTTTCGGTATATGCCAGCATCTTCATCCATCGGGACGAGAGATACGGAATCTCATTCCCTTCATTGCCATTCACTCCGTAGATGGGAGTAATTTCCACTCCACCGATGCCTGCCTTACGGTATTCGGAGAGGTTGTAGCGGAGTCCCGCCTCATCGACTGCACTGCCCAACCACCACCAGCGTGTATAGGGACGTGCCTCGGGCTTTGGTTCAGGCCATGACCTCGCTTCGCACGGAGTGAGAAGTGAAGAGTGAAAAGTGAAAAGTAGCAATATTGCAATTAATAAATTACGGTTCATAATTCAGATTCGTAAATGATAAATGATAAATTTATAAATGGAAAACCAGTGTCAGTTTCCATCAGGTTTAAGAATCTCGAGCCGGTCAGAGTCGGGCCAGTTCCATGTCTGCCAATCATCGGGAGATGATGGGGAGAAGTCCTTCCAGTCGGTACGGAGATGTTTCACGATAGGCAAGTTGAGTTTCTTTATTCCCATAACGATACACTTCGACAGTTCATAGGCTCCGAAGGTGTTGAAATGGGTGTTGTCGGCAAGTGCCTTTGGCTGGTTAGGGTATGTGTTGGCAGGATAGTGTACGAGCAGCCGCTTGCTGCCTTCCTCGCCTGCAGTATCGTAGAGGACGGTCGACATCTCTGTGAGGTCGATAAGAGATACCCCCTCACGCTCACATACTGCCTTTACCGCAACAGGATAATCGCCATGGGTGTTCTGGTTATGTCCGTCGCGGAAACTGCGTCGGGCAGTAGGTGTGACAAGCACTATGTTGCATTCCTTCTGACGGGCTTCGTCGATCATGCGCTTGAGGTTGGTGGAGAAGTTATACCATGCACCAGAACCGGGTCCCTTGTCCTTCTCGTCGTTGTGGCCAAACTCGACGAATATATAATCACCTTTCTTAGCCATGCTCATCACTTTTGCCCAACGGTTTTCGGCAATGAAGGAGGTGGTACGCTCACCGCTTTCGGCGTAGTTTGCCACACAGACATTCTCGTCCCACCAACGAGGGAACATCTGTCCCCAGCTTGCCCAAGGTTCATTCTCCTGATCGACTACAGTAGAGTTGCCGCAGAGGAAAAGTGTGACAGCCTTGTCGTCCTTCTCAATAGTGACATCCTGAACGGCAGGACGGTCGCCGACGAAATCGAGGGTAAGACTGTCATCCCAGTTGAGATAGCCCAGTTCACGGTCCTTGAGTTTCACCCTGCGATCGGCATCAATCCGTGGAGAGCGTTTGTGGACTGTGAAGGTGAGTGTACGGAACTCGCCTTTCCTTGTCTGGACTTCCTGGAAGAAAAGCCGGCGGGATTCGCCCCTAATCCATGTGGAAGTTGCCTTCTCCTTGTTTCCGAGTGTTACCGTAACCTTGTAGTTGCCGTCATCCACCTTCCATGATTTATGGATATTCTGAGCCATAGCGGTACAAGGAATTAACGCTACTGTAACGGCCAATGTCTTTAAGAGGTTTCTTTTCATAATTTTCGTCAGTTATTTTATCTTTGGTTTGAGT
>JAZQPD010000055.1:0-2150 GCA_045628285.1 Bacteroidaceae bacterium
TCGGAGGTGCTTTTCAGGACCAGCCTCAGCGTGGTAATGCGTGATGGACATCCATTGGCGGAAAAGGAGGACATAAGTCTGCAGGAACTTGAAAAACATGGTATTGTGCTTCCTGGAGCCGGACTGCAGGCCCGCCGTACCTTTGATAACTTCGTGGGGCTTGATACAAGGAAGCTGAACGTGCATATTGAGGTGAACGACCCCGATCTGATAATGGATATCGTGCAGGGGACCAATCTGGTTACAATGCTTTCTCCTCTGGCTGCATATTACAGGAAAAACCTTGTTGCGGTTCCGTTGGAGGGCGGTTCATATTCCATGACAGGCTGCATACACAGCCTCAGGGATGGCTATCATAAGCGCTCGTCACAAGTGCTGGTGAATATGATAAGGGAGTCGGCTCAGATAGAAAGGCTCTGCAAGAACCTTGAGATGTGATGAAATAACTATCGCTGTAGAAAATCATTAAAACTTGAATATTATGAAAAAAATTCTTCTGGTATGTGTGGCATTGCTGGTGATGGCATCTGGTTCTTACGGAAAATCTCCAAGGGCGGGGCATGTGATTTTAATAGGTTTGGACGGAATGGCTTCCTCTTGCTTCGATGGTAAGGAAATGCCTGCTCTGGCATCCCTCATGGAGCAGGGCAGCTGGACCCTAAAGAAGCGCAGCGTACTTCCGAGTTCAAGCGCCATAAACTGGGCCTCTATGTTCATGGGCGTTGGAGTGGAACTTCACGGTTACACCACCTGGGGTTCAAAGACTCCCGAACTACCATCGAGAGTGGTGAATGAGCATGGAATCAGCCCTACAATCTTCTCGTTACTCAAGGAGCAGAGACCTGAAAGTGAGACAGGCTGTTTCTATGAATGGAACACAATCAAGTGTTTCATAGATACTCTGGCTGTTGATAATTACAGGCAGGCATCTTTCTCGGATGATAACAGGGATGAGCTCTGCAGGCTTGCAGAGACGTACATCAAGGAAAAGAAACCAACGCTGCTGGCGCTCTGCTGGGATCGTCCGGACCACGAGGGCCATTCTTCAGGCTGGGGCAGCAAGGAGTATCACAGTGCTGTAAGTGAGCTTGATGGCTATATTGCCCGTGTGGTTCAGGCAGTCAAGGATGCCGGCATTTATGATGATACCGTTATAATTGTAACTGCAGACCATGGCGGAATAAAGAAAGGCCATGGGAAAATATCTCTGAATGAGATGGAAACACCTTTTGTAATTGCAGGTAAAGGTATACGTAAAGGAGTGGAGTTCGAGGAAAGCATGGTGCAATATGATGTTGCAGCTACAGTTGCGGAAGTTTTCCGCCTCAAACGTCCGCAAGTCTGGACCGGCCGTCCTGTAATGTCGGTTTTCAAATGAATTTCAGGTAATGAAATAAAAGGCCACCCACAACGGGCGGCCTTAAAAATTGGCATCTGACAGCCGTTAATTTAGTATTCCTCCTCGTTGAAGATAGATTGTATGGCTGATACTGTTCTCAATAGGTTCAGATATGGACTTTGGACAGTTCTTCTCGCAGAGCAGGACGGTTGGAGTAAGTCGTCAGATAGTGATTGAGTGCCTTTCTTGCGAGTTCGCGGCCGGCTGGACAGATAGCAGCAAGATTCTTCAACCTTGCTGCTATTGCTTGATAACTTTTCCTCGTTGGATTGTAACCCAACGAACAGATAATGTCCTTCTCCAATCTTGCTACAAGAACCTTGTGTTGTTGGGTGTCAAAGAGTTTGGCATATTTCTGAAGAGCTGGCATAAGATTGAATTGCGATGTAGCCATAACATCAAACAACCGTTGAATAAGACCCTCCTCAACAAAGATTGCAGAAAGGGGCGAATCGGCATCCTGCCTGTTATTATAACCTCTTAGAATTTTGTCCCGATAATCTGGCCATTCTGAAGACGGTACCAACGCTTTAATCTTGTGATAATAATTTAAGACTTCCGTATCACGGGCATCCTTAAATATCTCACGGCATAGTTTAAGGACAGCAGAATTATCATTCATACTTTCCAGAATTGCCATCTTTTTCTCCTGCCATCCGCGAACAAGTCCTGCCACTCCACGATTCTTGCAAAGCATTATAGCTTCATCTATTATAACGAGAGCTTCTTTCTCCTGACCCAGAGAAAGCAA
>JAZQPD010000056.1:0-6360 GCA_045628285.1 Bacteroidaceae bacterium
TGTTGGTTATAACGTATATGGCTTGTAGGTTATAACGAACTATGGCACTTGGTTATAACCAACAGGGTGTTTTCCTCAGTTCAACTGGGAGTTCGTTTCAGTTTGCCAGGGAGTTTTTCTCAGTTCGATGGGGAACTCTTCTCAGTTCGATGGGGAGTTTTTCTCAGTTTGATGGGGAATTCGTTTCTGATTGTCAGGGAGTCTGCCACAGCAGTGGCGGGAGTCCGACTCCGTTCATGGATAAATCCGCCTCCGTTCACTCCAGACTGAACAAAACGTAAGATTTGGAGATATTACATATATGAACATCCTAGCATTGTATCACATTTTGGTGTTTGATAAGGCTTCATGAACTATGCGTACACAATTGTGTAAGAAAATTTTGCTGTTTGAGAAATTAATCCTATCTTTGTTGGAGAAATAAAGTTTGGGTGACGATTGGATGTCACGAATTTGAAATAACATAACTCACGATGAATAGAAGACTTTTATTATCGGCAAGTGCAATTGTCATTGCCTTATTCTCTTCCTGTAGGAATACAGATGGTCCGAGTTCTTCCTCTCGACTCCTTCGACAGGCTCAGGAACCGGCTCAGGATAAACTTAACTCAGAAACCGGTTCACCAACCGACGACGACACAATGTTTCAGGTTGCCACCCTTCAGTCGTTGATGATGGGCAACTACTATGGTTTTTTCAGTGTGGGCGAGTTGCGCTCGAACGGCAATTTCGGTCTCGGTACATTTGAGAACGTAGACGGCGAGATGATAATCCTCAACGACACCGTGTTCAGGGCAAGGTACGACGGGAGTGTGGACGTGGTTGACGACAGTGTGAGGGTTCCATTTGCCATTGCCACCCGTTTCAGCAGTGACATCCAGTTCTCCGTAGATGGCATCAGCTGTCTCGACAGTCTGCTGAGCCGAATGACAAGAGAGGTCAGCAAAACGGGTACGAACCTTATCTATGCGGTAAAGATAGATGTGGACAACTGCGAAACGGTAAGGGCACGCAGCGAGATTCCTCAGCAAAAGCCCTATAAACCACTGGCTGAGGCTCTGAAGACGGATCAGAGGGAGTTTACCTTCGAGAATATCTCGGGTACAATTGTCGGAGTATATTTCCCTGCCTACATGGGACAGTTGAACGCGACAGGATGGCATTGTCATTTCATTTCAGCCGACCGTTCCCGAGGAGGGCATCTGTTCGACATTGCCACTTCCTCTACACTGACCGTGCAGCTCGATGTCACACCGGCCTTCAAATTGTGCATGCCTGAGGAAAATACGTTTGCGAGTGCCTCTCTCGCCCAGGACCTCACTGCGGAAATAGAATCGGTGGAAAAATAATTTGGAATGAGAAATTATGAATTGTGGATGAATTTATGAAAAGATTACTGCTTTCCTTGGTATTAATTGCTGTCACGATGGCAGCAATGTGTGTGACGAAACCGGACTTCAACTCGGACACCTACTATATCCTGATGTTCCAGAACAGCCGTCTGTATCTCACCGGTGGTGTCACCACCGGTACGAACCTGAAGATTCAGGAAGGCAGTCTGGATTCCTATACCGACCGGCAAGTATGGAAATTCGTGGGCACGGCCTCCAAATTCCAACTTGTGAACAAGGCAGGACAGTATGTCACCATTGCATCTGAAGGCGACCTGCTGAAGTGCAGCAAGAGCGAGGACAGCAAGGGCTGGGCACTCGATGACCGTGAATCCACCATTCAGATTCAGTGGTTAGGTTCTGGCAGTAGCGGCCATAGGTTCATCAACCAGTACGGTTCCCCTCATGCCGGTGGCGACCTTGACTTATGGAGCGACGGCGATGTGAACAACCAGATAATAGTCATCGACCCCCTCAACCCCGACTTCCAGGAGTTCTCGGTGTCACCATCCAAGTCGTTCACTCCCGAAAGCAAGATGACCATGTGGTATGACGCTCCTGCAACTGCAAAGGACGTGGCAAACCAGTGGATGGAATATTCCCTGCCTATCGGCAACGGAGAATTGGGAGCAAGTCTCTACGGCGGAATCAAGACCGACGAGATACAGTTCAACGAGAAGACCCTCTGGACGGGCAACACATCGGAGCGCGGACAGTACAAGAACTTCGGTTCCATCTTCGTAGAGGACAGAAGCGGACAATTCGGATTCAGTAAGGACCAGTGTGTCAAGGACTATTGGCGATGCCTCGACCTCGAGCAGGGAGTGAGCAAGGTACACTTCACGAGTACCGACGGCCGGACTGCCTACAACCGCACATACCTTGCAAGCAACCCCGACAAGGTAGTTGCCGTCCGCTACACGGCCGAGGGCGATACCCCACTCCATTTCTTCATCACCATGCAGCCGGGCGAAGGCATCAATGCATCGTCCGTAGTCTACTATTCCGGTGACTCCACCAAGACAACGGCCTTCAGAGGCGACTCCACGATGGCGAACATCAACTTCAACGGCTCGCTTGAGGTGGTGAAATACCAGGCTCGCCTGCAGATTGTATCCGACGGTATTGTGAAACGTACGTCTGAAGGTATTGACGTGTCGGGAGCAAGGGAAGTGACTCTCTATCTTGCTGCAAAGACGAGTTTCACGAGCGAGAAGGCATCACGCACCACAGGTGCCTTCGTCACCCAGTTGCTCAAGGACAACCAGAACACGATACACCAGGCAATGGCAAAGGGATTCGATACTCTCTATGCCGACCATGTACGCGACTACCAATCGCTCATCGGCAGGGTGGACTTCCATCTTGAATCGGGAAGCAGCCGGACAACGGAGGAACTGGTGAAATACTACAACACCCTCTCCGACCTCGACAATCCTGAGGCACGAATGCTCGAACAGCTGTACTTTAATTTCGGACGCTATCTTGAAGTGAGCTGCAGCCGCGGAATGAATGTGCCGAGCAATCTTCAGGGACTCTGGAACAACAAGAGCGACGCACCTTGGGGCAGCGACATCCACACGAACATCAATGTACAGATGAACTACTGGCCGGCAGAAACCACCAACCTCAGTGAGACTCACCTGCCATTCCTCAACTACATCATTGACAACGCAGCAAGTGCTTCCTGGAAGAATGCTGCCCGACGATGGGGAAACGTGCAGAACGGATGGACGGTGCTTACCGAATCGAACATCTACGGAGGAATGACCACTTGGGGAAACAACTATGTAGTAGCCAACGCATGGTATTGCAGCCACCTGTGGCAGCATTTCCGCTTTACCCGCGACGAGGAATTCCTCGCCCGTGCATTCCCTGCAATGTGGAGCTGTGCGCAGTTCTGGATGGAGCGCATGATTGATGACAAGGGTTACGACAGCAAAAAGGACAACAGCGGCTACAAGGGCACTCCGTACTCCTTCAACCCTGACGGTACGTTAGTCGCACCACAGGAATACAGTCCTGAGCAGAATGCTCACAGCCGCGAGGACGGAACGGCACATGCCCAGCAACTCATCCACTCCCTGTTCAGCAGTGTCTGTCAGGCTGCCGACATCCTCGGCAATGCCGTCACAGGACTCTCCGACAAGGACATCAGCAAACTCAACGAATATCTCAGCAAGACGGACAACGGACTCCATACCGAGACCTACACTGCCAATACGGCACTCAACGGAAATTGGACAAATCCCCGCAACGGAGTGAAGCAAGGCGACACTATCCTTCGGGAATGGAAATACAGCCCCTACGATGTGAGCGACGACCCTGGACATCGCCATCTCAGTCATCTCATGTGCCTCTATCCTCTCGTACAGATAGGTCCTTCAAGCCCTTATTTTACAGCAGCAGTCAACAGCCTCAAACTCCGTGGTGATGCAGCAACGGGATGGAGTATGGGATGGAAAATATGTCTTTGGGCTCATGCCCTCGACGGCAATCATGCCCACACCATCCTAAAGAATGCATTGCGTCATTCCACCAGTTACGGCACTGACCAGTCACGTGGAGGAATCTACTACAACCTCTACGATTCACACTCTCCATTCCAGATTGACGGAAACTTCGGTTCCTGTGCCGGTATCGGTGAAATGCTCCTGCAGAGTCAGACAGACACCCTGCTCCTCCTCCCTGCACTGCCGAAGGAATGGGCAAACGGACATATCCACGGAATGAAGGCAGTCGGAAATTTCAAGGTCGACGAAGACTGGACGGACGGTATGCTCACCAAAGCCTGCATCCTCTCCGGCAGCGGCATGACATGTGCGATACAATACAAGGGAATCGGCAGTTTCTACATCACCGACGAGGCAGGCAAAGAGGTGGCATTCACTAAGATTGATGCCAACACCATCAAGTTCCCTACTACATCAGGAGCACGATATTACATTTACCGCGACAAAGCTACAGCCATACAGAGGATACCATACCCATCCCTCAATCCGTATTCTGAACGTGTAGAAGGACAAACGTCAGCCATCAACCATCAATCCGACCGAGTATTCAACCTCCTCGGCCTCCCGGTTGACGATTCCTATCGGGGTGCCGTCATCCTTTGCGACTCCAACGGCAACTCCCGCAAAATCATACAGTGAAACTTCCGAATTTCGAGCCATTGGCTATTAGCCATTAGGAAGTAAAATTTACTCTGAGCGTGAACTCAATAGGATTTTCTTTCCATTGATTATGTAAAGTCCCTTTGAAGGGTGGTTCACCTTGCGACCCATCATGTCGTACACGTCCATAGCATCCTTCCCATCAGTTCCTACTTCATTGACGGCAGTCGGGTCTATGGCAACCTTGATTACGCCCGATGTTGCGAGGTCGCTGTAATCCCACTTATAGCCTTCCATCGGCACCTCAGGTTCAAAGGTAGGAGTACCCGTGAGTGAAATTGACCCCTCTCCCGTGAAAATCTTCAGTTCATCGCCTTCCTGCCATTCCCCGCTTATGCGTGAGAGCAGGAACTTAGGACTTATGAGCGACACCTTGCCTGCTACATCGTATGTATCGGTCTTCAATGAAGTCGTTCCGCGTCCCCTGACCACGACAACTCCTCCTGAATTCACCTTCAGAGTGCTCTTGAGAGTGATGTTGCCTGTAAGGGTGGAATTCTTTCCTGCCTTCAGCATGCCACCTCTGGAGATGACCACAGGACCAGTCTGGCCGGTTCCCATGAGGGTTCCACCATCAGCGACAGTTATCGTGCCCGTCGTAGTGGACGATGCGGTATTCTCCACATCGAGGGTTCCGCCATTCACGGTGAACGACCCCTTGCTCGATCCTGTAAGGGTAAGCACACCATCACCTACCTTTGTCATCGGCACGTTGATTGCTCCTGCAAATGTAGTATTGGTCCCAAGATAGCCCACGTACCACGTACCCGAAGTCAGTGACGCACCTGCATTCGACCCCATGAGCGCACCGACCTTGTGGGTACCGTCGTTGTTGTAAACATAGTTGTCGGCATCAAGCCTCAGCGTACCTTTCTGCATGTTGAGGGCTGTAGCCAGACGCACCTCACCACTTGTCACTTGAATAGTGCCTTCGAAGTTGGCGGCATTAGGTCCGAAGTCTCCACGTACGTATGGGAAATTTATCTTCATGGTTCCCTCGCCCACCAGTGTCGGGGAGACCACACATCGCTTTCCGGCATTCACGTTCACCGTCACACCCTTCTTTATCTCAAGACGGTTTCTGAAGGATGGTATGGCGCTTGTCGTATTGTTGTTGAAAATGGTAATCGTAGAGTTGGATGCCACGTATATCTTCGATGTGGCTGTCCCAAAAGTAGTGTTCCATGTGCCCATCGCAATCGTTCCACCATTGAGTATGGTACCTCCAGAATAGGTATTTGCACCACTGTAGGTAAAGTTCACCTGCCCATTGCCTGTCTTTAGGAATGTTCCTGTTCCGGCAACCACTCCCTTCAGCGCACAGGTTCCACTCGGCACATTGATAGTGGCTGTGTCGGTGAGGGTAAGTCCTCTCGAAGTGGAGGTGCTTGCATTGTCGATGATAATCTTTGCCTTGCCAACCTTCCAGTTGCTGGCTGAAGCCGATGCAGCACCGATGGAACTGGCCATGCCACCGTCAGCAAGGTCCTTGATGGTCACCGTACCACTGTTGATGACGGTTGCACCCGTATAGTCGCTCTTTACATTGCCGAGGACAACCTTCCCTTTCCCGTTCATGGTAAGTCCACCCTTACCCGAGAAGCCACCGTTGCCGGTAAACGTATATGTCTTGGAGTCATTCTCGAATACGACTCCACTGGTCGGCATCAGGTCATCAATCTTTACCGATGTCCTCTCGGAGTTGTCGTTGAAGACCACCTTGTCCTCCGCCACGAACTCCGTGGCTCTTTCATCTATGGCGAAATTGGTTGTCTGATAATCCCACACACCGTTGG
>JAZQPD010000057.1:0-13967 GCA_045628285.1 Bacteroidaceae bacterium
CGGACGAACGGATGCTCTGCAACCCTTCCCGACAGTGTGTATGTCACCCAACCGCCCAATATGAGCAGTGCGCCACACATAAGGCTAAAGTACGTGAACGCATCCTGCGCCCCATCTGGAAGAAGAGCCAGTTTATCTGCTATAATAGGGGTAAACGTAGCAATGACGTGTATCATGCCCATGAGTATAACGCCTAAGGATAGCGCATTTGTGATGTTTTGTCTTTTTGATTTCATAATTGTCATATAGTATCTTGAGATGACCATTAGTTCTTATTTTGTTTGATATGCGTTCACTACCTCAATGTAGCGAGGCATGAAGTCGTGCATGGTGGGGTAGAGGGAGTGTTGTTGCTCACGCTCGTTAAGAGCATCTATCACGTCATGAATCATGTAGAAGCGCTTGTCTTCGTAGTCAATCTTTGTGAGAAGCCTGATGTAGGCGTCATTGAGTAGATACGCCTTGTCTGATGCTGCATCAAAATCTTCCTCGCTGACCTCGAGCACCCTTAGCCAGCGCTTGATGTTCTCTGTGAAATCGAAAGGATGCTTCCTCAGATAGTGTATGACACTCGCCTTCACAAAGGTTTCGTTGAGCACGTACTGCGGAGTGCCGTATGCCTCGTCTGCATAATGCTTGGCATTGGGTGCAAAAAAGGCTTCCATCTTCTCGCTCAGCATTGGCCAGAATTCCTCATTGAGCGGGTTGCAGTAGGAGTGACTGCACTCATGCACAATGATTGGCAGTGTGGCGTAGGTGTCGTAGGAGATGTTTCCCTCGCCGTTGCGAGCGCAGCACCCCATCACGGCATTGATTACCTCAACACCATCCTTGCACTTCTGGTGTACGGCATAGTTGGCAGGTCCGATGAGAATGTTGGTATAGATGCGGAATGTACTCTTTTCGCGAGGACCGAAAAAACTGTCGTACCAGCTGAAATCCACGCTGTCGATGACACGTTGCATGGCCGTCTCACACTCAGCATAGAGCGGCTGGTGCTGCTCGAAGAAGTCATGGAAATGACTGACTGTGTAGAAGTCCTGCAGAAGCTTGATGAACTGTTTCTCGTTCTTGCGGCTGATGCGGTCGTAGTATCCGTCAAAGTCAGACACTAATTTCTTGTCATACTTTATCTTTCCGTCCATGATATGCAGGCGAAGAGCCACATGCATAGGGAAGTGCCAATTGAAACCTTCGCCCAGCATGTTCTTTCGTATGAATGGGACAATAGGGTGCTGTCGGTACGGTGCGAATGTGCTGTCTACCTCTGCAAGATAGTCATCTACGCCAACGTCCTCCGCGTCCCAATCATAACCATTGACCTGTGCCAGATGTGATACGATGCTGACGAGTTCAACCTCTTCAGGATTCTCTGCTTTTACTTTTGTTTGTGCATTAACTGATAGTGTAAATATGCATACAAGGGTACATAGGATTGTACTTGCGATATGTGTTGTCATAGAGCCTTTTATCTTCTTTTCAAAATCACGAGTTTTGCATCAGCACCATCCTTACCATATTCACTCACGAGGAGAGTGACATCGATAGTCTTCACCAAGGTCACCATGGGCATTGGCGATGACATCCAAAGTCCAAATGCATGGGCGCGGTTCGTATCTTTCGTATTGATTCCTATTTTCATAACTCAAGACTGCTCTTTTGAAAAGTGTGTTTACTGTCCTCTCATGCTTGTTTTGATTTATCTGATTTAGTGCCTGCAAAACCAGCTGCAAAGTTAGCACTTTCTACCGAATCTTGCAAGAAAGCAAAGAAAGTAAAGGTAATCATATACAATTTTTACGGAAAAGATTGTGGCATAGAACGGAGATGTTTATTTGCTACAGCCGAAAACATTAGCGAATACTACTGAGAAAATTACCTTCATGTTATTAACAAGTAGTATATAGACGTTATTAACAGGTGGTATATAGACATTACTAAAAGATAGTATATAGCTGTTACTAATGTGTTGTTAATTATCTCAGTACTATTTGGTAAATCCGTCAGAATGTTGTGGTTTTATTGTGCGTTGTATATACGTATGGCATCAGTTCTTTGGATGGTTGATGAACTGGCTTCGCCAGAGTGAATAGTGAATAGTAAATAGAAAATCGTAAATAAATTTTGTATTTTGCTCACTTATTCGTAATTTTGCAGATTATAAATTATAACCTCGCTCCGCTCGGAGTGATGGTTCGAAGAGCTCACCAACCAATGGTTCGACAAGCTCACCAACCAAGTGAATGGTAAATAGTAAATTATTAAATCGTAAATAAATAGTAAATAGTAAATCTGTAAATCGTAAATTACAATGGTTTTATGGCAGAAGAGCGCAGACAAAACATATTCATAGTTATGGCTACCGACGGGGCTTCGGTGAGGGTGAAGGACGTAGACTGCAGCATCGGTTATCCCGTCATGAACGAGAGTATCACGACTAAGTATGGGACGATTCCGTACATGATGATGGTGAGGCTGGGCGGTAGGGCTCTGACGCTGGAGGAATGCGACGAATGCGTGGCGGACATCGCCAGTGCCCTGAAGTCGCTTGGATGCAAGATGACAAACGATATTGACTTGCATTACTGCACGTTCGATGTGGATGGCGGAGAAAAGCAGACGATCGTAGAAGTGATGATGAACTGGCTTCGCTCGGAGTAATGGTTCGACAAGCTCACCAACCAAGTAAATGGTAAATAATATAATAAGGATTATGAAAAAAGAAACTAAGACGCCGAAGATTACTGTTGCACCTGTGGGGGTGGCGAAGGAAAGTTGGCTGAAGGCGAACGGCCAGTGGGTGCTGCCTGTGGCATTCGGGGTGGCTTTCGCTATCTTTGCCTTCATCATGCTGGTGGGAAAGAACAGCGACTATCTCTGGGGGGTACAGGACAGGACTATATTCCTCGACAGCGACGAATTTCTGCATGAGAGGATGGCAGTGCCTGGGGGCTTCATTGCCTGGGTGGGCTGCTATCTTGCTCAGTATTTCTATTATCCGGCTTTGGGTGCACTGATGCTCATCGGTTTGTGGCTTATAGGGTATGTGCTGACAGTGCAGGCTTTCAGGCTGAAGGGGGCATGGTCGGCTCTGGCCTTGATTCCGGTCTGTGCCCTGTTGGCAAGCGAAATCGACATAGCCTATTGGATCTACTACCTGAAGATTCCGGGATACTGGTTCAGGGAGTCCATCGGATTCGTGGTCATGATGCTGGCTCTGTGGGGATGGGCAAGGCTGTTTTCCATCAGGGATGAGAAGGGTAGTGTGATGCTGCTCGGTGGCAAGAGCCTCTACATGGTTGTCTTCGCCATAGCGGGATATCTGCTTCTCAGTTGGTGGAGCATGATAGGACTCATTGCCATGGGTATCATGGGCATGACGACAAGAACGGGGAGGAAGTTCCGCTTCTACCTGGATTCATGGTGGTTGCCGGCACTGGTGCTCATCATTTTCGTGCCTAAGGTAGCCTACGGCTGTTATTCGCAATTTAGGATTGAGGATGCGTGGACGGTGGGTTTCCCTCTCTTCCAGAATGATCAGTTGACCTCGCTCATCATGAGTGTGCCTTTCGCTATAGTTGCACTAACTGTCATCCTTCTTGCATCGTTCTATCCGAAGGACGGACAGACTGACCGGCAGGTGAGGACGAGCGAGATGGTGTCGGGCATCATCATTGCCCTGCTCTGCGGACTGGGTGTATGGAATGCCAATATCGACGACTGGAATTACCATTCGGAACTGCGCATGCACAGGGCAGTGACCGAACAGCGGTGGGACGACGTGCTCGATGATGCTGCAAGCAATCCGGGAGAGCCTACCAGGGAAATCGTGCTTTTCAAGAACCTTGCCCTGATGTACAAGGGCCAGTTCGGATATAAGTTCACATCCTACAACAATGGTGGTATTGCTCCTGCACAACCCGACTCTCTCTCCGTTCATCTTGTGCAGACTTGCGGACCGCTCCTCTACATGAACTATGGAAAGGAGAACTTCGCGACGAGATGGAGTATAGAGAACGAGGTGGAATATGGCCTGAGTGTGACGGGAGCCAAGACTCTGACCCTCGCTGCCCTCATTGCAGGCGAGACAAAACTGGCAAAGAAATACATCGAACTGCTGAAAACCACTACCTTCCACAAGGAATGGGCAGAGAGGTACGAGGCCGTAGCCAACAATATAGAACTGGTGGGCGACAGTGCCAGATACCCTGAGTTTGCATTCACCAAGGAAATCTATGACCACTGCGGGACTGTGCTCGACGGCGACGAGGGGCTGGTGGAACTCTATCTCCTCAATTATTTCAGCCACACACAGAACAAGGACAGCAAACTGCTCAACGAGGTGACGCTCAACTTCGCCTGCATCTGCAAGGACATTCAGTTGTTCTGGCCTCGGTTCTTCCTCTATGCCAGTCTTCATCAGGGCGAGCCTATGCCGAGAATCTATCAGGAGGCTGCATTCCTCTATGGAAACCTGGAGCACGAGGTGGACATCAGCAAGATGCCGTTCGACGATGACATCAAGACAAGGTATAATGGGTTCCAGCAGATGTCGCAGTCGCTGCTCCGTCAGGGCATGGATGCCAACCAGGTGGGTGAGGCCATGAAGACTGCATACGGCGACAACTTCTGGTGGTTCTACTTCTTCTGTAGAGATGTGAAAAGCTATTGACATTTACCATTTACCATTTACAATTTATAATTTACCATTTATTTGGCCATTTACCATTAGCTATTGGCCCGCAATGTGAAAGAGTAAAATAACAAGCTAATGGCCAATGGCTAACGGCTAAAGGCCTAAAGAAAAGGATATGAAAAAAATTAATTATATAGCATTATCAATTGTGGCAATCGTGATGGCGGCTTGTACGAGCCATCCGAGTGTGCCGGCAAACTACAGTCAGGAGGACAAGTTACCGACTATCTTCCCTGACTATACGGAAGTGACAATCCCCGCAAACATTGCACCGATGAACTTTGCGGTGAGAGAGGCTGGAGAGGAATGTGTGGCGCGACTGAGTTGCGGCACCTTGGGTTCGACAGGCTCACCAACCATTCAGCAGACCTATGGTGACGGGAAGAAAGTTGTTATCGATGAGGATGAATGGCACGAGTTGCTCAAAGCCGCCAAGGGAGGACAGATAAAGGTAGAGGTGTTTGTAGGCAAGGACGGAAGTTGGAAAGCATATAAGCCGTTCAACATCTATGTGGCTGAGGAAGACATCGATGAGTATATCTCCTACCGTCTGATAAAGCCTTCGTACGTGGCTTACGAGTTGCTGACTCTGAACCAGAGGAACATCACCACTTTCGAGGAGAAGGACATCTACAACAATATGATGGTAGGTACTGAGGCTACCGGCCAGTGCGTGAACTGCCACTCCTACAGGAACTTCAAGACCGACAACATGCAGTTCCACATGCGTCAGGGACTTGGTGGTACGATGATTGTGAAGGACAACCAGATAAAGAAGATAAACCTGAAGACGGACTCCACCTTGAGTGCAGGAGTCTATCCGGCATGGCACCCTACAGAGGATGTGATTGCATATTCCACCAATTCCACCGGTCAGTCGTTCCACACGAAGGACAAGGCAAAGATTGAGGTGCAGGACACGAAGAGCGACCTTATCCTCTATGATGTAGTGAAGGACGAGGTGAGCAACATCTCCTGCCAGCCGAACGAACTGGAAGTATTTCCTGCCTGGGACCAGACTGGCGACTACCTGTATTTCTGTTCCGCTCACTTTGAGTACAGGGACACCGTAGCTCCCGAAACAGAGATGATCCATAGATACAAGGAAGTGCTTTACAGTCTCTACCGCAAGTCGTTCGACAAGAAGACACGCGAGTTCGGACAGGCAGAACTCATCTATGATGCTGCATCAAGGCAGAGGAGTGTGTCGCTGCCAAGGGTAAGTCCCGATGGCAAGTACATGTTGTTTGCAGAAGGTGATTTCGGTTGCTTCCATGTGTGGCATCCACATGCCGACATCTTCATCATGGACATGAAGACATGGGAAGTCCGCAAAGTTGAGAATATCAACAGCGACCAGAGCGAGAGTTATCCTACATGGTCGAGCAACGGCAGATGGATAATGTTTGCCAGCCGAAGGGACGATGGCAACTACACACGCCCTTACATCGCATACTTTGACAAGAACGGCAAGGCTCACAAAGCATTTGAGGTGCCTCAGAAAGATCCTAACTTCTATACGTTCCAGGGAAGAAGCTACAACCGTCCGGAGTTTATGACCGAACCGGTGAGCATCACTCCTCAGGAATTTGCAGAGGCTGCAAAGCAGGATCCTATCCAGTGTACATTCAAGAGTACGAAGGTGTCAAGCTATGTTGACGGAAGCACAGGAGCCTCGGTACAGGCATCTCCTGAATCCTCCCTTGAAGGGAAGGACTCTATGGCTATTAGCCGTTAGCCCGAACATGAACAGATTCATAACAATCATATCAGTCTTATTTGCATTACTGGCAGCGTTACTGTTGCCAGTAATGAATTATGATTATCTCTATGCCGTTCAGGAACATTCCATCTTCATGAACAGCCATACTTTTCTGATGGAGAAACTTGCTGTTCCTGGCGGATTGCTCGACTGGATAGGATGCTACCTCACCCAGTATTTTTTCTACCCTTGGCTGGGAAGTGGGATTCTGATACTCATCTGGGTAGCGAGTTTCCTGCTCACCATAAAGGTCTTCGACCTGAAAGGCATCTGGACGGTACTCGGACTTGTGCCTGTCTGTGCACTGACAGTCTCCATCACCGACCTCGGATATTGGCTCTACTACATCAATGATCAGGGATATTGGTTCGAACAGAGTGTCGGCTATCTCCTCATGATGATTATCTTGTGGGGAATGAGAGGTATCGGCACCTTCTGCCAGAAAAACACAATACGTACGGCTGCGAAAGTGGCCTTTATTATTGCCATTGCATCACTCGGATACATTGCCTGCGGATGGTGGGCGTTGCTTGCAGCACTGATGATGGTACTGATGGGAAGCAGGAGGGGAATCCCCAGCGAACGGATAATCGTCGGTTGTACAGGACTTCTCTGCATAGGACTGGTTCCGCGGACAACCTATCAGATGTACAGCCAGTTCCGTATCGAAGATGCATGGTGGATTGGCTTACCACTTTTCCAACATCTTGACTACACCGACTGGGAGAAGAGTATGCCGTTCCTCGTGATTGCAGCATGGTGCATCTTCTTAGCGTGCATGGGCAAGGGGTGGATGGCAAGAGAAGCATGGACCAGAAAACCTATCTGCTTCGTTGCAGGATTCATCAGTATTGGAATCTGTACCATAATCTGTCTGAAGAACAACTTCAGCGATGAGAACTTCCACAGTGAACTGAGGCTCTACCGTGCCATTGACGAATGCAGGTGGCAGGATGCGATAGATGAGTTTGGGAAGCATCAGTCTTCCCCTACCCACCAGATGGTGATATGCAAGAACATAGCACTCATCAACCTCGGACAACTCGGTGAGAAAATGTTTGCACTCAACAACATCGGAGCCAAACCCAACTGCGGGAAACTGAAAGTCAGAATGGTTGTCACGGCAGGTTCGTTGCTTTACTACTACAACGGACTCGTGAACTACGCTTACCGGTGGGCGATGGAGAATGAGGTCAATCACGGTCAGTCGCTGAAACAGTTGAAGATGATGGCAAGATGTGCCGTCTGGAAAGAAGAAAACGACCTGGCTGAGAAATACCTGACCATGCTCCGTTCCACTACTTTCCATAAGAAATGGGCTCAGGAACGCGAACGCATGAGGATGGACCTCGGGGCATTCATCGACAGTCCGGAATATCATGCAGTGGCTCCCCTGGAACTGAGCGGAGAAGGCGAACTGAATGCCGACAATGGTCTGTGCATGGAATATATCATCAGCAACTATGCCTATCTTATAGCCCAGAATATGGTGCAGCAGGAGGCGGCCGTTTGCTATGCCATGATACTGAAGGACGATGACCTCATCAAGTTCCAGTTGGAAAACTACTATGCAAACCACTCCGTGGAAAATGTTCCGAAACATATTGTCGAAGCTGTCGACATATACAATCAGCACCATTCCATGGACTACAACAAGTTCGTAAGCGACTATCAGGCTGCCCTTGGGGACGGAGGTAGGATAGTCGAAATAGGAAGGATGCTGAAGCCCGTCTACGGCAAGACTTACTGGTGGTACTATTATTTCTTTAACGATTTCAATATCTATTAATTATGAAACAAATCATTGCTTACACACTAATTTTTGCCTGCAACTTCATTATGGTTGTAAGCGCATCAGCACAGGGAAAGGTGGAGGACTATAACCGTGCATGGAATCTCAGGAAGAGCTATTCCGGAAAAGTGAAGAACTCAAACGTACAGGCCCGTGCCGTCGGTGATACGCATAAGTTCACCTACACTTTGGAAGAGGGTGACACAACCCGGACCTACGTAATCGATGCTGAGACCAACACCGTTGAGGAGTACAAGACACCAGAACATCAGGAAGGTTCCCAACGCTGGGGAGACTGGCGTCCACGCGGCAACGGTAACCGTCAGCAGGCAAGGAACCAACAAGGCGAAAGAAAACTGACATGGCATCAGCAGAGCCATCATTGGATGACCGTTGACCCGGAGAACGACGAATGCGGTGACACATACCTCAGGGACAGTCTTGTCCTCTCATGGAAGAACAGCAACCTCTGGATAGGTGACCGCCAACTCACCAAGGATGGAGTTGATACTTTCTATTATTCCATTCACGCAAGACTCTCACCCGATGGCAAGTATCTTGCAACCACTAAGATAAAGCCGGCACCTAAACACATGATTACATACGTGAACTCTTCCCCAAGAGATCAGGTACAGCCTAAATACAGCGAGCTGCAATACACCAAGCCAGGCGACTCACTCAACTACAGGGTACCTGTCATCATAGAACTTGAGACGGGGAAGGTCAGCATTCCGTCAACTCGATTGTTCCAGTACCAGTATGAAGTCAGTGCCCCAGACTGGGACGAGGACAGCAAGACTGTGACATTTGAATTCAACGAGAGAGGCCACAAGACTTATCGTGTACTCGAAATGGATCTTGCAGGAAATGTGCGCACACTCATCGAAGAGACAAGTCCGAAGTATGTGGCTTACAGCCGCAACTACCGCCACGACTTCCGTGACGGAAAGCGGATTCTGTGGAAGAGTGACCGCGACAATTATGCACACCTCTACCTCTACGACAGGACAAAGGGCAATGTGGCAACACAGATTACCAAGGGCGAATACTGGGTACGCGACGTGCAGAGAATTGACGAGGAGAAAGGAATCATCTGGTTCACAGCCAACGAGAAGAACAAGGACGAGGATCCTTACTTCATCCACTACTATAGGATAAACCTCGACGGAACGGGACTGGTGGAACTCACTCCTGGCAACGGAACCCACAGAGCAACCTTCACAAGAGACATGAAATATCTTGTAGACACTTATTCTTCCGTAGAAAATCCACCTGTCACAGTACTGCGTTCAGGTGAGGACGGACATCTCATCCGCGAGATAGCACGTGCCGACATCAGCGAACTGCTTAAGACTGGATGGAAGGCTCCAGAGGTGTTCGTTGCAAAAGGTCGTGACGGAAAGACCGACATGTGGGGACTCATTGCACGTCCGTCGAACTTCAATCCCAAGAAGAAATATCCGGTGATCGAATATATTTATTCAGGACCTGGTGACCAGTATGTTCCGAAGTCGTTCTCAACTTGGTACGGCAATCTCTGTGACCTGGCAGAACTGGGATTCATAGTAGTTCAGGTTGACGGCATGACCACCTCATTCCGTACAAAGGAATTTGAGGAAGTATGCTACAAGAACCTGAAGGATGCCGGACTGCCTGATCATATTGCATGGATAAAGGCCGCTGCAAAACAGTACAAGCAGATGGATATTGATCGGATGGGTATTTATGGCTGTTCCGCAGGTGGTCAGGAATCTCTCGGAGCATTGCTCTTCCACGGCGATTTCTACAAGGCAGCATATTCTGCATGCGGATGCCACGACAACAGAATGGACAAAATCTGGTGGAACGAACAGTGGATGGGTACTGTTGATGAGAGTTACGAGGCATGTTCGAATGTGGTCAATGCAAAGAACCTCACAGGCAAACTCATGCTTGTGGTGGGAGAAATGGATGACAATGTAGACCCTTCTTCTTCGTTCCAGGTTGTCAATGCGCTTCAGAAAGCCAACAAGGACTTCGAATTCATTTATCTTCCAGGTGCACACCACACTATGGGTGACTCCTACGGAGAACACAAACGCTATGACTTCTTTGTGAAGAACCTCCTTGGAGTCGAGCCACCAGCATGGACAGAATTTAATAACCTCGCTCCGATCGGAGTGAAAAGTGAATAGTAAATAGTAAATTATTAAATCGTAAACAAATAGTAAATAGTAAATCTGTAAATAGTAAATAATTTAATGAACGAACATAACAGTCCTAAGGAATTAGGTACGGAGGAAATCGGACGTTTGCTTTTGAGGTACTCTCTGCCTGCCATCATTGCGATGACGGCATCGTCATTGTACAATATGGTGGACAGTATCTTCATAGGGCATGGTGTGGGAGCACTGGCATTGTCGGGACTTGCCATAACCTTCCCGTTGATGAACTTGAGTGCGGCTGTGGGTGCCATGGTGGGTGTAGGAGCAGCAACCATATTGTCGGTCCGACTCGGACAGAAAGACTATTCGAGTGCCGACAGAATATTCGGAAACTGCTTCGTGATGAAGATTCTGACGGGTATCATATTCATGGTACTGTGCCTTGTCTTTATTGACCCGATTCTTCGTTTCTTCGGAGCAACCGACAATACCCTGCCTTATGCAAAGGACTATATCGTAATCATTCTCTTAGGCAACTCAATCACCCATCTGTACTTCGGTCAGAACGCATTGCTCAGATCTATCGGAAAACCGAAAATGGCAATGTACTGCACAATCATTACCGTTGTGCTCAATGCAATCCTCGACCCAATCTTCATTTATACGCTCGACATGGGAATTCAGGGTGCAGCCATTGCTACCGTCCTGTCGCAGACCGTATGTCTCTGTGTCCAGTTGAAGATATTCTCCAACCCAAACGAAGTAATCCATTTCAAGAGAGGTATCTACGGACTGAAAAAACGAATTGTGTCCGACATCCTCTCCATCGGTATGTCCCCGTTTCTGATGAACAGTTGCGCATGTCTGGTAGTGATATTCGTAAACAAGGGATTGCTCCTCTATGGAGGTGACCTCGCTGTAGGTGCGTACAGCATCGTAAACCGAATCGGTTTCTTCTTTGCAATGATAGTCATGGGACTCAATCAGGGAATGCAGCCGATTGCAGGATACAACTACGGTGCTCAGTTGATTCCACGACTGATGAAGGTCTACTACTACACCATGGGACTCGCCACAATCGTATGCTGCATAGCATTTGTCGTGGGAGTATTCTTCCCGGAACTATGCGTAAGGATGTTCACTCACGATGCTGAACTCATATCCATGGCAACACCCGCTATGGTGCTCTACACCTGCACCTTCCCTGTCATAGGTTTCCAGATGGTCACTACCAATTTCTTCCAAAGCATAGGAATGGCAAAGGTAAGCATCTTCCTGTCGCTTACGAGGCAACTGATATTCCTGCTGCCGGGGCTTATCATACTGCCGCATTTCTTCCAGTTGTTCGGAATATGGTATGCCATACCTCTCTCCGACTTCCTGGCATCGGTGATGGCGGCTATTGTATTTTTCATTTACAGACATAAATTCAATCAGATATGAACGACATCTTCTCCATAACCATAGGGCGTGAGTTAGGTAGCGGAGGCAAGCAGATAGCCGAGATGCTTGCCCGACGGTTCGACTGCCAGCTTTACGACAAGGAACTCCTTGCCCTTGCCGCAAAAAAGGGCGGAATCAGTGAGAAACTTTTTGAGAGACAGGACGAGAAACATGGCAGACTCCACAATCTGCTCTTCAACAAGGTTCCTATCATCGGCCATGCAAACTACTATAGTGAGGGAATCACCCAGGGCTCATTGTTCCAGTTCCAGAGTGAGGTTATCTGGAACGAGGCGAAGGAGAAGCGGTGTGTGTTTCTCGGACGATGTGCAGACTATGTCCTCCGTGAGAATCCGCGACACCTTAATATATTTATATATGCCGACCTGGACTTCAGGATAGAAAATGTCATGAATCGCCGTCAGTGTACAGCCGATGAAGCAAGGAAGTTCATCAGGGAAGGAGAACGGAAACGTGCCGAGTTCTACAACTATTATACCGGACAGGAATGGGGCGACAAGAAATACTATGACCTGTGCATAGACTCATCACAATTCGGCATGGAAACCACTGCAGATATTCTTACAGACACAATAAACAAATTCCTTGCAAGACTATGAAACCATCTCCTGTCATCTCGCTTATTCCCATCGTAGTGCTCGTCGGATTAATTGTATTGACCGTACATTTCTTCGGAGCCAATGCAATGGAGGGTGGTAGTCAGATCAGCATGCTCTTTGCGGCAGCAACGTCGGCAGCAATCTCCATGAGAGTCTGTAAGATGCCATGGAAGAAGATTGAACAAGGCATCGGAACCGCAATCGGCAACACATCCATCTCCATCATCATCCTGTTGCTTATCGGAATGATTTCAGGAACTTGGATGATAAGCGGAATCGTGCCGACCCTCATCTACTACGGCATTCAGATTATCCGTCCTGAGCTTTATCTCGTCACAAGTTGCATCATCTGTGCAATGATGTCAGTGATGACAGGCAGTTCGTGGACCACCATCGCCACAATCGGAATTGCCCTGCTCGGAATTGGTGACGCACTTGGAATCTCATCGGCATGGTCAGCAGGTGCAATCATATCAGGAGCCTATTTCGGCGACAAGATTTCTCCCCTGAGCGACACTACCGTCCTGGCATCATCAGCAGCAGAGGTGACTTTGTTCAATCATATTCACTACATGCTCTACACTACCATTCCATCATTCACCATCTCACTCATCATATTCCTCGTAGTAGGTCTGGTTGACTGCAGCGACACCCCGGTCATGATAGCAGAATACACCGAAGGACTGAGCCGAACATTCAACATTACCTGCTGGACTCTCGTAGTTCCGGTCATTGTCGGCTTTATGATTGCCAAAAAAATGCCTGCACTCATCACGTTGCTCATGGCATCAGTCTATGCTGTCATAGCAGCACTCATTCTCCAACCGGACGTACTCTCATCCATTGCCGACAACGGAAATATCGTCAAGGGAGTGATGCTCACATGTTTCGGTCACACTTCAGTCGAGACAGGAAGTGCAAATCTCAACGAACTCGTATCAACGAGTGGAATGTCAGGAATGCTCAATACTGTATGGCTCATTCTCTGTGCCCTTACTTTCGGAGGTGTGATGATGGCAACCCGAATGATTCAGAGCATCACTGGAGTAATCGTCAGATGGGTTAAAAACCGTTTCTCACTCGTTTCATCAACAGTGTTTACAGGAATATTCTCCAACATAGTCACAAGCGACCAATACATTTCCATCATTCTCACTGCAAGTATGTTCAAGGATGCCTACAAACGGCTTGGATATGAAAACCGTCTGCTCTCACGGACAACCGAAGACGCTGTCACGGTGACGTCCGTACTTATCCCTTGGAACACCTGTGGTCTTACTCAGGCCACAGTTCTCGGTGTGCCTACAATCACCTACATGCCTTATTGCTTCTTCAATATCATCAGCCCACTCATGAGCATCTTCGTTGCACTCATTGGCTGGAAGATAAGGAAGAGCGGCATTGTCTCAGGCAAAAAGTAAACCACAAGACTGATGAAACGAATAGGACTACTTTCAGACACACACGGATATTGGGACGAGAGATACGGAAAATATTTCGCGGAATGCGA